>CAJQOL010000156.1 GCA_905479925.1 uncultured Kangiellaceae bacterium | reverse complement strand
TCAGATCAAAAAAAACACAAAAAGAAGTCACAAAAACTAAAAGAGAAAGTAGACGCTGGTGTTGCAAAAGCGACTGAAGAACGCGGTGTAGTTTTGCTTGTCACCGGCAATGGTAAAGGCAAGTCAACCGCAGGTTTTGGGGTAGTGTCTCGCTGTGTGGGCCATGGATATGAAGCCGCGGTAGCGCAGTTTATAAAAGGCACCTGGGAATGTGGTGAAAGAAATTTGTTAGAAAATAACGGCGTTCCTTTTAGCGTTATGGCTACAGGTTTTACTTGGGACACTCAAGATCGAGAGTCTGATATTGCCGCCGCAACAGAGGTTTGGAATGAAGCTAAAAAATTCTTAGCTGACCCGCGTTACCATGTTGTCCTACTAGATGAATTAACCTATATGCTTGGATACAAATATCTTGATGAAGAAGAAGTTTTACAAGCTATTCGCTCCCGTCCAGCTGAACAGTCGGTTGTTATTACTGGTAGAGGCGCGATCGGTTCACTAAGAGAATTGGCTGACACCGTTAGCGAGATTAAGGATGTTAAGCATGCGTATACTTCAGGTGTTAAAGCACGTAAAGGTGTTGACTGGTAATAATCAAAACTAAGTGAAGATAGTAATGATTCGTACAATTAGGAAACAAAATGAAACGTCATCTTAAAAAACAACGACTTATTGTTAGCAGCAAAAATAGCCTTTGTTTTTTGCTTGGTATTGGCATGTACTTGTTTGTCCAAGTAACCTATGCCGCAGGGGCGAAACGAATTGTCGCTCTTTCACCTCATTCGGTAGAGCTGTTATATGCTATTGGAGCTGGGGATCGAATTGTGGCTACCGTTGAATATGCCGATTACCCCGAGCAAGCAAAGTCTATCTTAAGAGTCGGCAACTATGCAGGCATAAAGATCGAAAAGATCTTAGCGTTAAAACCTGATTTAATTGTCGCGTGGCGAAGTGGTAATAGAGCAACGGATTTGAAAAAAATTGAATCCCTTGGATTCAAAATTCACTACACTCAGCCTAAAAGTATTTCGCAAATTTCCGATGATTTGCGACTGCTGGGGGAATTGACGGGGCTTGAGGAGAAGGCTGCAGAGGTTATTAATACGCTATCTCGTCGCTATGAAGCAATTAAACAACAATATCGCTCTAAACCCAACATTCCGGTCTATTACCAGCTGTGGCATGAACCAATGAGAAGTGTTGGTCCGGGAAGCTGGATAGAAAAAATGATTGCTGATTGTGGCGGAGAAAACATTTTTAATGATTCAAATTCCGACTATCCGCTAGTTTCTATAGAATCAGTGCTTGTAAAAAAGCCCAAAGTCATTATCATACCGCATCATTCTGGTGGAGATAAGCGACCAACAGATATTTGGAGCCGTTGGAGCGAAATACCTGCGGTTAAGAATAAGCATATATTTACCCTTAATGGAGATATTCTGCATCGTTTTACCCCGAGGGCGTTAGACGGTCTAGAACAGCTTTGTAAGGTAATTGACCAAGCTAGGTAGCTATTAAATCAGCTATTTAGTCAGGTAAGTTTTAGTGGTTAACCTAACTAAGACATTTAGGAAGTTTTTTGACAAGGTAGTCACACAATTGAGTGTTCCGAGTAAGAATCGGAAAATTCGGGAAGTTGGTGCGATTCCAACACTGCCCCCGCAACGGTGATGCTAAATAGTTTATTGCTATATAGATAAGTCCGGAGACCGGCTCGATTGACAATTTGGTGATAACAAGACATTTAGTCTGTTATCAATTTTTCGTTAGTCAGTATTGAGTTGTTTCTGCAAGAGCCAATAAATAGGCCTTCAGACATCACTTTAAAAAGGGCTAATTTATCGACGCGGCGGGCGTCAAACATTAAGAGTACTCATTATGTACCGATCTCATTCTATTAAACCATTGGCCAGTTTATTGGCTTTATCTTTTATTTTTCCAAGTTATGCTCAGCAAAGTGATGCAATCGAGCAGCCCAGTGATTCCGATAAAACAATCATTGTTACAGCTAACCGAACCGAGCAGAACATTAACGACACTTTGGCCGCTATTGAAGTCATTACGCGGCAAGATATTGAGCGCATTCAACCGGAGTCGATTACCGATTTATTGCAATCAATCGCCGGCTTAGACATTGTCTACAATGGCGGCGCAGGACAATCATCCACGCTATTTACTCGCGGAACAAACTCCGACCATACGTTATTATTAATTGATGGTGTGCGAATTGGTTCAGCAACTTTAGGTGTAAAAAACTTCTCAAGTATTCCTGTTGCGCAAATTGAACGAATCGAAATTGTAAAAGGTCCTAGAGCTGCCTTATGGGGTAGCGATGCAATTGGTGGCGTTATTCAAATTTTTACCCGTCGCCTTGAAAATGGCGAGTCATCAACGTCGTTATCGTTTGGTTCCGAAGGTTATAGTAACGCTAACGTATCAGCGGGATTTGGCAACAAAGCAATAAAAAATACCGTTACTCTCAGTTATGAAAAATCCGATGGTTTTGACGTGTTTGATGACTCAACTGATACCACGGAAGATACCCAACCTGATGAAGATGGTTACGAGAGATTATCAGCGGCTATCCGCGGTGACTATTCACTTTCCGATGAAACTCAATTAGATTGGGTCTTTCAGGTCGATAGCGGTAATAGTGAATACGACAGCTCGTTTGGTGGCGATGAAACCGATTATACCAATCACCTTTGGAACATTCGATATACCTATACGGTTGACCAATGGGTGTCACAATTTAGTGTAAAGCAAAATCGCGACCAGTCTATTTCATTTGGTAACGGTACCGCTAAATCCGATGCGTCGGTTTTTGAAACCCGCAGACGACAAATTAATGCGCTTGCTAAGTATCAGTTTACAAATGATGTGTCGTTACTTGCCGGTGTCGACCATTTAATTGATGACGTTGAGCGTAGCGGTGTTGTTTCTTTTGATGGTTCAGTTAACGACTACGCAGAAGTAGAGCGTGCCACGGAATCGGCCTATGTTTCTGGTCAGTTTGCCGCTAGCGGACTTATTGGTGAGCTAACCGCTCGGTATGACGATGTTGAAGGTGTAAAAAGTGATGGTACGTTTAATGCCAGTATAGGTTACAAAATTAACCCATCGGTGACGGTTAGTTTAAACCGTTCTAAAGGTTTTAAAGCACCAACATTTAACGACCTCTATTTCCCTGGTTTTGGCAACGAGCTTTTACAGAGTGAAATCTCTTACAATACTGAACTGTTAGTTAAAGCCAACTGGAAAAAACACTCGTTATTATTGTCACATTATGACAATAACATCGATCAGCTTATTGCTTATAATCCCGCTTGTTTTTGCTCAGAAAATATCGATAGTGCTGATATCTCAGGCCTTGAGCTTGTCTATCAGTTTAGGCACGATAGTTTTAGTCACAAGTTTTCTGCGAGTAATCTTGACCCCAAAGATAAAAGTATTGATGCTGATACAGGGCTCGTAAAAAATACTCGCTTATTGAGAAGAGCCAAAGAGCACTATAGTTACGAAGTAACTGCGGACTTTGCTAATTTTAATCTGTTTTCACAGTTTAACTATACCGGTACACGTTTTGATGAAGTCTTTGGTAGTCCTAGACAAAAATTAGATAGTCATTTAGTCATTAACATAGGTGTTGGCTATCAGGTTAACGACCAATGGAATGTGAAATTAAAAGTTAATGATGTTACCGACGAGGATGACCAATCGTTACTTGGTTATAACAACTTGGGACAGCAAGTTATGTTTACGGTTCAGTACCTTAACTTCTAGTTTTTATCAGCTTTGTCTTATTCTAATCGCCGGTGGCTTGCTTGCACCGGCTTAATTGCAGCGTCTTAATTGTAGGTTATCAGCCATTAACACCACGTTTTTATTAGTACGCCATGGTGAAACTGAGTGGAACGCCGAGCGTCGGCTTCAAGGGCAGCTTGATAGCCCGTTGACTTTGGCGGGTATTGAGCAGATGGAATGTTTAGCCAGCAGCCTTGCTACCACACCAGACATCAAAGCGATTGATCACATTATTTCATCGCCCCTGGCGAGAACACAGTCTAGCGCTGTAATTCTTCAAAAGAAACTGCAGCGTCCTCTGTCGATTAAACATGCCCTTAAAGAGCGAAGTTTTGGAGTATGGGAAGGTAAATTGTTTGATGCGATCAAACATGAACCGACTTTTAAAAAAGTATTCTTTGAAATAACAGAAACACCAATCGAGCAAGGGGAATCCGCTATAGAAGCTAGACAAAGAATGCAACAAAGCTTGGCGCAACTTGCAATTAAGTATCGCGGCCAACGTCTTTTGGTTGTGACTCATGGAGAAATTCTTCGCTGTTTTTTAAGCGGAATTGATAACAACATGGATGGAAGTGCCTATCAGCTCTTTAAAAATGGAAAGGCCTTTCAAGTCGTCTATAACTTATCAAAGCAATCATTTAAGTTGCTTACAAGTTAATCTATTTTTGTTAGTTTGGAACATATTTTCAAATTGAGCTGACTTCTAGCCTTTGTCGCTTCTAATTCTAGCTTTCGCCGCTTTTCAATCTAGCCTTATTGCTTTTCAATTTTGTTTAGTCACCATGTTTTTGAAATGAAGGTTATGTTCAAGAACTATCAATTTTCTGACAATAAAATTGCAGGTTATTTAGCAACTCCGTATGATGTAATGACAGTACCGAAAGCGCAATTGGCGATAATTGTTGAACGGCCGATAGTCCGCAGAATCTTTCTTCGCTTTTTCTTAACCCTACCAGCAAAGGTAATGCCCTATGTCTCGTTTTTTTTATCACGGAAAAGCTAATAACAATACCGAACGAGGAAAAAGCTCTATTGGTTCCACCAAGTCACTTAAATTAGGGACTACGAAAGCACCAGCTCAAATTACAGTAGCAACAGAGGAAAGAAAAAAGGAGTTGGCACAGGTGTTTATCGAAAATCGATGGCATGCGGACATTACCGTAAACGCCAGCGCAGAAGAGAACATTAGTGACCTAGAGATCTTATTGGCTAAACAGAATATAACCGCAGCTATAACAACTAAGAAAGCGAACCGAAATGACCCCTGTCCCTGTGAAAGTGGAAAAAAATATAAAAAATGTTGTGGCGTTAGCTAACCTCTAGCATTGTCATCGAAAATGGCCGCTACTCGAAGTCAACTTAATACCAGCAATTTATCGGCTTGTGGGCTGAATATGCAGGCTGTTTTCGACCTAGCGGAACTGCCTGATGAACTAGTAAATAGCTTAGCTCTATCTGACACCGATAGAAGGCGTTATTCTCAACTTGTACTTATTGGTCATTCTGGACCACGGTTTTGGTCGGCGTTAACCGCTGACCAAGAAAAAACCTCTCCCGAAGCCTTATCACCAGCTAAAGATAATCATCCTGTCGACCAGTTTACCGTAAATCAGGTTAATCGTTATTTTGAAAATCAGTCGAAATGCGATGAGTTTAAGGTCATTTATCCCGCTCTCGCTGGTGAACCGTTTCAGGCTAATCTACAGTGGTTTGGACAATTAGCTGGTTGGCACCATTCATCGCCGATGGCTATTGGCATTAATAAAGATAGTGGAACATGGTTCGCGTATCGCGCGGTGGTATTGACTAATAGTGATTATGCGAAAAGTAAATTTCCAAGTCACTCTGTTTCCCCCTGTGATAGCTGCAAAACTCGAGACTGTATTGTTAGCTGCCCGGCATCAGCAGTGAATGCTCAGAGCTTCGATGTTAATGCCTGTAGTCGTTATCGTATGGCTGAGCAATCGCAGTGTAAGGACCGTTGTGTGGCGCGTTTGGCCTGTCCGGTGTCGAACCAGAATCAATATACGCAGAGTCAAATACGCTATCACTATTTATATTCGCTGAAGATTATTCGTCAGCTAACTGTTGATAATGAATAAATAGGACTGTTTCTTACGCAAATAACTTCAATTACAACCACTTAGCTCTGTCCTAGGATTACACTACCGACAATATTAAGCCTTGGTAAATGAGGCTATTTCTGGTATTTTCAACAAACTATTAAATAATAATCCAACCGATATTTTACGGTTGTAGAAACACCGAGGATTAAATGCCAAGAGCGAGTGAATTAAAGCGTGGTGTAGCCGTTGAATATAACGGTAAACTATTACTGGTTAAGCATGTCGACGTGCACAGTCCTAGCGCAAGGGGCGCCGCTACTTTATATAAAACACGATTTGCCGAGATTGGCAGTGGAAGCAAGGTGGAGCATAGTTTTAAGGGTGACGATATGTTGACCTCCATTGACTTAAACCGTCGCGACGTTAGTTTCTCTTACATTGATGGCGATGATTACATCTTTATGGATAACAGTGATTATAGTCAGCATGCGTTTAAGTTAGCGGATATCGAAGATGAAATGCTGTTTATTAATGAAGACACCCAAGGGTTAGTGGTTCTTGAAGTTGATGAAAGGGCGATTGGAATTGAATTGCCGCAATCGGTAGAAATGACCATCGTCGAAACCGATCCTTCAATTAAAGGTGCTTCCGCATCATCGCGAACTAAACCTGCTCGTTTTGCGACCGGTTTAACTATACAAGTGCCTGAGTATATATCGAGTGATGAGAGGGTGAAAATTAATACCAGTGATCGTAAGTTTATGGGGCGTGCCGATTGAAACTGTCACTAACCTCTAAGATAGGTGCCTATATTGATTCGCTATCGGCAATTGCTGTTGATAGTAAATCGATTAGCGTCATTAAAAGTACTCTGGAATACCGAAGTCAGTTATTAGAAATGATTCGAACGGCAAAGCGGCGGATTTATATTACCGCACTGTATTTGCAAGATGATGAAGCTGGACTAATGGTGCTTGACGCTATTTACCAAGCGAAACAAGATAACCCCGAATTAGACGTAAAAATATTTGTTGATTTTTTAAGAGCGCAACGCGGTCTTATGGGTCATGAGAAAAGCATTGGTAACATTCGACTTTACCGCGAGCTAAATGATAAGTACCAGCATAAAGTTGAAATTTTAGGTGTGCCAGTTAAAAGCAAAGAATTTTTAGGGGTTTTACATTTAAAAGGTTTTGTTTTTGATGATACCTTGTTATATAGCGGGTCAAGCATTAACAATATCTATCTTCAACAGGAAAATCGTTACCGCTATGACCGGTACCATGTCATCAAAAGTCCAGCATTAGCGGACTCATTTGTAAAGTTTCTAAATCAAAACTTTGTTAATAATGATGCAGTTCGAAGTCTAACTGAACTTAATATTGCTAAAGCGAAACAACTCAAACCTGCCATTCGACGGCTTAAGTTGAGTCTTAGACGCGCTAGCTATGATTTTGTAGATTTTCGAGTCAAGCAGTCCGAAGATTCAATTTTAGCAACTCCTTTGCTTGGTTTTGGCGGTCGAAAGAACGAGCTGAATAACACGATTTACGAATTGCTACGCCAAACTGAACAAGAAGTGATTATTTTTACCCCTTATTTTAACTTTCCCTCCAAGGTTCATAAGGCGGTCAAACGGCTCTTAAAACGTGGTAAAAAAGTGGTTATTGTTGTTGGTGATAAGACTGCTAATGATTTTTATATTCCTGAAGATCAACCTTTTAATAAAGTAGGGATCTTGCCGTACATATATGAAACTAGTCTGCGGCGATTCGTAAAATCCCATCAATCATCTATTGATGAAGGATTATTGGATGTTTGTCTGTGGTTAGATAAAGGAAATAGTTTTCATTTAAAAGGAATTAGTACCGACCGCAAAAACTATTTGATTACCGGCCATAATATCAATCCCCGAGCTTGGAGTTTAGATATTGAAAACGGTGTATTACTGCAAGATCCAAGACAAAAATTATTAAAAGAGTTTGATGACGAACGAAACGAAATAATGCTGCACTGTACTCGTCTGAATCACTTTGATGATTTGGAGACCCCTGATGATTATCGAGAAGAAGCTCGTAAACTATTAAAATCAGTTAAGCGCGCAAAGTTAGACAGTATATTAAATCGCTTGTTATAAACCACATCAATGATTCGATTTGTGCGTAAAGGAAGCCAACTATGAACAAACCATCGGAATTACCCACCCCAACCGGTTCCAGTGACTCTTTAATGGTTATATTGGCTTCCTTTGTCATCGTTGTTGCTGGACTAAAGGTAGCGGCGCCGATTCTTGCGGAATTTTTATTAGCGTTATTTATTGCAGTCGTCTGTATTCCGCCCATCAAGTGGTTGGTCAGTAAAAAGATTCCCCAAGGCTTTTCAATTCTTATCGTTTTACTCGGCGTATTGTCCTTTCTTGCGTTTATTGGTTTCTTGGTTGGTGACTCAATTCAATCGTTTAGTGCTAACAAGGCGACTTATTCGGCTAAACTCGACCAAAATTTGGGAGGTACCATTGCTTGGTTAACCGATAAAGGGTTGCCCCTTGAAGGCTTACATTTAACAACCTTAGTGGATCAATATGGGTTGGCGTTGGTTAGCCGTATCGTTGGCGGGTTAAATATTATATTCCAAGAATTTTTTATTATCTTTCTTAGCGTCATTTTTATACTTGCCGAAATGTCGAGTTTTCCAGTTAAGTTTGCGAAAGCGTTTTCCGATAGCCATGACAAAATGGTTCACATAAATAAAATCCTAGGAAAAATACGCCACTATTTAGCAATAAAAACAGCCGCTAGTTTGTTAACCGGTTTTATTGTTTCTATGGGACTATTTTTTATAGGTGTCGATTACCCGTTCCTATGGGGGATGTTGGCATTCCTGTTAAATTATATTCCCAACATCGGTTCAATTATTGCCGCTATTCCGCCGGTTATTTTAGCATTTGTGCAGATTGGTCCGGCGGCGGTTTTATGGACCGCAGCGACTTTTCTGTTTGCCAATACTGTGGTCGGCAATTTTTTGGAGCCTAAATTTATGGGGAAGATGTTAGGCTTGTCGACTTTTGTTGTTTTCCTCTCGCTAATTTTTTGGGGATGGATTTTTGGTTCCGTTGGAATGTTTCTCTCGGTGCCGCTAACGATGACAATAAAGATTGCTTTGGAAACAAATCCAAGTACTCATTGGATAGCAATTATGTTGGGGCCTGAAGAGTCATCATAAAAGGTTGGCTGATTGGTTAGAATGAGTTTTCGATTTCCGAATTTTAACATTTTGCTCAGCTTTCTTTTCCTACTTCTAAATAGCCGTGGGCTTTAGTTCTTCACCCTTTTGGAGGGATGAGGAGAAAGGGGGTTGGATAGGGCTGTATGATGACAATCAACTAGCCCTGGGAAAGCTCATCATTATCTAAAAGAAGCAGCGAAAAAATAATAAAAAAGAGGATTGCCTTTATGCTAAACGATAACTTCAGTGTGCTACTAGCACTTTTGGTTCTAATATTTTTTTCTGACAAGTTAGCTAATACTCGTTTTGGTAAGGGGTTAGGTGCCGCAATTATCGTCATTATTTTAGGAGCAATTGCTGCTAATTTAAATCTTATTCCGTCGGCATCAAACTCAATCCAGCTCTACTCGGTTATCTTTCACTACATAGCTCCGCTATCGATTTTTTATTTGACCCTTGGAGTCAATCTAGCAAAGATAAAAAAGGCTGGTCTGCCGATGTTAACGTTATTTGTGCTCGGCTCATTAGGGACTGTCGTAGGGGTGTTTATCGCCGACCTAATAGTACAACCCGAAACCGTCATTAATGAATTAGCTGCACCAATTGGCGGAATGTTTGCCGGTACCTATACCGGGGGTAGTATCAATTTTAATGCAGTTGCTTTACATTATCAGGTTAATGAGTCCGGGGTTTTATACGCAGGCAGCGTAGCTGTCGATAACATGTATACGGCAATTTGGATATTGGCGACCTTGGCGATTCCTAAAACGCTACAGCGCATTTGGCCAGGTGAAAAAATTGCGCTTAAGACAAATACAAAAACAAGCGATCAGCTCGATAACATTCTTAGTCTAAATAGTTTGATCATTTTATTGCCGTTAGGACTGGCTGCGTTTGCGTTAGCCGACTGGGTATCTTCGGTTGTTCCCGCTATTCCTTCTATGCTGGTTATAACTACCATTGGATTAATACTTGCGCAGATTCCCTATTTTCACCGTTTACAGGGCTCCCATGCTATAGGACTGTTTATGGTATTACTGTTTCTTGTTGTTATTGGCGCATATTGTGAAATAGCGGCGGTACATCAGCTAGGTGATATCGGATTGACATTAACGCTTTTCGTTGGAATTATTATTGTTATTCATGGATTAATCATTATCGGAATCGGCAAATTGTTAGTAAACGACTGGGACATGATTGCAATAGCGAGCCAAGCGAATATTGGTGGTGGTGCAACGGCGATGGCATTGGCAGAAAATTTTCAGCGACGAGAATTGATCGTTCCGGCTATTCTTGTTGGGACCCTAGGTAGTGCATTGGGGACTTATCTGGGGTTTATGGTTGCAGGGGTACTGTAGTTATTTGATGTAAGAGATAGATAGGTGTTTTTAAATTGCAAAATCTACAGGAATGTTTATTTTGTTCTAACCACACTTGTTTTTGAAGCTTACTCTGTAGGGAAATATGAAAATTTTAATCGCCATTGTTTTTAGTCTTGCAACTCTTTCGTGTAGTTCAATTAACTCGAAATACGCACAAGAACAGGTTGAGGTTTTAGAAGGAGCTATACCGGATAAAATTGTTAACCCTCGATATCCGCGCCAAGCTGCTCTCGACGGAGTGGAGGGGTATGTCAAATTTAGGTTTGATATTGCTGCGAATGGAAGTATTAAGAATCTAAAAATGCTCGACTCAGTTCCATCTGGAGTATTTGATGCTGTCGCTACCTACTCTATTAGACAGTGGCGTTTTAAGACCGCCCAGAAAAACGGAGTGCCTGTTGAGCAAAAAGATATGGTCTATACGATGCAGTTTCAGATGGGGGAATAGACTTAGCCATAGCATATTGTGAAGTTGACCGTTAAATGTGATTTAACCGAGCTTTATCTGAGATAAGTAAAAAGTTGCTGGGCGAAATCAACTCTAATGCCCGGCAGTACCGCAAACGGGCAAGATTACTCAAATAATACTGCCCGCTTGTTACCTTAAAACTTCAACCCTACTTACTGAGTTAACCCAAATGTCGAGGTTTACTCCTTGGAAATTGAGTAGCTTTTTAACTCTTCAACGTAGATGAAATCATCCTGTGACTGGGTGTATTTTATAAAGGTTTTCACCTTTGGCGCATACCACTGAACATCAACCGTATCAGCGCTAATCCCGTTTGGCCCGGTTATTGTTCCCGTATATTTGATCTTATAAGCCATAAATGTACCTGCTTCTACGGTTTCTTCTTGATAAGATAGAACTTCTGCATTTTGACGCGATACTCCCGAATTACTGCCATCCTCATTCGTCCAACTACTCTCGTAGACCCATGTTTTACCCACTTCTAATGGCCAGTCGTACCGAGGCGTTTTAGTTTCTTTTCGGGCAAGCAGAGTCGCGACGGGTGCTTCACCATGTGCCGTAACGTAATATAGCTCACCATTTTTCATTTCAATGCTTTTTGTGTCTATTCCTTCTGAGCGAACAATCCCGGTTTTAGTTTGTCCCTTATACTTCCATACCCATTTTTCGCCATGTTGGTAGTCAGCTAAAGTTGCTCGCTTTGCACTTACGTTTGTCTCGGCGTTACAAAAGCCCGAAAATACGGCTATCGCCAATACTATGGTGGTAAACTGTTTCATTATTTAATGACCTTTTCTAAATTGCTATTCGCTATATTTGTTAAAAGTTAAGTTGCTCAGCTAGACTGCGTGATTGAACAGGCTCTAGGTTAATGTTCTGTGCAAAAAAAACATGACCTATCGATGACTTTTTGATGATTTTTGATGACCAACGGAGTTTTATACTGAGATTTTTATATCTGCGATGACTCATTAGGTGTATTTATGCAATTGGCAGTAGACTAAATCATGATGCAATCGACCGATAAAAGTAATCTTCCACCCGGACATTTTGAGTCTGACAACTTTCCAAGGTTTGGGTTAACCCCTTATGCAAAACGATAAAGTAAGGAGTTTGGCGCTGTCGGACTGACGATATTAATCGAGTCAAAGCAAGCATAAGGTTGATTTAGCGGTCAGAAAGATTGAGGAGAGCAGTCAATAATATTACAGTTACTTAGTCGATGTAAAAGGTGAATAAGAGAAACTTAAGCGAGTCACGGGAAGTTAAGGTTATTCAGTTCTATTGATCTGACGTTAGGAGAGATTAATTCCTGCGCTAGGCATTCATAACGGTTCGATAATGAGTTCTATTGCTTTTAGTTAGCCGCGCAGAATGGTTTTCTTTCTTAAATAACTGTAATATGTACAGTGCTATAGATTTTTTATAAATGGAATTAGGTTGTTATGAAGTACTTTGTTGGAATAGCCCTTTTAGTTTTATGCTTTTCGTATGATGTAGTCAACGCAAATGCTAGTGTTTTACCTGTTGAGGCGTTTGGCCGCTTACCCGATGCAATTTCAGTTAAACTGTCGCCCAGCGGTGAACATTTCGCCTTTATAAATAACCGCAAAGGAAATACTTTAATTGGAGTAAGCCATATCGATGAGGATACTATTCGATATGTTGTACAAACGGACAACCAAAAGTTCAAAATTGATTGGTATCGCTGGGCAAATAACAAAACTCTACTGGTAAGCGTGAGCTACCCCCGCAAGAATGCAAGAGTCAAATACATATCAACTCATTTGTTTAAAGTTTCCATTGATGGAAAACAAGAGTTCGAAAAAGTGTTCGTTCCAAATAGTAGTGAGTGGGAACCTCAGTTTGGCGATAATATTATTGACCTTTTACCCGACGACCCCAATAACATATTGATGGGGCTAAGCCTTCGAAACTCATCTTCTCCTGATGTCTATAAGGTAAACTTGAACTCACAAACAAAGCGTTCACTGGTGAAGTCTCGAGAAGAAGACGTTTACGATTGGATGACAGACCGTCAGCAACGTGTACGACTAGGGTTTGGAAGAAACCTTACTAATATATTCTATATTATCTTTGATACTAAAACTGAAAAGTGGAAACGTATTTGGGATTATGAGATCTTCGACGCGCCGGATATTTCTCCATTAGGTTTTGCATTAGACTCTAATATTCTATATGTCCGCGCTAACCATGAAGGACGTTATGCCATTTTTAAAGTTAACGTTTCCGACCCTAGTCTGAAATTAGAATTGGTTCACGCTAATCCAAATTATGACATAGAAGGTGGCTTACTCTATTCAAGTAAAAGTAATGATGTCATTGGAGTCTACGACAACCGCGCCAAAGATGGGAAAATATTTTTCAGCGATAAAGATAAGAAATTTCAGGAGTCAATGAATAAAGCGATCCCTAATGCGCATAACAATGTCTATAGTATGAGTCGTGATGAGAACAAATATATTCTTTATACAAGCCATTCTAAGGCCCCTGGTGCATATTACTTAGGCGATAAGAAAACAAAGTCGCTACAGTTTATTCTAGAACGCTATCCTCTGCTGTACGACGTTAAATTATCAGGGAAAAAGAAAGTAAGTTATAAAGCGCGCGATGGTCTTGAGATTGAGGCGTACGTGACTCTTCCACACGCAAATGTTGCTGCCACGAATGCAGCGCTAGTGATCCCACATGGTGGTCCTATGTCGAGAAGTTATGGTGGCTTTGACTGGTTTGCAGAGTTTTTCGCTAGTCGTGGCTATACCGTGATAGAACCGAACTTCCGAGGTTCATCGGGGTACGGGTTCGAATTTGAAATGGAGTCCATACAAAAGTGGGGAGGAGCGATGCAAGATGATTTAGCGGATGCCGCTAATTGGCTTGTGAAAAACTATTCGGTAGAAAAGAAGAAGGTTTGTATAGTTGGAGCAAGTTACGGTGGCTATGCTGCTCTAATGGCCGCTGCCAAGCAGGCTGATACTTTTAAGTGCGCAACAAGTTTAGCTGGTGTTTCCGATTTAAAGAGGGTTCTAAGAAATTCCAAAGGGTTTAACAATTACAAAGTTGTAAAAAAGCAAATAGGAATGGATTCGAATTTATT
>CAJQOL010000155.1 GCA_905479925.1 uncultured Kangiellaceae bacterium | reverse complement strand
GATACTAACGACAGCAATCATATCTCGCTTTGCAGAGTAAGCATAATCTACCAAGTTTCCATCCTTTAAGTGGTACAAGTCGAAACTTTTGTTGTCATCCATTGAATAGCTAATTAACTTCCAGCGTTTAGAGCTTCTTTGCAAAAGAGCAATTTTGTCGTCACTAACCCAAAGCGGCTTTCTCACCAAGGAGCTTTTACATTGCACTATTACACGCGGTTGTTGTGGGCTTTTAAGTGCTTTTTCAAAATCTAAACTGACTAGATCGTAGCAATTCCTTTGGGTGGTTGGTCGATTACAAGGTCCAGTTGCTAAGAATATCAACTCTTTTCCGTCTTTAGAAAAACTATGGCGCCCATAAGCTCCCCATTCTTTGGTTAGTTGAGTCTCTTTTTGAGTCGCAATGTTCTTAGCCCACATTTTATTGACGCATTGTTTGTCTAAATAACGGTGAAAAACAATATATTGACCATCAGAGGAATAGGTTGCATCAAATTCTTTGTCATCGGTTGCCGTCAGCAGCCTCAATTGGTCAAAGCTTAACTGAGACGTTTGCGTAACAGTCAGCTTCAGATAAGCAATAACGCTCACGCTAATCAGCCCGGCAACTATTAAAAGGAGTTTTATGCTGGATTTCGAAGCTATCGAGTTATCAATTGAATCAATATTGCTGCTATTCGCATGTCTTTCGACGCCTTGGTCGGCATTTTCTTCGGCTTGGTTATTAGTTGCTGAAGCAAGTGCCGAATTTCCACTATTCTGCCATCGTACGTCGCATTCCAAGCTATAACCTTTCTTGGCATGGGTTTTTATATAAATATTGCCGTCATCACCAAGTGCTTTTCTTAACTGGGCGATACTTTTCTGAAGTGTATTAGGTGAAACCGCTGTGTTTTGCCAAACTTCCGTTAATAAGTCATCGTGACTAACAACCTTTCCTTGGTTTTCGGCCAAATAGGTAAGAACCGCCAGCGCTTTGGGGGGAATTGTTTGAGATTGTTGATTTTGGGTGATTTGGTTTCTGGACAAATCAATAAAAAAGCCACCGATCCAATACTGTTCCGCCATAAGTCCCTAATCTTCAATAGTGAGTTCAATACCAGAAGTTTATATTAGCATAAGCTTCAGAATGTAACCAATTGATAAATAACGAATATTTCATCGTCAGTAAAAAGTCAGTGATACGTCAGTAGAACTTCATGTATTTATATTTCATTTCGCTTAAATTTGATTTTCAAATTAATCAAATCAGAACCTTATACCAAGAGGCAAATATGAACAAAAGTTTAATTGTAATTGTTTTAGTGTTGGCGTCTTTTTTAAAGCTTAACGCAGTCGAGATAAATTCTTATCAAATGCCGGGAATACAAGTTATACCGATCGAAGATACGCAGTCGGATAAGCAATATGAACTTCTGGTCAAATTGCCTGAAAAATACGCGGAAAATAAAGGTAAGAATTATCCCGTGATCTATTTTACTGATGCTGTCTGGCATATTGAATTATTGTCGTCCGCCACATTTTTTATGATGGAAGATGTCATATTGGTTGGTATTTCGTGGCAAAAAGATGTTGAAAAAGAACTAAAGAAGCAGCACGGACAGCATGTTAGTCGGTTTAGAGATTACTCCTTCAAAAAATCAAGTAATCCTGAAAGGCAAGCTAAATACAAATTCGGACAAGCCAAAAATCACTTGTCTTTTATTCGAAAAGACGTCTTTAAGTTCGTAGAAAGCAATTTTCGAACAGAGCCTGATAACCGAACCTATTTCGGATTTTCCGCCGGCGGCGTATTTGGAACATACGGATTAATGACTCAACCCGAAATGTTCAAAAATTACATACTTGGTAGTCCTAGTATTTGGGAAAACGGCCCGGATCTTTTTGCCCAAGAAAGTGAAGCGCTAAAAAATAAGGATCTAAATATTAATGTTTTTATTTCCTACGGCGAATTGGAGAAAGAATTACGCCCATTTGTCGATGGTTTTATTGCTGAATTAAAAAGCAAAAAATACCAAGGTTTTTCCGAACTAAAACAACTTGTTGTCGATAACTCAGGACATAGTGATTCGTCTCCGTTAATGGCAGTGCACAGCATTAAATGGCTAAAGGGCCTGCAATCTAAAGAGGGTTAACAATGAAAACAACTACTATTCTTATATCTCTGCTAGTTGTCTCACTTACCGTGAGTAGCAAAAGTGAAAGTAAAGACCAGTCCAAAATTCTAAAAGGCCCTTATGTTGGGCAAGCGCTTCCAGGAATGACGCCAAGAGTTTTTGCTCCAAGCGGCCGTTCAACAGAACATCGCGACCATAGCGGCTTTTTTACACCCGATATGAAGGAGTTCTTCTTTACTCGGAGAAACAATAAAGACGGCAAATGGTCATTACGAACCTTTAAATCCGTAAATAATCAATGGCATGAGTCTGAGATGGGCCCCAGAATAGGTAGACCAATTATTACCCCGGACGGCAAGATTATGCATTTGGGCAAACGTTTTAAGGAGCGAACAGAAAGTGGGTGGTCAGAGGTAAAAAGTCTTGGACCGCTATTTGAGGAGTATCGAATTATGCGCTTAATGTCTTCGTCTAACGGAACCTACTATTTTGATGAGGCTAACAAATCGGGACCAATCCGCTATTCTCGTTTAATTAATGGCAAACGAGAGAATCCAAAGGCGCTGGATATTAACTTTGGCGATTGGAACGCTCATCCTTATATCGCACCAGATGAATCCTACTTGATCTGGGATGAGCAAGGAGAAAATGGGTATGGTGGATCCGATTTGTTTATTTCTTTTCGGCAGAAAGATGGTTCGTGGGGAGCTGCCATTAATTTGGGCGATACAATCAATTCAAATGCTAATGAAGGTGGAGCAACGGTAACGCCAGACGGAAAGTACCTTTTCTTTAACCGATATATAAGCAATGAAAACGCAGGTATGTACTGGGTAGATGCTCAAGTTCTTGAATCGCTTAGACCCAAGCAGTAACCTCAAAATAATTTTAAAGTAGGAATCAATAATGAAAAATTTTTATATTTTAATCGCTCTGTTGTCTGGCTTAACCATGGTTAGTCAAAGTTATGCTCAAGATGAGTTTCCAGTTCTGAAAGGTCCTTACATGAGCCAAAAGCCGCCGGGCATGGTGGCCGAACCTTTTGCTCCAGGTATTATCTCGAAGGATGGCTGGGAGCTTGAGGGTGTATTTGCGCCAGGCATGAAAGAGTTTTACTTCACAACAAACAAAAAAAAATCCATTGTTATTGGTTTTCGCCAGCAAAACAATACTTGGAATAAATACATTGAAATTCCACGAACTGGTGAAACCGTATTCTCACCTGATGGCAATAGGATGCACATGGCCAATCATTATAGAGATCGTATCGGCGATGATTGGTCAGAGCGTAAAAGCTTAGGGCCGATGTTTGACAAAAAAGATTTTGGCATTATGCGCTTATCAGCATCTGCAAAGGACACCTATGTTTTTGACGATTATATAAGCAGCAAAATGCGTATTTCAATGCTAAAAAATGGCAAGCGCCAAGCGCCAGAGTTTCTTAATAAAGATATAAATACAGGTAAATGGACCGCTCACCCCTTTATTGCACACGACGAGCGCTACCTGATTTGGGATAGTGAGCGAGAGGGCGGCTATGGCGGTACTGATATGTATATTAGCTACAGGCAAAAAGATGGTACATGGGGCCCTGCTATTAATATGGGTGATAAGATTAATTCCGATAAAGACGATTTTTACGCAAGTGTCACGCCTGACGGCAAGTACATACTTTTCAACAGAACAATGGATGGAAAGGGCGATAATATCGATATCTATTGGGTCGACGCAAAAATCATCGAGACACTTAGACCGAAAGGTTAATGTAATCAAAAGGCTCGTTAGCGAAAAATGTAAACTAATAAAACTAATTAGCTTTAAGCAGATGGCCGCTATAGTTTATAGTCCATAAGATATAGAGGTGTCTTAAATTCTTGTCCTCTGCTTCAAATAAGAAAGCAGAGGGCCGAGAGCAAAGACCGGAGACCGGAGATAAGAATTCATAGATAAGAATCCAGAGATAAAAATTCAGAGTTCAGAATTTAAAAAGCATTGAAGATGTTTCGCAGCACCGCTAAGTCGCTGCTAACTTTAAACAAAACAAAACAAAACAAAACAAAACAAAACAAAAACTATATTTCAATTCTTGTTAGCACCATCTTTTGGTCACCGTTTTGTCGTTGTACTGCATTGACGCCGCGATTGTTCGATACTTCTTTAAAGGCTTGTGGCAGTCCCTTAGCTATTTGCACAATTAACAGCTCGAACTTGTTATCACTTGATAAGCTAAAGTTTAGAACCTGATCCGCGCATGACTGGCCACGGCAGTGAAGCTGATAGTATCCATTAGAGCGATTGCTCTCACCTTCATAATCGAATACTTTTTCATTCTTTTTTATAGCCTCTAGACCGGAGGAAACAGGAATATATAAAATAATATCACTGAGTGCAGGCAATTTGCTTTTTAAAGAAAGACTGACATTCCTAATGGTTGAAACCGTCTCATCTTTAACAATAGTAATTTCAGTCGAAGGTAAGGACTGGGATGCTACTTCCCTACTTAAATACTCTCTTTTGCTCCATGGAAACAGCGCTGAGCGTTCTAACGTTTCTTGCGTTTCAGTATTCTCGTTTTGTATGTCGACTTTATCCAGCGCTGTTAACAGCTCCTCTGGTTGAAACTGATAACGAGACTCCACTAAAAGTGAGGCGTTATTCTCATGGTTTTGCCAGTAGAGTAGGTTGAGCGGTTGAGGTGTCCACTGGGAAAAAGGCGCCTGGAAAGCCGTCCAGAATATACCACTGATAGATGCAACGCATAGAGATAGAGTGATTAAACGGGAGCCGGAATTTGAGGCATCATTTGACGAACGTTCACTTCCGATGAGTTTACTTTTATGCTCACTAAATAAAGGCAACATGCTCGCAAAAACAAAGCTTAGAACAATTCCTAGCGCAATTGCCATTGGGTAACTCACCATTATTTCTAAGGTATAAACGACCGGCATAAAAATCACAGCGGCGGCCATTGTTGGAATTATCGACAGCGCTACACTAATACCGGAGTTGATAAAGCTAGCTGAATTCCCCTTGAGCCTTTTGTTTATAAGAAGCTGTACCAACATAGTTAAAATAGCCACAGCGGCTGGAATAAGGAACAAGAAACTTATACCTGGTAACCAAACACAACAAGCGGCCGCCAATAGCAGCCAACTGGTTGTTATACCGATTGCTAGGTTGGCCCGGTTGCCAGATCGTGAAATCCATTTTAGGAAAGTTAAACAGGTCCAGGCGACACCAGCCCAAATAGCAATTTGCATGGGTAATTGATTAGCACGCCAGGGCGCACTCGAATCACCCATAAATACAACCATTTTCATGATCCCCCACGCAGTTGCCCCAGCTATTACAATTGTTGAAATGCTTGCCATTATGCCAATAAGAATTTGTGCAATTGATAGCTGAGTGGTTTTGCTTTGAAAAAATAGAACCATTATGAGAATAGCGACGATTATTATTAGGATAGTGAAGTTCGCTGACTCGTCCCACTGCACGACAAAAAGCCCTAGGATGTCGGTATAGACTAAATTCCCTAGCTTAGTCTGCGTGAGGTCTTGGTCTTTTATTTGCTTTAGTACTCCCCAAACATTATCACCATGATGTTGTAAACTGCCTTTGTTTAAGGTTTCAAGATTATCCAATGTAGTATGGTAGTGAGGTTCCTGTTCCGCATGGGCAAAATTAAGACCTTGAAGTCCATGGGACTTAAAAACCGTGAGGTCGGTATCATTTGGTAAAAACTTGTAGACTTCATAAAACAGAGAACTTGCAAGCGGAGCGGGAGTGCTGTTGGCATAATGTTCAACAAGCCAACCACTGTCTTCACCCGTTTCAAACATGACGCTTTGACCGGTACTTCCTCTTGCTTCTATATTGAGCGCTAGTCTTAAGTCTTGAGCCAATGGGTGTTTAGTCATAAATGCGTGTGCGCCGAATAAGCCAAATTCCTCACCCTCGTTAAACAATAAAACGATAGAGTTTTTTGGTCGTTGCTCTAAACGGAGTAGTCTCGCAATTTCAATTAAAGTACCAACCGCGGCACCAGCGTCGCTTCCACCGGCGCTAGCAGGTACCGAATCATAGTGAGCAGAGATAAGAATGCCATTACGGTTATTTTCTTTACCGGCAATATGAACAATAATATTACGAACCAAAGTACAGCGAACCCATCCGCTTCTTGAATCTCTGCAGATCCCTGTTTCTTGAATCTCCTCTTGATAACCCATGGCTCTTAGTTGATCAATTAATCGGCTCGCAACCAATTGATTAGCTTTGCTATCGACCGGATGTGGGACCTGCTCTTTGGTTAGATCGCTAATCGCATCAAAAGCTCGCCCAGCCGAGAAAACGGATTGTTCAGCTGAAGCTTCTAATGGTGTTATTGGAGATAACTGATGGCGTACAAATATAGCGATAACAATAAGAAAAATAACAGTGATTAATATCGGCTTTTGTATGATGTCTGAGGTTTTATTGTTGTTCATTGCTTTCTCTTTTTAGTTTTATTCTATGTGAACCAGTTATTCTAGAAAAGTTAACACTAACGCTCTGCAGAGTAAGGGTCCTGCGCCATTAAAAAAGCTTTTAGTTCATCTTCGCAAGGGTGTTGCTCCAGCCACTGCCTAACTTCCTGAATCTTATTGTAAGACTCGCCACCAAATTTTGAACGATACAATTCATCAAATGTTGCTCGAGCCTGATCTTCACGAACAGATTTCTGCCAGTGATTGGTTAAAATAGTATTAAGCGAGCCCGCCAAACCTTCTGCTTTTAAGTATTCCCATTCTCCGCTGTCAAGCCAAACTCCTCCGACACTGGCACTGTAGTCCAATCGATGTGCGCTATCATGAGTAATGCGAAATTTCTGCATGATTCTTCCGCTTATTGGGCACAATAGTGCAGTCTTGCTATCATCAACGTCAAAGTAAGTTTCCGCGGTATTCTTTAAATTTAGATTTTGTAAGTCGGGACTTTGCTGCTTTCCTTTAACGTAGTTTTCAATCAGAATCCAATGACCATGACAATGGTTACAAGTATTTACGGTAATACAATCTTCTAATAAGCCTTCAATTAACGTTCCTTGTTTGCAACTTGTACAATTCATTGGCTACTCCTATTTTTATCGGTGTTTGTTTTTTAGTATTAGTTTTATTTAACGTATGACCTATTAAACGATTGAATCGTCTTTTTCTTTCAAAAATATGTGCACATCGTGTCTTTTTGCCCCTGGGGAATCCCAGCTAAAGAAGCCAAAACGATTTTTTATGTAGGCAGTATATCCGATAGTCTTTTCGCCGCTTTTAGTTGAGGCTAATAGAGAGGCATAGTTATGACTCTCTATACAAGCGATCAGCTTATCACACCCTTTTTCAATTAAAGGTCCTTCACTCACTGCCTTCATATATTCAAATAGATTCTTACGACGGTGTTTTGGGGAAACAAAACTCTTATATCGATAGTAACCTTTGCTGCTAAAGCGTATCCAGATTGAACCGTCTATTTCTACCGGCTTTGATGTTCGCCACGTGTAACCGACAAGCTGACCATCAAAAAAAGCGCCTATACAAATATCGCCGCGTTGTTGCGACTTATCGATGAAATTTTGACTTAAATCCATGTCATTAGTGATGTTTAATTGGCATAACTCTTCAACGCTGACAGGGCGAAAAGAGTAACCGTTTTTTTCTATAGTTAACTGATTAGTATCAGATATCGGCCTTGACCGAACTACCGAAAGCCTCAAGCCAATGAACGAATTTAGTTTTAGCATAAGGTAGGTATACAAAAATTTAATTAAACCCCAGTGTTTTAAGTAGTGTTTTTTTCCTTTATGCATCATTGCTAGTTAACCTATTTTTGGTTTCGATCCATTTGGACAGATACTTTGTACTTCGGAGTGTATGGTGATTGAGCATTGCGCCGGTAAAATTACTCAATCGATGTTTGGTAATATCAGCTAAGAGCTGTTCAACGCGTAGCAATAATTTTGAACCTATTTTTTCGCCATCATAAAAATGTTGTAGCAGTTGTTGCCCTTGTTGTTGCTTTTGGTTCCATAACTGTTCATCGTTATAGAGTTCGACAGCTGCGTCTACCAAACTTTGAGAGCTATCCGCAACAATGCCAGGCCATTGTTGGCCACCTGTCATGCCTTCGGCGCCAATCGATGTGGTTATAACAGGGGTACCGTTAAGCATAGCATCAACGAACTTTCCTTTGATGCCAGCACCAAAACGTAAAGGTGATAAACAGACTCTCGCGTTACCCATCACCTTGTCGACACAAGCCGCTCTGTCTTTTATCAGAAAACCATTTTTTTTATCATTTAGCGCAGTGGCTTTTGGAGGTGTATAAGCGCCGTAGATGTGAAGCTCACAATCAGGCAGCCTTTTTCTGATTGAGGGCCATATCGATTGAAGGTACAAAACCGAATCCCAATTGGGGGCATGGCGTAGGTTACCGATGGTAACAAAGTGTTTTCGTTCAGAATAAGTAAGGCCGGAAGATGCTTGAGAAAGGTCGAGCATAAAGGGTATATGAATAAGGAGGTGTTCGGGTACATTGAAAAATTCGGTCAGTAGATTGACCTCATAATCACTGATAATTAATGATAAATCACAGCGGTATATACTGCTTATTTCACGCATGGCCAAATCTGTATGAAGTGAATTAACTTCAAACTCACGACTTTGCTTGTGCGCTTGATGCCTTGCTCCGCGCAAGCACTGAAGGTCCTCAGTGTCCAAAATTCGCAGTGCGTTGGGACAATTCTCGGCAACTCGCCATCCGAATTGCTCTTCCATTAAAAATCGGTCGAATAAAACCGCGGCAGGTTGTAAATCAGCAATGTACTGATCAAACGCTGAATCATTTAGAGTAATCTCTACCGATTCTATCTGCTCAGTGGCTAGATCAAGGTTATGTTCAGTTTGTTGGGCCGGTGTGGCAAATATCACTCGCCATTGGTTTTGTTTAAAAAGCCTCAAAAGCGATAGCATATGCGCGCCCGCGGCCGATGAATTTGGCTCGGGCCATACATAACCTATTACTAGCAGTGTTGGTTCGGGCTGATTATTTGTAATCATTACTAAACTATCATGTGGTATTAAACTGCGACCTATATAACAGGCAGGTATTGTTGTTTACCGCCATTCTAGCGCAAGAGTCTCTGTTAACTCCATCGGAATCCCGTGTTTTCTTACAGATTAAAGGTATCGGTGAATGATGTGTATCAGCAAGTCGTTAATGTTGGTTTATTCTCAAGCTCACCGCTTAAATAACCCGCAAAAAGCAACAAATAAGTATTTATTCTACAAAATAGAAATAAAAATTTGCATAACTAATTATATATTCTATATTGTAGATTAAACATAAGAGGTAATTATGACGGATAAAGAAAAATTTCTCGGCGAGTTTGAGCATGTATTACTGCTAGCGCTGCTGCGATTGGGGCAAGACGCCTACGGCGCAAAGATTCGTACATTATTGAAAGAAACTATTGAACGCGATGTTTCTATTGGCGCTTTATATGCAACGCTAGAGCGACTAGAAAGTAAGGGGCTTATCGGTTCTTTTATGGGGGAGTCGACACCTGAGCGCGGCGGAAGGGCGAAGCGATATTTTGAAGTTAAAGCTAAAGGCAAATTAGCCCTAAAGCGCTCAAGAGGTGCAATTGATTTAATGTGGCAAGGTGTTTCATTGAGTTGCGAATGTTAACTTCTAAACCAATTGATTCGCCGCCTTGGATGGCTACTCGTC
>CAJQOL010000154.1 GCA_905479925.1 uncultured Kangiellaceae bacterium | reverse complement strand
TGACGCGAAGCTTAGTTACCAGATTCTAAAAATCGTCAATAGTCCGTTATGCCGATTGCCTAAAAAGGTTAGCAGCCTACATGAAGCCGTTGTTTATTTGGGCCTGCAGCAAATTAAGAAATGGGCAATGGCAATGGTTCTGTCGGGTGGCTCGGCTCAAAACAAAGCGCTCTTTTTGCTACTTTTGACCCGTGCGCGAAGCTGCGAACAAATTGCAACAAAGCTAGGTTTAGAAAAACCAGATGCCTTTTTTACCGTCGGTTTATTCTCAGGAATTGACGCGGTTATGCTTGCTGATAAAGCCTGGTTGCTTAAGAAATTGGACTTAGCCGATGACATTAATCAAGCTTTGCTCGAATATAAGGGCGAAAAAGGCAAAATACTTAAATTGACCATGGAATTAGAGCATGAGCAGTTAGAAAATATTATGCAGTTAAACGAAGAAACTCAACGTATCTATTATCAGGCTCATGAAGAAGCGGTTACTTGGGCTGGTCAAGTGTTTAAACGCCTATAGATTAACTATGTCACGTTACCTATCTATCGCTCATACCATTTAATAGAGCGAGTTCACAGTTAAGAAAGACCAGTCTACACATCCATATTTTAGTTCGATTTACATCAATTATGGTGAATCCGAGGGTGCTTTTTAACATTTGCTTACATTCATTGGACCTCTAGCCTCTAAACCTTTTTCAATTTACCTCCGTCTTGTATAGGTGAACGTCAAATTTATACTAGGAGAAATCATGATAACTAAACTAAAAAAACTTGTACCGGCTCTTCTTATTGCCTCAGCCTCTGGGATAGCATCAGCCGATATTACTGACACCATCGATAAGAGCTATGACTTTGACGCTAACGGAAGTATTTCACTTTCAAATGTTAACGGTGATGTCTCCATTTCTGCCTGCGATTGCAATCAAGTTCGCTTGGTGGCAACTATCACTGCATCGGATCAAGAAACACGGGATCGTGTTAGTGTAAAAATAAAAGCTAGCAATTCACGATTATCAGTTAAAACAAAATATGAAAATAATAATGACTATAAGAATAACGGCCACTCTAAAGTTGTTTACCAACTTTCAGTACCTAATGAAGTTGCATTAGACTCCATCGAATTAGTAAATGGCGACTTAAAAATCGAACGAGTAACTGGAGAGCTTGATGTTGAGTTGGTAAATGGTGACTTAGAATCGGATGGTATGACTTCTAACACCGAAGTTAGTCTCGTCAATGGTGATATGAACTTAACCTTCGCTAATTTAAATAATGCGAAAAAAATACAGCTAGAATCGGTTAACGGAGCGATCACTGTTAGGCTGCCAAGTGACGCCAGTGTAGACGTTTCCGCAGAAACGGTTAGCGGTAATATTAGTAACGACTTTGGCCTACATGTTAACAAAGGAAAATATGTCGGTTCCGATATGCATGGTCAACTAGGTGACGGTTCTGTTAGTTTGTCGATGGATAATGTTAATGGAAAGATTCGTCTAAAAACCCTATAAATTCCCAACCGGTTTTATTCGGCACTTGTAATAAAAATCTATCGTTATGGCTCTAGTACAATCTATTGCAACCTAGCATATTCTAGGACTAAATAGCAGCAGTACTAGAGCCGATAGTTTCCCCCCTCAACAATCACTATTCAGCGGCCATTACGCATTGAATAACACCATAGTCAAAGTCATCACCTAACATTTCTTTTATTTGTCTCATGCGCCCTTTTGAATCAACATCTATGGTATCGGCCGCCTGCCTAATTAAATAATAATCATCTTGATCAATAGGTAAAATATCCATCGGATCAAACATACCTGCGGCTATCGCCTGTGACATATGCTCGTAAATGGTGCTTTCGGTTAACGATCGTTTCTGAGCAATTTGTTCAACCGTTAAGTTTTCATCCAACAGTAGTAGCGACTCGTTGACGGTATCACTCAAATGCGGGTTTATATTTTCGGGCAGCGGAAACTGTTTGATAACTTCGATAAACTCTGCCCCATACATGGTTAATTTTTTTGTACCTACGCCCGATATAAATTGAAGCTCTCGTTCAGTAGTGGGTCTTTTATCGACCATTTCTATCAATGTTGCATCGTGAAAAATGACATAAGGTGGTAAACCTTGTTGCTCTGCTAGCTCTTTTCTAAGCGACTTTAAGCCGTCCATTAACGGTTGATGTATACTAGAAACTGCAGATTTTTTACGCTTTGCCTTATGTTCAACCTTGCTAATTTTTCTTGCTAATAACGTTTGCTCTGAACGAAGTACCGGCCGACTTTTCTCGGTTAAACTGACCGCACCGAAACGTTCATGGTCGACAAATAGAAATCCCTGGGCAATTAACTGGCGAAAGAGACTTCGCCACTCAGCAATCGAGCGCTCTTTTCCAATACCAAATGTTGAAATTTCATTGTGAGAATTATTAAGGATTCGCTCATCGTCCTTTCCTATGAGAATATCAATAACATAACCGATACCAAACCTTTGTCCAGAACGATAAACGCAAGAAAGAGCTTGCTGCGCCGCTTTGGTTGCATCCCAAGTTAGCGGAGGATTTAAACAGTTGTCGCAGTTACCACAATTTTTTTCTAAGTGCTCGTCAAAATATCTTAGTAATATTTGGCGGCGGCAACTAATCGCTTCGCAAAGACCTAACATCGCCTCCAGCTTTTGTTGCGAAACCATTTTATACTGCTCAAGAGCCTGGCTTTGCTGCATCATTTGCCTCAAAGTAATAACATCCTGCAACCCATACGCCATCCAAGCATTGGCAGGCTCACCGTCGCGTCCAGCGCGCCCAGTTTCCTGGTAATACGCCTCAATACTCTTGGGTAAACTTAAGTGCGCAACAAAACGGACATCGGGTTTATCAATTCCCATTCCAAAAGCAATGGTAGCAACAATTATCACCCCATCCCCTTGCAAAAAACGGCGTTGATTCTGCTCTCGCGTTGCTGCATCAAGTCCGGCATGATAAGGCAAAGCTTCTCGCCCTTTGTCACTCAACCACTTAGCCGTTGCTTCGACCTTTTTACGTGATAAGCAATAAACAATACCAGCATCCTTAGCATGATTTTTTTCAATAAACTGCCACAACTGATCACGACTATTATTAGACTCGGAAATGGTATAAGTGATATTAGAACGGTCAAAACTATTGATGAATTTGGCGGCATTGCTTAGTGACAGTTGCGAAATAATTTCTGACTGAGTTCGTGAATCCGCGGTCGCCGTTAATGCGATTTTAGGAACACCTGGAAAGCGCTCATTAATCAGCGATAATTGCTGGTAATCAGGTCTAAAATCATGTCCCCACTGGGATACGCAATGTGCTTCATCAATAGCAAACAAAGATATTTGAAGTTGCTCTAATAGAGCTAAAAAGGGAGCTGTTAATAGTCGCTCTGGTGCTACGTAAAGCAAATCTAATTCACCACTACGTAATCGCTGTTCGGTTTCTCTAACCGCATCATTGCTAAGGGAAGAATTAATATAAGCCGCTTTGATACCGACGGCATGCAAAGCATCCACCTGGTCATGCATCAATGCAATTAACGGTGATACAACCACCCCTACCCCTGGCCGAATTATCGCGGGTATCTGATAACAAAGAGACTTACCGCCACCGGTTGGCATTAAGGCCAAAACGTCTCGTTGCTCAAGCAACGTTTGAACAATATCCGCTTGATTAAGCCGAAAATCAGAATAACCAAATACGGTATTTAATAGGTTTTTAGCATCACTTAAAGTCATAGATTGGCTTTAGCAAGAATCAAAGTGTCACGATTATACTGACTCTTAGGCCAATAACCATGTGTATTCTCGTAATTATCGTTAAGATATCGCTGACAAATTAATACTACTTCAACGTGCCCCCGCCGCTTGCCCCTTTATATCCGAAGACTAACGGACAAATAGCATTCACTTACCGAATTTAGGAAACTATACCTAATTAGCCGCAAAACGCTGTGGAAAGCAACAAATCATCATTGCTTTATCGCTAATAAAACCTATACTTTGTTGATAACGAGTATAAATAGAATAAGCCAACATGATTGCGTGCTCTAGCGTTTAGCACACAAATTGGCCCATCAAATAACAACGACTCCCTATGAAGCAAAATGACAAGGCGATAAAACTCAAAGTCCGAGACAGATTTCTGTTTTTATTACTGCCGATTATTTTTGTCTCCATATTTTTGTTATTTGCCATTTTTGAATCCATCGAACAGCACGATTCAATGATTCGATTAACCGAAAAAACCGACTCTATTGCCGAAAGTCAAAGCCTAGTTCTTACCGAGTCTGTTTGGAAATGGGATGAAAAACAGGTTCGTAATATCTTAGATGGTTTCAAGTCTTTCAATGAATTTCAGTATGCGGCAGTATATGACGAAGACGAAGAACTTATCGCCGAAAGCGGGAGCATTTTACTATCCGAAAAACCAGAGTTAACCGTTGAGAAAAACGTTTACTTGGGCAGGAACGAGGAGAAGCTCAAAATTGGGCGTCTTGTTCTTCAATTCAACAGCGAACAACTACAAGCTGAAATATTCCAGCGGCTCAAACAGACAACCATTCTAATTGCCTTTATCTTTCTAATTATATTCTGGGGCGTTAGTATCGGATACAAGCACTCTGTCGGTAGACCACTAAATTTGCTACTAGAAGCAATCCGAAAAACGAGAGCTACCGGACATCGTCATCATGCAGATAAAATCAATAATGATGAGCTGGGCGATGTTGCTGATGCTTACAATGAGCTGATTCAAGACCAACACATGATCAAGGCGTCATTAAAAAAATATCAGCAGACCCTTGAGCATAAAGTTGAAGAAAGAACTCGCCAGCTAACCATAGAAAAGCAGCGTGCTGAAGATGCCAGCAAAGCTAAGTCTGAGTTTTTAGCGATTATGAGTCATGAAATTAGAACCCCAATGAATGGCGTAATCGGCATGACCAACCTATTACTAAGTACTGAGCTAAATGAAGAACAATTAGAATATGCAAAAACCGCAAGGTTTTCTTCGGAAGCACTACTAGCAATCATAAATGACATTCTGGATTTTTCAAAAATTGAAGCTAACCACTTAGTGCTATCCATTGAGCCTTTTAACGTTAACGAAATTTGCGAAAAAAGTATTCAAACAGTTAGACCTATCGCTAAACAAAAAGGGTTAGAGTTAAATTTTGAATCGCGTTTAAACGGAAATACTGAATTACTTGGTGACGCAGGTAGAATTGGTCAAATTCTACTGAACCTATTGGGTAATGCGTTAAAGTTCACTAAACAGGGCAGCGTTAACCTTACCGTATCAGAAAAAGAGTCTTCTCTTGGCCACCAAAAGAAAGCCCTCTATTTTGAAATAGAAGATACCGGAGTTGGTATTAGCGAAGACGAGTACGGGCGATTGTTTGCGCCTTTTAGTCAAGCCAGTAAAGCTGTTTCAAAAGAATTTGGAGGTACTGGTCTCGGTCTCGCCATTTCGAGACGATTAGTTAATTTGATGGGAGGTCACGTTGATTGCGAAAGCACTCCATCCAAAGGGAGTAAGTTTTGGTTTACTTTAAACCTTGAATACAATGTGAACTCCAAGCCACAACAAGTAGTGGCGGATAGCGAACATAAAAAATCCGATGTTAACGAGGCTGAAGAAAAAGAGAAGAAAGAAACAAACAATTCGCCAGTAAAAATATTGATTGCTGAAGACAACATTATTAATCAGAAAGTTGTTTGTGGAATATTAAAAGACCCTAAATTCCAATTAACGGTGGTGGGCAATGGAGAAGATGCCTTAGCAGAACTTAACACGGGCATATTTGATATAATCCTTATGGATATTCAAATGCCTAAGTTGGGTGGTCTTGAAACTACCCAAAAAATCCGCCAAATGTCTGGCGAGGTAAGTGAAATACCTGTCATAGCGCTTACTGCGAATGCCATGAAAACGGACCGTCAACAATGCCATGATGCAGGAATGAACGATTATATGGCAAAACCGATAAAAAGCAGTGCATTGATTAGCATGATAGAAAAGTGGCTTAATAGATAGATAGAAAGCAGCACTAGCAACTCGCAAGTCAGAGTCATTTATTGTTAATTACAGCTTGAGTCTACAATGCAAAGGTAACCAAATGCGGAAATTATTGTTCATCAAATGTTGTCTATTAATAGTACTTATAATTTACCCAGCCCTGTCAGTAAGATCTGCAGAATCAGCACAATCAACAGAAAAAATTCTAGCACTTACTGAAACTTGGACACCTTTTAACTATAAGCAGAATGGGAAAGTAGTTGGAATAAGCTCCGATTTAGTAAAAGCCGTCCTAGAAAATGCTGATATTCCCTATGAGCTGCAAATAAAGCCTTGGAAGCGCGCTTACAAACAAACTCTCAAAACCCCAAATGCGCTTTTGTTTACCACCAACAGAATTCCTTCTAGAGAGGACTTGTTTCATTGGGTTGGACCGATTTACGAACAAGATATCGCCTTTTACCACTTACAGGGACGCACTGATATCAAACTTTCAGAGCTTCAAGATCTTAAGCAATATAGAGTAGCCGTAACACGGGGCGGCTCTGTCGCAGCGCTTTTAACCGAAAAAGGCTTTGTCGAAGACGTTCATTTTTATAGCTATAGCAACGAGGCTCAAGCGGAAAAAATGCTAACCTCTAGGCACGTTGACCTCATACCAACCTCCGACTTGATTCATGGTTTTAGAGTAAAACAAAAAGAAAGAGGCCCATTAAATTTAACCAAGGCTTTAGTGATAGAGCATGCTCAATATTATATAGCCATTAACAAAGAGACCTCTCAAGCGTTGGTGGATAAAATTGAAAAGAGTTTCAAGCAAGTCGTTGAGCAAGGTGTGCGTCAACAGATTAAAGCTCGCTATCTTGCCAATTGACAATCACAATCGGCTTATTTCAAAATTAACGCTATCAATGGTGCCGATGCTTTAAAATGAATACATGAGTATTCTTCTTTGCTGGTACTCTGTTAACAGCGCTCAATTTGAATAGCTTTAACCCTGCCGACATCTCCAAAGAACAAGCAAACAAAGCGTCTGAACAATAGCACGACTAACAAACCGGAATTGCTAAAGCCCCAGCATCCCTGCCTCACACGCCGAAACTTGGGGTTTACGCTAAACAAACAATTACCTTAAATAGTATGATAATAGTGAATTTGTATCGTGTTATAGTCAACGCTTCTTGCTACAATCAAGGCTATATTATCTAAAAAAATGACGATGGTTC
>CAJQOL010000153.1 GCA_905479925.1 uncultured Kangiellaceae bacterium | reverse complement strand
TTATTAATACCAACAGTTGTTTCATTTGCTCTTTATCTCTATCAAATTAGCTAATAATATGTAGTAGCAGTAGTAGCAATACCTTCACAGCAAAGTCACTAGCAACCGCGACTAAAGCGGACCAGACCTACTTGTAAAAACTACGACCAAGTTTAAAGTTCATCTGACTGCTCTGTATGGCGGTTGCGCTGTTAGGTTGTTAGGTTGTTAGGTTGTTAGGCTGTTACGCTATTAGGTTGTTACGCTGTGCGCTGCTAGGGCAATAAAAAGACGAGCGACGGCGAATACCTTGTAACTCGTCCCTTTAAAATTATCAAAGCTAAGCCCGGTGACGACAAAGTCGAACAAAGAAAACAAAAGCAATTAACAAAAGCCCGGGGCTTCCACCACCGCCACCGGATTCTGCGGCTGGTTGTTGAGAGTTACTACCGCTAACAACCACACTAACACTAAAACTTACGGAAGCGCCTTCATCATCCATTGCCACTATGTCTATAGAATAACTACCCGAACGACTCGCAACTCCGTCGATAGAACCATTAGAATTACCTTCCATACCAGGTGGTAAATTTTGATAGGTGAATACAAGCGCTTCTCTATCTGGATCAATAACAGTTTCGTAAAGAATGATTGTTACTTCGTCGCCGTTGTCGAAAGTCTGAGTATCAAAACTACTCGTTAGAACTGGTGCATCGTTGACATTAACAGGCATAATATTTAAATAAGCCTCGCGACTTCCTGATAATGGTCCAATGTAAAAGCTAACCGGAAATTCCGGCGCAGGCGTGTCGATTGATATATCTTCAGATAAAAACATATCGTCATTGGTTAAATGACCGGTAATAGCATTTCCATCCCAAAACAGATTATCTTTTAACCCGATAACCGTTAGATTATGACCGTTTAGGAAATAGGCATCTAAATTAATATTGACCTCTTCATCTTGCAGGATATCAAACGGCGTAATTGGCAGGTTGCCTTTGTAAATAGCAGGATTACTGTCATCAATAACAAAAGTTGATAAATGATTACTACCTAAACCACCTAAGAGGAATCCTTGATCTCCTAGCAGAAGGTTATACCATGCACTACCTGCATTTAGTCGATCAAAATGGAAGGAGCGGTAGAATTTATTCTCCCCAAAATCAAGAAGCCAAATATTACTTCCATCCCGATCTAGGAAGTAATCACCTCGGTCATGAGCTGAAAACTTATCTAAGCTGGTATCGCTAACAGAGCCGGAAAAGCTCCATGAAGAACCAACGCTATCATAGGTATAGTGATAGGTTTTACTCCCGAATAGGTACAAATCTAAACCATCCGCGCTTACATGGATATCGTCGACTCCCTGGTAGCTTCCAGGAGCGTATTCGCTTGTCGGTTGAAAGGTCTGAGTCACTTCAAAATCGTTAGCCGGTTTATCGAATGATAAAATATAGTAGTTGGGAGGAGTATTGCTCCCCCCTAACAAAGAACTACCGTTAGCGAATAGGAAAGTGCCATTTACCTCAATAGGGAAAAAATCATACAGGTAGATATTGTCAATATTGAGAGAATCAAGAAGCGTTTTTTGTTCGCAGCCTGTTAAAGCATTCTGCGCATCAAGGTCACATAAGGAAAGGTCCAACGTCGATATACTGTTATGTCGAAGTACAATTGTATTGTCATCAGCAAAAAATAGCTCATCGTTATGATTAGCGACGGTAGAAACGGATTCTTGAACCACCAATTCTTGGTCTATTAACTGAACTCTGATTAAAGCCAATACTGGATCATTAACACTAGACTTTAACAAATAGTAATTGTCTCCCCTAATACCCACTAACGTGACGGTAACGTTATCCCCTAGAATATCGCCAAAACCAAGATCCGATGATGTTATAAAATCAAATCCGTTACGTTGGGCATTGTGCTTCCAGGCATAGAGTCTGAATCTGTCTGAACGATTATGCTTGCCGGCAATTAGAATCATTTGAGTATCTGGATCATAAATTTTACTTAATACTCGCGTAGGAAGCTTATCAAAATCACCTAGCGATAACGGTTGAGGCTCGGTGTTAATCGTATCGGCCACATCATGGATAGAAAACGCATCACTGTTATTAATATTTGGGTGGCTCATAAGCGCCTTACTAGCGCTAAGTAGAGTTAAGAATTTTGGAGTATCAATCCAAGCTAATAGCGTAAAATCGTAAACCGGCACCGTATTAACGGCGACTAATTGCGAATCAATAAGATTACCAGACCAATCAATTCGTTTGTAATACTGCTCGATACTATCGTCGACATAAAAAAGGTCGACGTAAGAATCTAAATTTGCCCTTCCTCTAACTTGGCCGCCGTTTGATTCTGAACTCGACAGCACGTTAAGCGAACCAGTTTCAGAAATGCTAAGAAATAGCTCATAACTACTTGTTTTCATAAAGAACTTATCTGAAGCATGGTCATGTTGAAAAAGCTTCAAATCATAAAAAGTGGGCTCAGTGATATCCGCAGTAAATTCTTGAATCATAGAAATAGACGAAGCGTTTAGGTCGATACTATAACTAGTGAGTAAAACGTTCCCCATTCCTGATTGTGCTTTCCATAGTGTTTCGCTTTCCTGATGGTATAGCCATTTGCTATCCCTAAAGTTATCACCGCCGTTAGAGTGGCCGTGTTCATAAGCTAGAGCAACCCCCTGTTCGGTAAAGTTCCAGAAATAAACATTGTCAGAATCGGAGGTCATAGTGTAACTATCATTGATCGTGATTGAGTTTTCTAAAAACCGGTTAGGACTTTCATAGAAAGCGTGTTTTACAAATTGAAGTGTATTATCCTCGATAGAGAACTCAACATATGCTTCACTTCCTAAAGCGTACACTTTATTTCCGACGAGTTTTAATTCCAGCGTATCGACGCGCGAGAAATCGTATTGCTCTCCTAGTCTATATTCGCTGAGAAGTGTGTATTGTTGGTCAACTAGTTGATAAGTTTGAAAGATTTCATGGTCATATCCCGACTCTTTATGAACACTGTACATAAAGGTTTCAGTCTCATCGAAGATTGATAGTTTGTTGGCGAAAGTAAACGATGCATAGTTTTCTTCAACTAATGTAAAGTCCGCAGCATTCAACTTACTTGGGTACAAATTAATAGACAATAGTCCAATGACTAGGATCCTGCAGAATTGCATTATGAATTTCCATACTTCCATTACTTATTACCTTTACAATTTAATTTTCTAAACAACACACAAAAAACTTTAACGTAGTTTATCGTTTCTCTTAGCTTAAAGTAGCTCGCCGTTCATAAGCAATCGCTGTTCATAGGCGCGCGCTATTTATAGAGGGGCTGCAGTTTATAGCTTCAGGCCTTTAATTGCCACACGTAACAGTCTTCGTCGAATAAAGTCTAGCGTCCTACAACGGCCAAAAGATCATCAACAACGGGATCGAAACAAAAATAATCAACACTTCTAACGGCAAACCCATCCGCCAATAATCGCCAAATCGATAACCGCCGGGCCCCATAATAATGGTATTGTTCTTATGCCCTATCGGTGACAAAAACGCACAAGACGCGGCAACCGCCACCCCCATTAATAATGTATCGGGATTAACATCAAGACGAGCGGCAATAGACACCGCAATCGGCGCTGCAACCAAAACCGTGGCAACATTGTTCAGCACATCCGATAACGTCATAGTCACCACCATCAACAACGCTAAAATAGCAACCGCCGGCCAACCATGGGTGCTACTCACAATCACCTCAGCAATTAACTCGGTACCACCCGATTGCTCCAACGCGGCACCAATGGGAATTAACGATGCCAGCAGAATCAACACAGAACCTTGAATAGAATCATAAGCTTGTGACAGCGAAATCACTTTGAGTAAAAGATAAAGCACCACACAAGCAGCTAATGCCACGGTTAAATAAACATAACCAAAACTCGCCGCCAAAATTGCCGCACCAAATAGTGAAATAGCTAACCACGCTTTATCATGTTGAGTGACTTGCAAGTCGCGCGGCGCCAAAGGTAAAACACCTAACCAATTAATCACATCATCAATTTGATCTTCATTGCCCATCAGCAATAAAACATCACCGGGCTTAATAGTCAGCTTACGAACACGATCTCGAAATGGCTTACCTTCACGTGAGACCCCAAGCAACATAATGCCATGTCGATACAATAAGCGGATATCTAATGCAGAGCGACCGGTAATACGAGACTCTAGCGGAACAGTGGTTTCCACCATGGATAACGTACCGGCCAAAACGCCGTTGTGTTTTTCTGAACGCGAATAAGACAGTTTTAGCGCAGTGGCAAAACTCTCCACCGCTTTTGGACCCGCTTCTAGAACTAACAAATCACCTTTTCGAATACTTTCACTTAATGCTCTACCCGGTAGCCGTTTGCCATTTCGAACCAGCCCAAGGATCATCACATCATTTTCCTCAGCCAAATCGCTAAGTTCTTTGATCGTTTTTCCGATAGCAGCAGAACCTTCAGACACGCCGATTTCAACCACATAACCTTCAAGATTACTCAGTTCATTTCCGGCATTGTGTTTAGACCGATCGGTTGGTACAAAGCGCCAACCGACAAAAGCCACAAAGGCCAATCCTGCGACGGCGGCGCCGAGCCCGACATAGGCAAAATCAAACATGCCATAAGCCTCACCAAGCGCAGTTTCTCGGTATTGCGAAATTACAATATTCGGTGGTGTACCAATAAGGGTTACCATGCCGCCAATAATAGTCGCGAAGGAGAGTGGCATAAGAGAAAGAGCCGGTGAACGCTTTGCTTTATTAGCCGCTTGAATATCAACGGGCATTAACAGCGCCAGCGCAGCAACATTATTCATAAACGCTGAAAGCACAGCGCCAAGAAACCCCATGGAGGCAATGTGCAAAGGTAATGGCCGATTGGAATCAATGACACGACTGGTTAGCATTTCGATAGCGCCAGATTGAGACAATGCTCGAGAGACAATTAATACCAAAGCGATAATAATAACCGCCGGATGACCAAACCCAGAAAAAGCCTGCTCAACGGGAATAACCCCAAGCAACAAGCCAACAACCAATGCCGCAAACGCCACCAGATCATATCGCCATTTGCCCCACAGCAACATCCCAAGTACTGATGCCATTAACGCAAATAATATCGCTTGATCATTTGTCATAGCTGGTAAACCCTTTTTAGTGTGTGTTCAATTGTTTGTCAAAACTAACTATTAAAGACTTAAACTAACCAATCGCTTTTCCGCCATAATAAACCCCGACCCGCTCAGACTTCTTAAAATAAGAATTCCAAATAGCAAAGTAAATCACCGTTCCCCAGAACCCAATTGGCTTCTCAACGACAACCCCGGTCTTAAACAAGTAATACACAAACCCATACATTAGCAGAGAAGCGCCCACGTAATAACTCAAGTACTGAACAATACGGGTGGGAATATCTTTTTCCCGAATCTTAAGAATCCTTAACGTCATAAAAGTAAGCACTAAGTCAGGAATTAACTCAATTGAAGTAATCATTGCTTCGAATAATTCATTTTCTGCATATAAATTTAGTATCATGAATGAAGCCGTCATCAGCAGTACAAGAATAATCAGAATCAGCGAAATCCAATTAATTACTTGGTAAAACCTTAACCAGCCGCCAATCGTCTGATACTCGCCATCAGCCAAACCTTCTGCTTTTGGGGTTGCATATACGCTTTCTTCTTCCATTGCTAAATCCTTTTCTTCTTATTGTTTTATTATAAATTTGAATGAGATATCTGTGCTGACAGAAAGCCCCCTATGGAGCCATGAATAACTACTCGAGATGCACCCGACGGGCTGTGAAAAGCTGATAAACTGAGTTTTCGGGTAATTTTCATTGACTAGTAATCCTTTACTACAAGCTGGAAGCCTTAGATCCTTTCTTTCTTGATGCCCTGAGCATAACAGGCTGATTTAGCTAAGTAAATGGCTGTGCAAGCGCAAGGACTAGAAGCTGGGAGATGGGAGCTAGGTAGGGGATTAATGAATAGCGGATAGTGGTTACTGGTTGCTACATGTTGGATAATGTTCTCAAAAGAATACTTGTAGCGCCTATTTAAAGCTCAGTTGTATCGCTACTTTTAAGCTTATGAATTATAAGTACTTTCCCTACAATTCATACAACCAACCTGCCCTGCCAATCAGCCAAACCGATTGTCGCGGTTAATCCGGAGTGGAAGTCGATGGTGTCATCCAATATTCCATCACTAAATATCACGCCGTTTTCTGGCATGTGCGAGCTAATCTTCAATGTTTGCTTTTTACTGACTTTACCGAATACCAGATCCGTTCCCGTTATCTGACTTGGAAAAGGTTCTCTCACGCAAAAATAGAGATGGTTAGCATTCCAGGCAAAGCCTCGCTGCAGGTTAGCCCTATCTCTGTCGAGACTACCAGCGATCCCCCTAGCACCGCTAAGTAGACTCTGAAACCAACCGGTTGAGCCAAGTCCAGTACTGACGATTACACCTGAGCTTGATTGAAGCTCCCTTGAGTTATTCCATTCCAATTCATACCTAGCTGAACTATGTTGTTTAGGGCCAATAAATATATCGTTAACACCGACGATTAATTGTCCATTGGATAATTCTGCCTTGGCGAGTGTCACGGCTTTTTGTTGCCGCGCTGATCTCGTATTTCCCTTGATTGTCTCTGGTGCCAGTTTTGATATGTCGCTTGCATTAAAGGGCAGTAGAACGCCATCATACCTTTGAGGCTCCGGATTGATACCAACAACAGGAATATCACGTACATATTTTAGAGTATTAGCAACGAGCCCATCCTGACCGACTACGACAATTGTTTCATCGCCAGCGAATATAAAATTACTTAAAAAGCTTCTATCGACCAGTTGTACTTTCGCAATCTTTTGATAAGTGCTTTGCGCCTGACAGAGCGAAGCTTTATAGCTTCTATCATCGGCGACATAATCATCAAAATCAGCGCCTAAATGCTCAACATAAAAACGCGCCTGCTCCAGAGTATTGTATCGTCGTTTCAATTCATCGAGACGAGTTTCTCGATGGACAATAACGACTCTGGGTTCAAGGCTACTTTTAGAAGCTAAGCTATTCATGCTGCATTGTCTCGATTAATAAGTTCACTCAAAACATCTTGAGAAATATTCAATGAACCAATTTTCTCGGCGTTGGCAGCGAAGTCGACAAATGATCGGGCGATCAATTGAGATGGTTGCATATTCATTGTTGCAAGCGCTTGAACAACATCGGGGCTCAGTGAATTAATTGGCTCTAATTGTTTTGCCAATCTGTAAGATGCAGACTCAGCTTCTATCTTTTCATTTTCCGCATTCAACTTCACCAAAGAATCACGCTGCTTTTCTAGTTCAATATTGGCGTTCATTTGCGCAGTCTTCATTTCTTGGTGCTTGCGCTGTTCGGCTTTTTTACCTTCCAGTTTTACTTCCTGAATTTCGCGTTTCTTTTCTTCTACCGCTTGCTCAGTTTTTAGTTCGTTTTCGCGAATCTTACGTTCAGCCTCAACCGCTGCATTACGACGGATATAAATTGCGTCATCGGCCTCTTGCAGTAATCGTTCACGTTCGCGAGTCTGCAACGCTTCCGCTGTTTCTGGAGTAGGTTTAATGGCAGTGATACTTAAATCCAATACCTCGATACCTAAATTTCTTAAAAACTCAGACTCGCTCAGTTTCAATTGAATAGTTTCTAAAGTATCAGCGTTTAGCTCTAGTACCTCTGTCAAAGTGAGCGATTGAGTATATGAGCGCATAATCACCTGCAGACGATTGATGGTGCGAGTTGCTAACTTTTCCGGATCATCGGATGCATAACCTTTTGCCGCGTCATTAAGTGAAAAATTTAATGCTTTTGAAATAGCCAAAGGATCGGTGATCCGATACGTCAGATTGCCTTGTACTGTGATCTCTTGAAAATCCGAAGTTGCTTCTCTAAATATAAATGGTTGATCCTGATTGCTAAGGGGGACACGCACCAAGTTGCTGGTCGGCGCGTAATACAAAAAGCTTAAGCCTTCACCCTGCTTCTTTAATTTGCCGCCCTTAAAATGCAATACATAATCTGTAGGCTGTGCTTTGAAATAGCGAATTAATGTCATTTTAATACTCCTTCTTTCATTTCAATCCCTCTCCTTGGCAAGGAGAGGGTTAGGGAGAGGTCGAATTTCGTATATATTGTTACTCTCAAGTCATTAAGTGGCCTTATGCCACTTGTTAACTTATGCAAATAGTGGCACACTGCCACTTATAAGTCAAATATTAGTTAATCGCTATTCATCAAAACGACTATTGAAGAGACAAAATGAAAACTAGTTCTCAAAACCACTCAGTTGAAAAAGACTCATTCGAAAAGCCAATTCTCACGGTCGATGTAGCCTATTTGTCGATTAGGGGTGGTGAGTTAGAAATACTGACTATCAAGCGCGATAAAGCGCCACATGAAGGCGAGCTTGCTCTTCCCGGTGGTTATGTTCATTGTGATGAAGACGAAGATCTGAGTGAAACTGCCAGGCGTGTGATTGCTGAGAAAACTCAGTTAGAGCCGGATTATATTGAACAAGTTGAAACCATTGCTTCAAGAAGCAGAGATCCGAGAGGTTGGACTGCTACAGTTTTGTTTATGGCATTAGTGAGCGATAGCAAGCGTGGTGAAGATGACAAGCTTGGGAAGGACTGTCAGTGGGTTGCGTTAGGTGGATTAAAGCGCAAATCATTGGCTTTTGATCATGGTGAATTACTGAGCAAGGTTAAGGAAAGGCTGGTCGCTAAATCACGATACACGTCTATTCCGTTGTATTTGCTACCCAAAGAATTTACTCTAAGTGAAGCGCAGAAATATTTTGAGATTACTACACAATCAACTTTAGAGAAAAAATCGTTTCGTCGGCGACTGTTAGATGCCGATATTATTGAAGAAACTGGTGAGCAAACTAAGACTGGCAAGCGAAAAGCAGCGCTTTATAGAAACAAAAATGATTCTAACGTACATTTTTTCCCGAGAATGATTGGGTAGGAATAATTGGCAAAGTTCAACGTTTATCAATGAATACAAAGCAACTTTAATGTCAAAAATATATCTGGCTCTGTTAAGATAAACACTAGAAGAAAAATAATAACTATGACTTTTGAACTACTTAAATTTAAATACCCTTGGCGTCCTTATCAACAAAGAGTCATTGATGCAATAGAACAGCATTTAGATGATGATCGTTTACATGTAGTAGCCGCACCTGGTGCAGGAAAAACGACACTAGGTCTGGAAGTCTTCAGAAGATTAAAGAAACGCGCACTCGTTCTTTCCCCAACACGGATAATTCGTGATCAATGGATTCTAAGACTAGGTGACTTTATTGAGACTGATGATGTCACTAGACTTGAATGGGTAAGCAATAACATTGATGAACCTAAAGTACTAACCTCGATAACGTATCAAGCAATGCATTCAAAATTATCCAGCGAGTTGTCCATTGATCTGGACGATGAAGAGGGAAGCAGTTTAGAAGACGAATTCGAGAACGAGCCGGTTTCGGGAAGTGTAAATGAATTCATAGTCAGCCTAAAAAACAATAATATTGAAGTTGTAATAATGGACGAGGCGCACCACTTAAGGGCTGAGTGGTGGCGAGCACTAGATAAAATTTTTGAAGCATTACCAGATTTAACCGTCGTATCACTTACGGCCACACCACCCTACGACTCCCAGGGCCACGAATGGAATAAATACGAACAACTATGTGGACCGATCGATGAAGAAATATCGGTTCCGGAACTCGTAAAAGCAGGAACTCTGTGCTCTCATCAAGATTTTATCTGGGCAGTGAACGTGAGTCAGACTGAAAAAAAACGCATAAAAGAATACGATGACCGTGTATCCACACTATGTAAAACTTTGTTTAACGATTCAGAATTCCATCAATTAGTATTAGCTCATCCTTGGCTAACGGACTCTGTCATAGACAGCGAAGTAATAAAGAAGCCTCGCATTGCTATTGCCATTTTATCATTTATTAAGGCCAAGGAAATGCGAATTCCGACGTCGTTAAGTTCACTTCTTGATCTAACTGAAAACGACATTCCCGAACTCGGTCGTCACTGGTGGCAGATATTAATAGAGTCGGTATTATTCTCTAGCACATTTACGAACACCGAAGAATCGAAAGAATTCATAACTAAACTGAAAAAACAACTTCGCTCATCCGAACTATTGCGAAAAAGGGAACTGTCACTCGAACGCTCCCGAAGACTTGAACGCTCACTTGCCTTAAGCGCGACCAAAGTTGACGGTTGCGTTTCGGTGCATAATCTAGAATACAAACATCGCAAGGATAAATTGCGGCAAGTAATCTTAACCGATTATATTCGTGATGAGGCTCTGACTTCTGGCATCGACACCGGAGAATTAAATTTGGGTGCATGGCCTATCTTTAGAGGTATTGTAGCTAATTCTGAAATAGCCAATCAAATTGGTATGCTTTCAGGCAGGTTAAGCATCATACATCGCGATCAATTAGCGGAGTTATTAGCTCTAGTTGATAATAAACGTGTTACCGCTGATAAATTTCAAGGTGATGAGTTTTTCTTCAAAGTCTCAGGACCTTTGAACCAGCTAACTTCAGCTTTTACAGCCCTTCTAATGAAAGGTAGTATCAAAGTCTTGGTGGGCACTCGCTCTTTGCTTGGTGAAGGCTGGGATGCTCCCGCAATAAACTCTTTAATCTTAGCTAGTTCAGTTGGCTCATTTATGTTGACCAATCAAATGCGTGGCCGCGCAATTCGAATAGATAAAAATTCACCCGACAAAATCAGTTCCATCTGGCACCTCGTAGCAATCGATACCGAAAGTCCAAGTGGACATAGGGATTATCATGACCTCAAGAATCGTTTTGAGACATTTGTCGGTCTCTCGGAAAAGGACCAAACAATAGAAAGCGGTTTTGAACGATTGAAAACGAATAGGCTAGATTACCTTAAGCAAAATAGTTCGGAGCATCGTGCGGTCTCAGAAAATAACAGACAAATGACGAATCGTTTTGAAAAACGAGAGACAATTGCGAAACGGTGGAAGAAAGCACTGACTATAGATGAGACAGCAAGAGTAATACCATCGGTGAAAACTCCTACCGTTCCAGGTGTAAGATGGTTTCATTTTAAAAACACCTTTAAGTACCTCTCTGTTCAACTCACGATTTTACTTGGTGCGGTCTGGATTGTGGCGTTGCACTTAATACGTAAACCTGAAATGGCATTAACAGTACTTATGGTCGGTCTCATCGCTGTACTTCTATACAAACTACCTAAAACCTTCAGCATTATTAAGACTTTCTTCTGTCATTTACCCGTGGACGGTGCAATAAAACAAATTGGAACGGCTTTATGTAAAGCCTTATGTCAAACCGGTTTAATTGAAACCTCATTTAGAAGAATAAAAGTGACTGCCAATGAAAACATAGACGGTACATTTTACCTGGCGTTGAACGGCTGTACTTTCTATGAGTCATCTTTATTTGCCGATTGTTTAGCAGAAATATTAGCGCCCATTGACAGTCCTCGCTATTTAGTAATCCGAGAGGGAACAGTGTATGGACTTAAGAGAGATGATTATCATGCGGTTCCTCTAAAGTTAGGTGTTAAAAAGGAATATGCTCAAATATTTTACAAGGCTTGGTGTCGATATGTCGGACCAACAGAAATGGTTTATACACGAACCAATTTTGGTAGGCAGCGGTTATTACAGGCAAAAATGCGAGCGTTTTCGTCAGTGTTTGAGAACAAAGTAAAGCGTCAAGATCGATGGCAATAAGATAGCACTAGACACGCACTCAATACTATATGGGCTAAATTTTTAACTTACTCAACAGTTCATCGGCAGCCCAGCTATTAGGCATAATTTCCTGAGCGGTAATCGATAGGGAAAAAGCCCCTTCCATAAACGCCATAACAAAGGCGACTTTCGAATTCAGTTCTTTTTTATTCAGCTTGCCCTTTTTCAGGAAAGTATCGAAGTAATCTTGAAGCAAATCTTCCAGTAAGGCTTTTTGCTCTCTTAAAGCCTCTAAATAAGCCGCTTTAACTTCCGGCTGACGTACGGCTTCTGAACCAATCATTACCCAGGCAACAACAGCTTGCTGACTAGCCCCTTCACCCTTAGATAACCTAGCAGTAATAAAGGCCTTTAACTTATCTTCTGACGTTTCTGCATTTTCAGACAATGAAAGATATCGTCCTTTTAACACGTTCGATAACTGAGTCACTGACCCCAACAAAATATCTTGCTTGGTTTTAAAGTGATAATGAATAAGCCCTGGCGCCAATCCAGCTTGTTTAGCAATGGCTTGGATGGACGCGCCTTCATAACCCCTTACAGCCATAACTTGCATCATGGCTTGCACTATCTCAGCCCGCCTTTCTGATTTATTGGACGGTCGCCCCATCTCTAAATACCTTAAATATCTGTTATCCGATAACGACTAATCATACACGTAAATTGGTTGTTTAACCAAATTACTTGATCTTTTGGTAAAACAAGATTAACCTAGAGTTAATTGGTTGATTGACCAATTAACTATAAGGAGTACGAAATGTTAGCAGAAACATTAGACTATCCAGCAGAGAATAGGTCCAGAGACAAGAAACAATCCAAAGCCGTTTATGCGTTTTCAGCCGATCCCATCACCAATGGGCATATCAATGTGGTGGAAAGAATAAGCAATACATTCGACCACGTGATTGTTGGCATAGGCCGAAACCCACTTAAGACTTACTTATTCGGCTTGGATGAAAGACTCGCACTAGCGAACGAATCACTAAGTCATTTACCCAATGTGGAAGTTGTCGCCTTTCAAGGTATGGTCGTCGATTTCGCCAGTGAACAAGGCGCGAATATCATCATTAAAGGCATTCGCAATGCCACTGACTTTGACTACGAACAAACTCATCACTTGGTTGGTGCTAGCCAACAAGCAGGCATTGATACTCACCTACTATTTGCCGATCCAGCCCTTTCTCATGTGAGTTCAAGCGCGGTTAAAGCAATCCAAGTTGAGCATGGCACGCTCAATCACTATGTTCCCTTGGTAGTTAAGTTTGCGCTTGAAGCCAAAATTTCCAAACAATTAGTCATTGGTGTAACCGGTGAAATCGCGTCAGGTAAGTCTACACTATGCGAGCAACTGATACAGGTTGCCACGAACAAAGGCTTGCCAGTACATAATATCGATATGGATAAAATGGGACATGCGTTGCTTCAAGATGCATCGACTCCCATGCATCAGCAAACTAGTCAATTGATTATCGAACGGTTTGGCAATGATATATGTACTGATGGAATTATCGATCGAAAGCTATTAGCCGCAAAAATATTTGGTGACAGTCAGCTTGATAAAAATCAGGCTCTCAATGATTTGAATGCCATGTTAATCAAACCAATGACCGTGCTATTGAGAAGATCACTCTATGGAAAACAGGGACTCATTCTACTCAACGGCGCACTCATCGCCGAGGCCGACTTATTGGAGGTTTGCAATAACAATATAGTGGTTACAACAACTACGCCCGAACAACAGGAAATCAGATTAAAAGATAGAGGCCATTCACCACAAGAAATTAATGACAGACGTTCTTCACAGTGGTCATTTTGTGCCAAGAAAAAGGCGATAAAAAATTCGATAGCTCGACATGATTTTGGTCATTTATGGTTTAGAGATACAATTTTTGATCCCGAACTTAAGAGTGCTGAAATCCTGCTACAAGAAATAATCGATAACACTAACTCATCTCTGCTGATTGATGAGCTATGCCATACTATAACCAAAAGTGGAGCAGAAAAATGACTAATCACTTCGATGCGGTTCTAGTAAAAGAGCTTGAAGTACGCTGGCGAGAACTACTCGAAAGTTATCATATTGAACCACAAATTGGTGCTCTGATTTTCCAGGATATACTTACGGCTTATAGCGAGCCGCATAGACATTATCATAATCTAAATCACCTCAATCACATGTTCCAGGAGTTAGATACCTACGAGGCAGATTCTCGAGAGATTGACTCTGCAAGTAGAGTAACAAACGAAATGCTATGGGCTGTTTGGTATCACGACATTGTCTATAAACCAGGTGCCAGCAGCAATGAAAAGAAAAGTGCCATCAAAGCGAAAGAGTCAATGCTTCAACTCAATATTCAACAATCAAGTATAGATAAAGTGGTCGCGTTGATTATGGCTACAAAAAACCATCAAACAAATACTGGCGATATTAGCACTCAGGTATTCTTAGACGCCGACATGGCCATATTGGGCTCCGATGAAGACTACTATTTGAAATACCGTGATTCTGTTCGACGAGAGCATGCTAATATTCCAGACTTTCTTTTTAATAGAGGCAGAAAGAAGTTCTTATCTCAAACCTTAAAACAGAGTCGTATATTTATGAGCTCATTTTTCTATGATAAATATGAACAAATTGCTAGAAAAAATATTGATAATGAGCTTTCCAATTAACTTAACCTTCCACAAAATTCTTTAACGAATCGCTCAATATTCCATTCCTTTAAACCCGAAACTTGCCCATCACCAACTTCGACAATCCAATCTTTTCCATTTACATCTTTAATCACATCAATCGTGAAGAAGTTGGATAGCTTAGCAACTCTCTTGGCACATTCTTCAACAATAACAGGTGGAGTACTTTCACCATTTAGCAGTTTCCCGTTGAGCACAAAAAAGCGCAGTTCAGTACTAATATCGAAGTCCTCAACTTTTCTGATACAAAGACCGCCTTCTATTTCTCCGCGATACATTTCCATTTTTTCTAGCATCGGCTTGATTTGTTCAAAAGTGTTGGCTATTGGCCCGCCATCGGTATTAAGAGACTTCACAAAATCCTTAATGAAATAGCTATTCCAACTCAACTTTTTGATTACAGACTCCAGCTCATCCAAGTCTTTCACAATAACTGTTTCTGGCGTCAAATCTCTTATGGTTTCATACCAGTTTGGAAGATGATGGAGATTCAAATAGTCTGTGGGATTAGTAATAGGCGACACATCAGAGTCTTTGCACTGGTTATAAAACTCAGCGTACTCGTTCTCACTGAACATCCAGCCTCTAAAGACAGCTGGTCCAGGTTCAACATTGATAAGCTTAAACAACTCTTGATCAAGCATAGCTATATGAAAGCCATTCGACCTCATTGCTTTGGCTTCTTCTCTGTATTCCTCATCAACGTCTTTCGACAGGTAATCTTTTGGGTAAATAATTTGCATTATTTATCCCAGATTTTTCTTATTACACTAAATAATCTTGGAGCTTTACTAGTTTTTTGTTTTGATTGATTTGCCGAGCGAGCAGCCCAAACTTCCTCTTCATCCATATTTGGTTGTTGCAACCTAGAGCCACCTTTATGAGGTCTTGTGACGTAGTAGGATGGAGGCTCAGGAAGGTTACTAGTACATTCTTCCGAGCAGGAATTAACAAGTAATGGCAAGTCGTCAGTTCCAACCCGAAGCGTTATCCAAAGCTGATAGGTTTCATCATAGGTCATGTCTTTCTTACAAATGCTGCATTTAACAGTGTCGCCAGCATATCTAACAGGGTTATCTCCAAGATAAGAAAATCCCATTCGGTTTGTTATGTTTCCAAATAATGCGCGAGTACTGACTCGGCTATCTTTTAACTTTTTGCAGTAAGTAATTTCATATGGAAACCAATGCAAATCATAAGATGTGTATGGATCGAAGTATTGTAAGTTCTTCAATTCACCTATTTCAGGAGGAATGCGTTTAAGCTTACTGCCATATAGCCACATTTTCTTAACTTTAGTCAGTTTGGCAATTGATTCTGGCAACGAATGAATTTGAGAAAATAGCTCTGGACCTAATTCATCTCTGGGAGAAAACTCCGATTCGCCGCTCTCCGCAACTTTATCTACATATTCACACAGCTTTATCCAGGCTTCACAGCTGCGATCCTGAACATCGTTTTCTATCTTTGATATTTTTTTATTATTCATTCAATACAAAACTTCAACAATACATTTGCTATCTTTGCAGTTTTTCTATCATGGTGGTCTAGATACTCCTGATAACAATCTAATCCATTTATTATTTCGTTTCTCAATGTATTGTCGTTATTGGCACTAGGGGTACAAGCATTAATGAATCCAAACAGCTCTCTAACCAAAGGCGCACCGATAGACTCAAGGGCTTCAATATCTCCATTTCTAATTATATCCAAGACACACCGAACCACATATGGAGTACATGAATATGTTGTATATTGATGAATAGCTGAACTAAGAAGAAACTCATTTACAGCATCATCTCTTGCGTCTTTATCATCACCTTGCAAGTCCTCAAAAGCCTGAGGAGCGTTTTCCGCAGAACCATAGGCATGTTCTAATGTTTTCCAGGAAATAGAATTGATGATTTCACTTGCCACTTATAAAAGCTCCGATGTATTTACGTACTAATTCTTGGTTGATATCCATTCAGTTTATTAATAGACTGTTTGATGAGTTCACATACTCAATCTGAAGATCTCTTCTAAGTATTCACCATTAAATTTAGCTTCCACAAGTTCATCACCAGACAAACCAAACACACGATCTCGAATAAAGAACGGCCTTGTATTTCCATACCAGTCATAGCATGAAGTTTTGCAGTCATTTTCTTTTGGGTGGTTTCGATTCTGGCTTATCATTTTTCCCGCGATCTCTATTTCATCGAAATTGTCATATTTTAGAAAAAGTAAATCTGCTGGGACATTATCATCGAAATATGTATGGCGTCCCTCGCTAGAACTGGCATTAGATTTATCAAGATTGGTTAATCCGAACAACCAATTTGAATCAAATAGACTACTATTAAATGCATGGCTTCTGCCTTCGCTCTCTATTAACCCTACGAATTCCTTTTGTGCTATTACAGCAAGACTGTTATTGGTATCAACGATAGAAACAACCAAGTTATTATTACTATTCACACCTGAAACTAGAAACTTGTTCTTAAAAGGCTCGATTCTGTCAGTCGCATGATTTGTTTCCAGATCCAAAGAGTAGTTTCCGTTGATCTCAACAATTTTAAGACCAGTGAATTTCAATTCATCTATCTGAGTTAAACGATTTCTTTCCCACCATGTTTGTGACCCAGTGATAAGATGATTCTTATAGAACCGGTTATTAACAGGATCAGGGAAACTGCCAAGTTCTAGGAGTTCTTCACTTTCATTGTTACCAAACTGAGTGAAGTAGGTATTAGGAACCTTGTGTAAAGCGACGTTTGCCTTATCATCTACAGTTACACCAGTCCGACCTAGAACATAGAGCGAATCACCCCAAACGTGAAATGAAAATTGGTTTAGTGGCTCGATGCTAAGTTTGGCTGATGTGATGTCTTCGTCACTAAAGGGAATGCGAAATAATGTTCCCTGGTCATTTTCTACCACAGGCCTATTTTTAACTGGATAATAGTAAGGTAAATCGTACCAATCTGGCTCAAAGTGAGGCTCTAACAAAGTCTCCAGAGACCAATGCTTTGCCCATAGATACATTGCATCATTAGCAACGAAGAATTCTGTATGGGAAGAACTAATCACAGCCTTAGCTTCGCAATTACTTATATCACCGTCTATAGGGCAACTGATCATTGCATGAGCGGTAGGTTCAATTACATAATGGATTGGTTTATAAACGTCCTCAGCTGTAAACAAGGGTTTCCATTTAAAGCTCTCTTTTCTATCAATTGGAAATTTTGCTATTTGAGGAAGTTTGCCAACTCTTGGCTCATTCTTATTCAAAGATGTATTATATAGTGGTGTAGGCACATAGGTTATGTACTGGCTACCTATCAGCCGTGAAGCGTAGTTTTCACTGTCAAAATAGTCGCCGGAGCTTACCAAGTACGCATCGTAAAACTTAATCGAACCATCATCTTCGAGGTTAAAGCGAATTAACTCTGTGCCGTTTAAGTCATAGTTATAACCCGTAACGAGTATTGTATTTCCGTGAACTAGTAGTTCATCATACCAAGTATCACCTTTCCAATTGGGTGGATAAGCGTTCACTTCACTTATTAGCTTTAGTGAAGATCCAGCCTGCAAACCAATGTCGACAACTCTGATCTTCCCTCTTCTAAGAATGATTAACAGATTATCCTTTAGTTTTACTATATCGCCTTCGTCTACGCCTGATACCTGGTTGTTGGTTATTCCAACCTGAGAAGCCATTACTCTGCTTCCAGTAATTGTTATCTTGTGTTCATCCTCACCATTTTTGTGAAGCGCATCATGTAATTCCTCTTTAAAGATATGCATCTGCTCTATCTTTTGAAGATAAACATTAAGTTCGGCGTTACTTGAAAACTTGGAAAGACGGTTATGCTTCGTATTTTCGAACTGTGAATGTTGTATAGATGCGCAACCTCCTAACAGGAGTGCAGAGAAAAATACTAAGTAACTTGCAAAGTTTTTTTTATAGTTCATTACAGAAATCTCAATTTGGCTTTAGATATTCTTATAAAATTGATGTTATTAGTTTCAAGCATTTTTTGGCTGAAGGTGAGCACCGACAGATATTTCTAGCTCTTTGATAAGTTCATCATCCATATACTGATATTCATCTGGGATATCCAGCACATGCAAGGCTCTGTGCTCCAACAACCAAGTGAATTCAGCTTTAAGTCGATTTTTGTGTTTCTGTTCCATAACGAAAATAACATCAGCCCATCCAATATCCGATGAACTGACTGTTTTTCTAGCTTTTGGGCTAGTGCCCGCAGATCGTACATTGAAGTCTGGATGTTTACGCCAGACTTTTTCTGCCGTAGGACTGCGCCACTTATTACGACTGCAGATAAACAAAAGATTCTGCATTTATTCTGCCTCGGTTTCAAAGGGAACCTCATAGTCCAAGATTTGGCGAAGTGTTTTGGAAGGGTATTCAATACCTAGCTGTTTAGCTCTCACAAGTTTGTTACTGCGTAAGTAAATCAATTTCCAATTTTTTTCGATGTCTTTGAAACCATCAATTCGATATTCGGGTACTCCCTTTGTTTTCGAGAGTTTTCCTCTATCTAATAGTTCTTGATTCAAATTCCCTTTTTCGTGGACTCTCAAGTTTCTGTCGTTTATTTTCACTTCACGACGAAACCTCCTCCATGCTCTATTTCTACTAATCATTGTTAATTCCTCTTCGATTTATCGGGTTCAGCAGCCGCGATAATACGGAAAGGAATAGTTCATATAATGAACTGTACTATTGTGCCTACTTTGGGCTTCAATCTCAAGTACTTAAAGGATTACTAATCGTTCGCCAGCGCTTTATTAAAAGCCCTTTCAAGCTTTCCATCAAAGCAAACAAAAAGCACCTTCAAATCAATATCCCCAGCAGCAAGACAGTCAATAACTTGATTCACAGCAATTTTACAGGCCTTATCAACCGGAAACCGGTAAGACCCACAGCTAATTGCTGGAAACGCGATTGATGCTATTCCTTTCTCAGCAGCAAGCCTTAAGCACTCTCGATAACAAGAAGCTAGCAGCTCTTCCTCATTTTTATGGCCACCATACCAAACCGGCCCAACGGTATGAATGATATACTGAGCAGTTAAATCATAGCCCTTTGTGATCTTCGCAAACCCTGTATCGCAACCTCCCAATGTTCGACACTCAGCTAACAAATCCTTACCGGCAGCGCGGTGAATAGCACCATCAACGCCGCCTCCGCCACATAGACTAACGTTAGCTGCATTAACGATTGCCTCAACTTTCAGCCCTGTAATATCTCCCTGTATTACTTTTATATTTTCCATTACTCTTACCTAATACTTTCTCTATTTTATTAATTTTTTAAAATCTCGCGAGTTTCCATCAAAGCAAACCCTAGCAAATTCAAACCTTTCCACTTAAAGGGATTAGTCGCGTCCTCATGGTCTTCAGCCAAACCAGTTCCCCAGACCTTATCTGCAGGACTGGCTTCTACTAGCACTCGTTTTCCAGTTCCCAGCAAGAACTCCGCTAGCTGTGGATTCTGTGTAAACTTGGCCACATTACCTTTTACCACCGAGTCAAACCGGTGCTGGTTCCAAACCTCATTAGTAAACCCTTCTATCTTACGGCCTAATTGCTTAACTTTTTGCGGATGCGTCGCTTCTATTATTTGTTTCAATAGTTCAGTATTGGCAGCGCTTCTATCTTCAAACAAACGTGCTTTTTCTGCCATCATAAAATGCTCCGCCGTCGGGTATACAATACCATCAATTTCAAATTTTGAGCCGAACCATTGGCTAAAACATGTTTTGGAGACTTCCTGTGAATTATTCTGAGTATGTCCCCAAAAACACAAATATTTTACCTTTTTGCCCCGTGCTACAAACTCTAGTAACTCATCTCTAGTTCTTACTTCTAATATTGTTTTCATATCTAACTCACTTTATCCGTTTTCTTTAAAAATTATGTCATTACGAGGAGAGATTGCGTGCCCCATTAACAAAGTGGGTGCTTTGGGTACGTAATGACACCAAATAACTGGCAATGACAAACATCAATCCATAACTTTGATGTATTGGGCTGGCACTGAATCGACCAACCAAACATTATTTTCGCTCTTAAAAAACTGAAATCCATCCTGTATCATTTTGACCGTATCAATCTCTAACAAGACTAACTTGCCATAACGTCGACCAACCGCACTTGCTGTTTTCTTGCATTCAGACAAGTGAACGTGATGACGGCTCATTTTACTAAGGCCATCACCAGTAATTAACCCAAGATTTTTTTCTGCAGTACCATGCAGAAGAACAGCGGGTGGTACGGATGGTTCAAGATCCAATTTAATCTCAATACTATGTCCTTGGTTAGCTCTAATCATTTTTCCATCTTCGCTGATTGCAAACCGCTGTTTATCGTTTGTGCTAACAACTTGTTCTATCAGCTCTCGGTCAATGTTTTTACCATGGTTATTTGCATGAGTGATCAATTGAGTGATTTCTACCCAACCATTCTCGTCCAGCTCTAATTCGATCTCCGCAGGGTTATGTCTTAATACATAACTCAGAAATTTCGATGTTTTTTTTATCTTATCTTTCATTTCTCTTATTCCTATACTACAGTCCCTCTCCCTAGCCCTCTCCCTAGCCCTCTCCCATAGGGAGAGGGGATTTAGGGGCATGGAACTAAACCTTTACAACTTCGGTGTACTCGCCTATCACTTCAATTAACCCAACAATATTGTCATTAAGCTCTTCTAAGTCTTCAGCTGGTATCCACCATTCCGTATGATTGCTGCCACCAACGGTTTCGATTTTGTAACGGTCAACAAAAGACTTGTTCACCTCAAAACGCGTGACATAGCCAATACCTTTTTCCTTTACGTTCCAGTTATTGACTTCGATTGCGTACTGCTCGTTTGTCACTGGGTAAAAGATTGGCTGCATCGGCAAACGTGCTGGCCATTTCTTGTATCCACTATCTATCACCAACTGCAACTCATTCTTGCCTGTCGGACGGTACATCGTGATTGTTTCTACTTGCTTATTCATTTTATTTACTCATTTAAAAATTTTATTTTATTGGTACAAATTTTACCAACGTGTGGTCTTCGCCATCTAGTTCCTGCTTGATAATAGCTTCAATGACATTCCAGTCACCGCCAGCCAAACCAGCGCCAATTAACGGGTAACCAATTCGCTTGCCTGCAAAGTCATGCTTAATTAGCGCAAAAACGTTTCTTACAGCACCGTAATCCACATCAATATTTTTGCGACTGTAGCTATACTGTGTATACGCATTTACCACCACAAACGCACACTGATGGCCAACGGTAATCGCGCTATAACGACCTAGCTTTCGTCGGTCTCCCTTAGTTGTTTTGCAGTCAACCTCGTAAACCTGCGGATATCTATTCTTAATCGTCTTTGCAATGCCGCTTCCCATATTACATAAACAGTTGCAACCATGAATGATGACATCAAACATTCCTTCTTCTGCGAGAGAAATTAAATCGCCTTCTATTATTTTCATGTTCTATTCCTTGCTATTCTTTCGAGATTTTTCAACCTCTCCCTAACCCTCTCCTTATCTAAGGTGAGGGGATTGTTATGTTAGTACTTTGCCGCCACTGGCAACCAACGCCCCATTCCAAAGCTTCTTTTCTGGACGCGAATTATTGGCGGAGCTTGTCTACGTTTAAACTCAGCTCTATCAACCATTCCATGGATGCGTTGAATGTCTTGCTCAGTAGCAGCAAATTTTGCTATCACCTCATGGCACTGTTTAGCCTGCGAGCTATCCAATAAATCCCCTTCAATATAGAGCTTCAAAATCGCATCAAGCAATGGATACTCTGGTAGAGAATCACTATCAACCTGATCTTCTGAAAGCTCCGCACTTGGCGCTTTTTCAATAATGACATTAGGAATAAGTTCTTTTCCTGCTGTTTCATTAAGATGCTTCGCCAGTGCGTATACTTCCATTTTGTACAAGTCTCCTAATGGATTAATACCACCGTTCATATCGCCGTAGAGCGTTGCATAACCGACGCTCATTTCACTTTTATTACCTGTAGAAATAACCAGGGCACCAAAATGATTGCTGTACTCCATCAATATTCGCCCACGAATTCTGGCCTGAATATTTTCCTGCGTAAGGCCCGATGGTTTTTCACCGGACATTAGCTCGAAACGCTTCACCGCTAACTCAAACTCTTCGGCAATTGGTGCGTTTAGCAAATCAACCCCTAAGTTTTTGCACAAAGTGACCGAGTCACCCACGCTTCCCTCCGACGAATACTTTGATGGCATAGTGATAGCCACTACGTTTTCGCCTCCCAACGCTTCAGCGCAAATAGCTAAAGTGACTGCCGAATCAATACCACCGGAGGAGCCGATAACCACTTTACTAAAACCGCATTTTCGTACGTAGTCTCTTATACCCAAAACCGTTTGTTTTAAGATGATTTCTCCATCAGTCATGTAGTTCGGTACGGTGGTCTGTTCAACTTCTTCAACGTCAATCTCAGCAACATCCTCCTCGAATGATTTCAATTGATAGACAACCTCCTCGTCAGTGTTCATCACAAAGCTCGCTCCATCAAAAACAAGCTCGTCATTTCCACCGACTTGATTGAGATAAACAACCGGCGCTTTGGTTGCATCAACGACCTTTTTTATGACTTCTATCCGTTGCTGCATCTTTCCAAGATTATTTGGAGAAGCATTAATGCTAATCACTAAATCAAATGGATGATGTTTTAAGTCGACAACAGGATCTTGTGCATATTTAAGACTATCGCTGTCTGCCCACGCATCCTCACAAATTAAAAAACCTAGTCGCTGACCATTCCATTTAAATACACCTTGATTGGTGCCGGGACTAAAATGGCGAGCTTCGTCAAAGATGTTATAGGTCGGTAATAATCGCTTGTGATACTCAAACACTTGTTCTCCGTTACTAAGTAACGCTAGTGCATTAAATAGTCGTTTCCCCGTAGGCTTTCTATTCCTAGCAAGATATCCAACCACTATTCCAGCACTATTGCCGTTAGTTTCATCAGCTAATAACTTCAACGCTTCATCTTGCCTGTTTAGTACACTTTCCTTTGAGACCAAATCCTGCGGATAGTAACCGGTGATAGCCAATTCACTGCAAATAAGCAACACTGGTTCATCCTTCGCTTGTTTGTAGGCATCCAGTATTTTTTTACAATTTCCTTCAATATCGCCGACAACATAGTTAAGCTGCGCCAATACGATTTTTACTGATGAGCTATTCATAACGCTCTCCCTAAGTATTAACCTTATTTCATTGCTATTTTCGATTAACCGTTATCTCAGTGTATTGCAAAGACCTTTCTCAAATAGGCCAAATAGTCTTCATCTTTACACATCGTCTTACCTGGACTATCGCTTATTTTGGCAACTGGCTGTCCGTTACAAAGAGTCATTTTCATCACAATGCTAAGCGGCTTAATACCAACATCGTTAGTCAAATTAGTACCTATACCAAACACCACATTAGTTGTTTCGTGGAACTCTTCTAATAGCTCGAATGCTAACGGAATATCTAACCCATCACTAAAGACCAAACTCTTAGTTTTAGGATCAATTCCCAGTTTTTCATAGTGAGCAATCATTTTTCGAGCCCACTCAAATGGACAACCACTGTCATGCCTTACACCATCAAATAGTTTAGCGAAATAACGGTCGAAGTCTCTAATAAATGCATCAACGCCTACAACGTCAGTCAGAGCGATTCCGAGATCACCTCGATACTCTTTAGTCCATACGTCAAGCGCTTCTTTCTGGCTATCCACTAGTCTCGGACCTAGTGCCTGAAACGCCTGCAAATACTCGTGAGCCATCGTACCCAGTGGGGTGACTCCAGTTTCTCTAGCATAATAAACGTTGCTGGAGCCTACTAAGTTATCTGAAACACTCCGATTTAGGTGCTCAAGCACATGTTTTTGCCAGTCACGACTAAAGCGACGTCTTGTACCAAACTCCATAATCTTAAGTTTGTCTCTTAGTGGATGCGCTTTAATCAATTCAGTTTTATTCTTTAATCGACGTTGACCAATTTCCATATCCAGTTCCGCATGATGTCGTCTAGAAAAGACCTCCTCTACAATGGCTAGAATTGGCACTTCAAACATGATGGTATGTAACCAAGGACCAGCGACGGTAATTTCCAACTGGCCTTCTTCATCTTTGCTGATGCGGACGTAATTTTCATTCAATTGAAACAATTTTAAAAACTGTACGAAATCAGATTTTAAGTAATAAATATTGCTCAAATAGTGAATTTCGTTTTCCGTGAATTTCAGTTCACATAGATGTTTAATTTCATCTCTAATTTCAATCGCCATTGGCATCAGGTCGACACCTTCAGTTCGACACTTAAATGCATACTCAACTTCAGCCGATGGAAAATGGTGTAAAACCACTTGCATCATAGTCAACTTATAGAGATCGGTATCTAATAGCGATTGAATAATATTTTTGCTAGTCATTTTTTATCCTCAAAATTACTTCTTTATCCTTAAAATCAATCCCTAATCGAACTTGCGTAATTCTTGAGTATTGGCTACGACAAAAATTCCAGCTCGCTTCATGTCTTCGATTGCTGTTGAGACAGTATCTTGCGATACGCCTCGACAGGCCTGTAAATTAACGATCACTCTAAATCCGCTGTTGAACAATTGGAACGCAGTTGTTTTTACACAGTAGTCTGTAGCCAGCCCTCCGACGATCACAGTATCGATCTCGTTTAATTTGAGGTATTCAATCACACCGGTACTTAATTTATCCCCCAAGTCATGGTAGCAAGCGCCATAAGGGTGCAAGTCGAGTTCAATTCCCTTCCAAACAAAAAAATCGTAATCTATCGGTTTTGGCAATCCTGAGATCAGCTCAAACCCTTTAGTTCCGGGAACGGCGTGCTGATTCCATGCAATATCAACGTTATCACCTTCGACAGGCGCAAACATCGGCTTATTTTCATCCGCTACCCAAATAGCCTTTGGGCTGTGAGCATCCTTTGAACCAATTCTTATGCATGCAAGTTCTGCTTGTTCGTTTAATGCGCTAACAATTTCAGTTCCACCGGCCACTGGAAGCTCATCGGGACACTCTTCAGTAAACGTATATTGTGCGTCGACATCAAATGAGGCGGTACGCTTCGGATTAATCGCTTTCATCATAACTCTCCTTCTCTTTTTACAAGCCTGGCTTTAAAACACTTCTGGCCTGTTTTCGACCTTTCTAACTAATCACTTATTTTCGACTTGACTTAATAGTGCACTTGGTACACTATTAATAGTACACATAGTATACTATTATGTCAACAGGGAGAATGAAATGAAAACAAAACAACAAACAGCTAAAAAACGAATTGGAATTATAGGTTCTGCTTTCAACCCACCCCATTTGGGGCATAAAGATATTATTGAGCAGATCTACAAGGATTATGATGAAATTCTTTTGATCCCTAGCTATCGACACGCTTTTGGCAAGAATATGGTTCCTTTTAAAGACAGGCTCTATATGGCTAGTATGCTGGGGGAAGCTTTTCACGCTGAGAAACATCTAAAATTTGAGCATGAAACTGCCATTATGACCTCTGCGATTGAAAAGGACTTAGGATTCGGTAGTGACAAACCGGTTTATACTTTTAATGTCTTAAATGAACTAGAAAAACGCTATCTAAATGCCAATATTCAACCAGAATTAACCTTTATTATTGGACCTGACAACGCAACTCATGAAACTTGGAGCAAGTTTTACCGAGGTGAAGAAATTATAGAACGCTGGAACTTAAGAGCGGTCAGTGAGCGAGTTCCTGTTCATAGTACTTTGATCAGAGATCTTATTTCTGATTACCCTCGTCCGGGTTTCTTGTTTGAATCTCGTTTTAAAAAATACCTAGACGGAATGATTGCGAAGTATATATTCAACCACCGTCTATATGGAGTACGTGTGTGAGTAAATTAGAACAAGATAAAATCTTCAAGCGAGGCGCGGCCATCCAAAAAAGTCAAATCATTCAAAATACGGAGTACTGCCATGACGGCTTCTTCAAATTGAAACGACATACTATTCAATATGACAAGTTTGATGGTAGTAAAAGCCGAGTTCATAAACGCGAAGTATTAGTTCGAGAACCGACTGTTGCCGTTCTGATGTTTGATAAAGCACATAACAGCGTGTTGTTAACCGAGCAATTTAGAGTTGGACCACTGGAAAATAGTAGTAACCCTTGGATCTATGAGCTGCCAGCAGGAATAGTTGAAGATGGTGAAGATAAGAAAATTGCTGTGGAAAGAGAAGTGTTAGAGGAAACGGGTTATTCCTGTCATGCCAATGAATTGATTGGAGAATTCTATTTAAGCCCTGGCGGAACTAATGAAACAACGGCACTGTTTTTTGCAGACGTTGATCTAGATAAATCTGGGCTGCACGGGGCGATGGGTGAGAATGAAGATATCAGAACTCATATCGTACCTTTTGAAGAGGCACTTAAATTGATGAAGCAAGGTAACTTGAGTGTGATAACGGGCTTGGCACTGATGTGGTTACAAACCAATAAGTAGATGACAAAACTTAAACCTGACTTTAATGACAGCTATTACAGGGAACAAATATGTCGATGAAACAGCAAGAAAAAGAATTTTTAGCTAACTACAACATCCATGATTATGACGTTCCCTTAACTAGCGTTGATATCGTTATATTTTCAATCATTGATGAGCAAGTCAATGTTCTGATTACTAAGCGAGCAGACTTTCCTTTCAAGGGTAGTTGGGCAACGCCAGGAGGTTTTATAGACGTTAATAAGGACAAAGGTATTGAGCAAACTGCGCTTAGAAAGCTCAAAGAAAAAACAGGTTATAACGCCCCCTATTTAGAACAACTTGGAGCGACTGGCAACGGTTCTAGAGATCCCAGAGGGTGGTCCGTCACTGTCACTTATTTTGCGCTTGTGAATGTCGAGGAAGTCCACTTTGATGATGATAGTTGTTGGTGTGCGTTGGATGATGATGGAAATTTAATTCAGCAGAAAATGGCATTCGATCACGACAAGTTAATCAAAGAGGCTTTTCATCGGTTAAGAAGTAAAGCCCAGTACACAACAATAGCATTACATGTTCTTCCGGAAAAATTCACACTATCCGAGTTACAAAAATGCTTTGAAATTATTTTGGGTGGAAAACTCAACAAATCAGGATTTAGACGGCGCATCATTAAAGGCAATGTTGTAGAGGAAATTGAAGGCGAGTCCAAACAAACCGCCACAAGAATGGCACAGCTATATAGGAAATCAGACGATGAAGATCTGCATTTCTATATGCGAGAGATTTATGCGCGATGACGCTATAAAAGAATACAAAGAGAAATAGAAAATGAAATTAGAATTAACAAATTACTTAGAACAAGAAAAACATTGGCCAAAATCCGGCAAACACATAATGGCTCAATATACGGATGAGTATGTTGTAGTGTATCAAGCCTATCGACCTGAACTTGGTCATTTTGCTGCTCAGAATCAATTTTTCGGAGGTGCTTACAGTTACTCCAGAATGAGTTGGATAAAACCTAACTTCCTGTGGATGATGTATCGCTGCGGCTGGGGGATTAAGGAAGGACAAGAAGTTACCCTAGCAATAAAATTGAAAAGAGATTATTTTGAATCAATTCTGCTAAATGCGGTGGAAGCTTCTTTTAATCCTAAAAGCTACGAATCACGGGAACTGTGGCAATCAGCAGTACAAAATTCAAATGTGAGACTGCAATGGGATCCTGACCATGATCCGCATGGAACCAAGCAAGAGAGGAGAGCTATTCAACTAGGTCTTAGAAATAATTTCTTACTGCCGTTTAAAGGCGAAGGCATAGTTGAGATTGAAGATATTTCAGATTTTATCGCGGAGCAAAGGGAGCTTGTAAACAATGGTAGTTTAGGAAAACTAATGACTCCTAAAGAATCGATATATACACCAATAGATAACAAAATTATATCGACTGTCGGTTTAGACTCAGCAAAAGGAATGAGTACTGAGTATGAGTAATAGCACTAGAGCGCTAGATATTCAAGATGCAACCAAGGGGTGTTTGATCGGCCTGGCTGTCGGTGATGCCGTAGGTACGACTTTGGAGTTTAAACCTCGAGAGACATTTGAGCCTATCACGGACATGGTCGGCGGAGGTCCCTTTGGCTTAAATCCTGGCGAGTGGACCGATGATACGTCAATGGCACTTTGTTTGGCTCAGAGCCTTATTCGTAATGAAACATTTGACCCGGTAGACCAAATGAACCGTTATTGTAACTGGTATCGTGTTGGTTATATGAGTAGCACTGGAGAATGTTTTGATATAGGTTATACCGTATCGTCAGCATTACGCGACTTCGAAGATTCGCAAGAACCTTTTAGCGGTTCTACCCATAGATTGTCCGCTGGTAATGGTTGCTTAATGCGGTTAGCCCCCATCCCTATCGCTTACAAAGATAGCTTGGAAGCTGCCTTACACTTTGCAGGTGAAAGCTCTCGAACAACCCATGGTGCGGCTGAGTGTATTGATAGCAGTAAGGCCTTTACTTCGATGATACTAAATGCATTCTCTGGAAAATCCAAAATAAACATTATTACTCAGTCAAATTACAAACCATATACAGACAAAGTTATTGATATCATAAGTGGTAAATTCTTGGATAAGTCCTATCAGCAAATGACAGGTAGTGGTTATGTCATTGAAAGTCTGGAGTCCGCTCTTTGGTGCTTCTATCATTCAGATAGCTTTGAAGAAGCTATTCTAAAATCAGCTAACATTGGGAATGACGCTGATACAACGGCCGCCATCTGCGGTCAAATAGCAGGTGCATATTATGGACTGAATGGTATTCCTGAGCACTGGAAGTCTAAATTAGTGATGTATTCGGAAATATTAGAGATGGCAGACGCGTTGGCCGCAAAACAAGGTTAAGCTAAGGTTAATTAGTAAAAATTAATTTTTTATAAAAACAAGAAACAAGAATATTCAGATATGTTTTGCAGATTCACGCTGTCTATGGCGTTTAAAATGGTGGGCCCTCCCCGACTTGAACGGGGGACCTGCCGATTATGAGTCGGATGCTCT
>CAJQOL010000152.1 GCA_905479925.1 uncultured Kangiellaceae bacterium | reverse complement strand
ATATCAATATGATAGCGTTAACTGTTTGTCTTCCGATACTTATTTTCGCTAACTATTAGCGTATTTAACTTATCTAACACGTAATTTTTTGCCTCAGCCAAAAGATAAAATAACTCAGTTCTTTTTAATATTTGGCTGCATCGAAAAGATTAAGTATGATGTTAGGTTGAACTAATTACATTGGCTAGGTTACCTCTTTGATCTATAGCAACTCTATTCTAAATTCCTCGCTCAAGATTTTTGCGTTGCTGATAGCAACGGCTATTATGCTCGTGTGTTCTAAAGCGCATTCTTCTCCATTGCACAAAGTCGAAAAAATCTCTCTAACGGAAGGCCTATTACTTAATGCAATTTACCAAGTTGTAGAGGACGATTTTGGAATAATCTGGATATCGGGTGAAGGAGGATTAGTTAGATATGATGGATTAACATTTGAAAAAATCGAAATTGTTATCGACGATCCAGCAGTGCACTCATCTATCACAGTTAGGTGCTTACTAGTTGATTCTTCCAATAACCTTTGGGTTGGTACCGAACGCGGACTTTTTTTATTTGAAAGAGCTACAGAAAAATTCATCTCGATTGACTTTGGCCTGAGCGGCGAACAAAAGTTTAAATCAACTAAGATACGAACAATCCATGAGGATGCCAATAACAATATTTGGGTTGGTTCATACGCTGGATTATCTAGAATTGATAAAAATGCTAGAACAGCTGCCACTTTTCCGATTAACACCGTCAGAAGTATCATATCTTTAGATGACAGCTCTCTGTTGATAGGAACACTAGGATATGGCCTTTATGAATTTGACATCAAAAAAGAAGTATTTAAAAGCATACGCGCGTCAACGCCTAGTTCAAAGGAAAAGCAAATTGATTTATCAGATGTAAGCATTATCGATTTAACTAGATTGTCAACAAATACCATTCTAATAAGCACATGGGGTCACGGAGTTTATCAATTTGAAAACGATAAATCACACCTAGTAAAGTTACCTCTCGATTTACCTAGCCCATTTGTTTCGATAATAAAAAGAGATAGTCATAACAACTTCTGGATTGGCACCCAACGAGGGCACATAGTGGTAGACAATCGCTTGAACATAATCAAAAGCCTGAGCATTGACCGATTGAGCAGGTATTCAGAAACACCTATAGCTATAAGAGATATAGAGTATTTTTCCAACGACAAGGCGTGGTTCGCTACAACCCATGACGGTATATACGTCATAGATGCCAAAGAAAGCCAATTTGAAGTTTACACCAAATCGACTAACCTGCAATATGGCTTAAAAGATAAAGACATCACAATGCTCATAGAATTACCTAATAAAAAGATAGCAATAGGGTATGAACCTGGAGGACTGTCACTTTTTGACACCTCGTCGAAAAAATTTGAACACTTCAACTTTAAGAAAAATGGAAAACCATATCCATTTACCGCTAACACCATTTTTGAACTCCCTAATGGGAATTACTTAATATCTTCTAGAGGAGGCAAAGATACATTTCAGTTTGACCCAGGACGACCAATTACGGAAGTAACGCAGTCTAACCAGTTCAATTTTCTAAAACGCTACTTTGTAAAAAACACCTTTGGCGGGCACGTTGCCAATAAATTAGAAAAAAAACCACTGATAGCCATCGACAGAACAGATAATACTCTGGTCTATCTGGGAATCGACAAGGACAATAAAATCTTTGTTAAACGAAAGACAAACATCGTCTCTAATCGTCACGGGTTAAAACTGCTTACCACATCAGCGACGAGTTTCATCCTAGCCGAAAGTACAGGCAAAGTGCGACACGTCTATTTAAACTCGCAAGGCGAATATGTCGACCCCGTTATATGGGATAACAAAATCGGCCTTCATCAAACCGTTACGAGCGATAAGAAAGGGTATATCTATATCATTTCTTATGATTCCGGAATATATAAAAGCAAAACAAATAATCTGCGCGCTCTAGATTTCGAAAAAATTCTGGATTATCAAGGCCTCTACGAATTGATCTTTGAGACTCATGGAGATTTTGGTTGGATAAGTTCGAATGATGGTCTAATAAAATTCGAATTTTCAACTGGAAAAATAGAGAAATTTCACAAGAGCGACGGTTTACAGGAGAACGAATTTAATAACGAGTCTTTCATTGCAGAAGATGGAACTATTTACTTCGGAGGAGTTAATGGTTTTAATCGTTTTAAACCAGAAAACATATCGCAGAACCGAAGTAAATTAGAGGTCGTAATTACAGATTTTAGTCTATCAAATAAAAAGGCTAGACCCGAACCAATAAGAAGCACAGGCCTCATTACTCCAATAGCGAGCACCACAAACCTCAAACTTAGTCATCTGCAGAATAATTTTGGTTTCAATTTTTCAACCATAGTACTCCCAGACCACCAAAGAAGACTAGAATATGCCTACCAATTAGAAGGTTATGATCAGACTTGGAACCACGTCGATTACACTCAGAGATACGCCAACTATACAAACATCCCCGCTGGTGACTATACCTTTAGAGTCAAAGTTAAAAATCAAAATGGTTTGTGGAGCGAAAAAGATAGAACGATTGATATCACCGTTTTGCCACCCTGGTGGAAGACAATATGGGCGTATGTGATTTATATTTTGCTGTTCGCGTTATCAATGTATCTGGTTATTTATTTTCGCACTCGCTCCTTAGAAAGAAACTCTCTCATATTGGCTAATCAAGTTAAACAAAGAACTTTCGAAGTTGAACAACTACTTGAAAATAAAAATAAGGAATTTGCCAATGTTTCCCATGAATTTAGGACGCCCTTAACCTTGATTTTGGGTCCGGTTACTCAGCTTCTGAAATCTCTTAGAACGAAAGTAAGTAAGAAAGAAATTGAACAGTTGGAAATTACACAAAGAAATGGCTACCGGCTACTTCGAATGGTCGACCAGCTGCTCAATGCCGAATCTTTCCAAGTAAAGTCTATTGTACAAAAACAACCAACCGCCTTTGCTGACACCTTATCAATGATTGCCCAAGCATTTGACGAGATTGCGAAACAAAGGAATATTCATTTCGAGCTGTTAGAAGTCGCCGATGTTTGCTTTGAGTTCACGCCAGACGCGTTCGACAAAATTTTGCTCAACTTATTGTCCAATGCGTTTAAGTACAGTCCCAATGGCGCCAGCGTTTATATCAGCTCCGAAGTTACCAGCTACAATGAATTGAAAGTAGCCGTTAGGGATACTGGTATTGGAATTCCATTAGATGAACAAAGTACAATTTTTGAGCGCTTTAATCGCTCAACCAATGTTAATATCGAAAATGCGCCAGGGGCAGGAATTGGACTCTCGTTAGTCAAGAGTTTGGTGGAACTTCACAAAGGACGTATAGAACTCAACAGTGAGCCAGGAGTAGGTACTCTTTTCGAGGTGTACTTACCCATCATCAACCCAGTTGATAGAGAGGATGTAAAGCGCCAAGCGGATGAAGAGTTGATAGCTATAGAGCTGATGAGCATTGCCAGTTCAACCTCTTATAAACAGCAACTAATTTCAAGCGAGCTAACTCAAAACGATAACGTCGATAAAGTACTCATCATTGAAGACAACGACGATATGCGGCAATTTATTGCCGATAGCCTCGCTTCAAGCTACCAGATATTAACAGCAGTTGATGGTGAAGACGGGCTCGAAAAAGCGAAAGAAGAAATTCCTGACTTAATCATTTGTGACATTATGATGCCAAAACTCGACGGCTATCAGGTAACTAATCAACTACGACAAATGGAGGCTACAAATCACATCCCCATCGTATTACTAACCGCTAAAAACGACCGGGTCAGTCGAATGAAAGGCTGGCACGAAAAAGCCGACGAATACCTAACTAAACCTTTTGATATCAATGAGTTAAACGTTAGAGTCAAGAACCTGTTGGATGTTAGAGATATCCTAAAAAAGCGTTATGGACAGACGATATTCAATCCCGAAGAACTAAGCCTAAACAGTCATAGTATCAAATCACATGAACCGCAAGGCCGCACGGATTTTGTACACACCCTTGAAAGAACAGTAGCTCAATGTTATGACGAGCATGAGTTAACCATCCCCGTTATCGCATCTAAAATGGCTATGAGTGATAGACAATTCTATCGAAAACTGAAAGCTACAATTGATATGACACCAACCGAGTACTTGAAGAAGTATCGCTTAGAGCAGGCCAAGACGCTGTTGCTCAGTGGAGCAAACGCTAACATAGCAGCAGATAAAGTAGGCTTTTCCTCAGCAAGTTATTTCGCAAGTTGTTTTAAAGCTTACGTTGGTTGTAAACCGTCTGAGTATATTGAACAAATATAGGTGATTGATTTGCGGGGTTCGGAAAGGGAATTTTGTAGACTAATTTTGCGGCGTCGAAATTACGCAATAACTCTAGATGGATCGGTACCATCAATTTTAGCGATGACTTGAACTGGGTCTGTACCATCGATTTTAGCAATCACTTGTAATGGATCTGTACCATCAATCTTGGCGATTACTTGAACGGGGTCTGTTCCATCTATCTTAGCGATTACTTGAACGGGGTCTGTACCATCAATTTTAGCAATCACTTGAACTGGGTCTGTACCGTCAATTTTAGCAATCACTTGTAATGGATCGGTACCATCAATCTTAGCGATGACTTGAACTGGGTCCGTACCATCGATCTTTGCGATAACTTGAACCGGATCGGTACCTTGCAATTTAGCCAACGAGTGAGAAGGATCGGTACCTTGCAATTTAGCCAACGAGTGAGAAGGATCCGTACCCTGCAATTTAGCCAACGAGTTAGAAGGATCGGTACCTTGTAATTTAGCCAATAAATTAGAAGGATCTATAACTTGTAATTTAGCCATTTGCTGAAAGCTATCTTCTACTGGATTAATGGAGCGGAGATCGACAACTATTTTACTTTTTTGGCCGTCAACCTCTTCAGCGATAAGAAACTCGCCTTGAATCCCTGCAAACATATTAATAACAAAACATAACACTGTAGAAAGAGCGAGAACAACGCCTAAAGTACTTTTCACAAACATCTCAATTACCTCAACAATATAAGCTCTTCCTTAAACTTAGTATTAAAATTAAAAATCAATTATTTATTACATCTAGCAATATACCTAACCTACATCTCAAGATCAATGTATGGGACACAGTTCACATTTCGACCTTCAAACCAAATAGCGGTTTGAGATATAAATATGCAGTAATCACTTGATATCATTCAGATGCATTCAATTTTTATGCCATAAAAATTAAACGCGTTAATAAATTTGATGGGGTTTTGTGAATTGGTAATTCTTATTTCTTAGGTCTATTCAAGCTGCTGAGATAATTAATATTTCAGCACTCAAATAGTAAAGTAGATTTTAGCTTAGGAGCCAAAAGTTGTGACGTTGTCAGCTGTATTTGATAAATATTCAGACTTGTTCCACTGTTTGGCCATCATGAAGCCTAAGGCCTTTGCGTCCAAAGGCCTGCTAAAGAAAAAGCCTTGAATAACATTTGCGCGGTATTGCCACAGGTAATCACACTGCTCTTGTGTTTCAACGCCTTCAATGACGACGTTTAGTTCTAAGCTACTAGCAATATCGATTATCGCCTTAACGATGTTTCCATCTTGAGGATTATGGGCAATATTATGGATAAAGCTCTTGTCGACTTTTAGCGTATCTAGCGGCAAAGTCTTTAATTGAGCCAAAGAAGAATATCCCGTACCAAAGTCATCGAGAGCTAAATGAACGCCTAGCTTTCTTAATCCTTCCATTTGTTGAATGGTTTTCTTGACCTCTTGAACACAAGCGCTCTCAGTCAACTCTAGCTCAAGAAACTCTGCCTCTAAGCCTACATCTGTCAAAATATCGCCAACTTCTTTTACTAGGTCTCTATGCCAAAACTGATGTGCCGATAAATTGACACACATTCTACCTCTCATTATGCCGTCATCAACCCATTGCTTCGCTTGCCTTACCGCTTTTTCTAATAAGCGGCTACCAAGCGGCTGAATTAATCCGGTTTCTTCGGCGAGCGTGATAAACTCGTCTGGACTGACATCGCCAAATTTAGAATGATTCCAACGAGCTAACGCCTCCATTCCGCAAACGCGCCCAGTTTTCATATCTACTTTTGGTTGGTAGGCTAAATGTATTTGATCTCGCTCAATAGCAATCCTTAACTCATTCTCCATCGCCATTCTCTTTCTTGCTCGTTCATTTAACTCAACCGAATAGAAATGGTAGGAGTTTAGAATTTCTTTCTTTGCTTCATACATTGCAGTATCGGCATTTCGCAACAATCGCTCACCTGTAGCGCCATCATCTGGGGATATTGTGATACCAATAGAGAAATTTAAGTTGAGTTTTTGTCCCTTTATAAACAGGGGTTGATTAAGTTCTTTTAAAAGGTGTTCTGCATAGGAAGCGACTTCAGTAGATGACTGAATATCGTCTCTTATTATTACGAACTCATCGCCACCAACTCTTGCAATAGTATCGCCACTTCGATTATTTAGTCTGAGTCTCTGTGCAACTTCGGCAATCAACTTATCGCCAACGCTATGTCCTAAAGAATCATTAACTCGTTTAAAATTATCGATATCAATAATAAAGAGCGCAAACTGCTCTTTTCTAAAACGAGCTTTTTCAATCGTTTGAGTTAGTCTGTCTCCAAGACACGCTCTATTCGGTAACCCCGTCAATGTATCGTAATTGGATAACTTCCGGAATTCTTCTTCAGCTCTCTTATGGAAAGTAATATCAGAGAAAACGCCAACGTAATATCGAACCAAGCCTTTTTCATCTAAAATAGTATCGATGCTGAGTTTTTGTGGGAAAGGTTCAGAGTCTTTTCTTTCAGCCCAAGCTTCGCCCTGCCAACTTCCGTTTTCCAATAGGCTTAACCGAATTCTTTGCAGCATATTAGTGGGTTGTTCTTCGACATCAGGGAACCACAATACCTCACCTTGCTTATCTTCGAATGAAAAACCGGTCATTTTTTCGTAAGACGGATTGCATTCGATTAATCGCCACTTTGCATCCCTTATCCATACACCATCAGAAGTTGTCTTAAATGCTTGCCCGAGGCGTTCAATTTCTTCATCTTTCTTGTGGATTTCAGAAACATCACTTTGGGTACCTGACATTCTAATGGGCGAATTATCTTCATCTCTTTCTACAATCTTCGCTCTATCCTGAATCCAACGCCATTCTAGTTTAGAATCTTTGATTCGATACGCTGCTTCAAAAAACTCAGTCTTGCCACTTAAGTGTGAGTTTAGTTCCTTTTTTACCCTATCAATATCGTATTTATGGACATAATTTGACAACTCTTTCAGGTTTCGGGACAACTTACTACATTCAATTTTAATATTATTTTCTGCGCTAGAACGGTTTACCTCACCAGTCTTGATATTCCAATCCCAACTTTCGTTCCCCCCCCCCAAAGACTCAATCGCAATCGTTTTTCGCTGTCAGAGACGGTTTTTTGAATTAAAAAGTTGGCCTGTCTTCTCTTTCGATTCAGATAGAATATCGTTCCGAAAATGGTTGCTGCAATTAGCGAATAAAGAAGTTTCGCGATTTTAGTCAACCAATAAGGCGGGTGAACTGTTATATGTTTTCGCTCAATTCTTTCTGACCATCCGGAATTAACGTCCCTAACCTGAAGTTCAAATATATAATCTCCATGGCCTATATTTGTATAGGTAGCATTATGAATTCCGTGAGTAGCTGTAATCCAAGTATTATTTAACCCTACTAACCTATACCTAAATTGGATGTCTGTTGGCTTTACGAACTGCGGACTTGTAAAGCCAAAATCAAAGGGGGTCTGATTGTGCTTTAGAAAGATTCTACTCGCATCAAACTTGGTAGGTTTATATGAAACATTATTACTAATCGTCGTCATTTTCTCCTGATCAGCAATTCTCAACTTCGTTATTATTGGATCATGAACAAATAATTTGTTTTCTATGATATTAGGAAAAAAGCGACTAAACCCTTTCATGCCTCCAAAATAGATGTAACCGTCCGATGACCTAAAACCGGCTCTATTAAATTCATCGCCTTGAAGGCCGTCGTGAAAATTATACCTCTCTATTTTAAATGTCTCGGGATTTATTGATACCATACCATTATTTGTCGTAGCCCAAACCTTATTGGAAGCTACATCGGGTACTATAGAATAAACAGTATTGTTTGGAAGGCCCTCTTCTTCTCCAAAACTCACAACCTCTTTACCTTGACTAAAAACCTTGATTCCTTGTGAGGCTGTGGCAATCCAAACCCTTCCCTCCCAATCATGGACCATATTTAGTACATTAATCCCGTCAGTCTCAAGTATCTTTGCTCTTACTTTTTCAGTACCAAGTTTGATACGCTCGATTCCCATCCCAACAGTACCGACCAAAATGCTGTTTTCTGACTCACTTAAAACTACTCGCGGAGAATCTGAATCAATTGTTAAAGAAGATAGACTTTCTAACTCTTGCTTTTTATTGACTTGAAATGCCGTTATTCCTTTATTGTAAAAAACGACCCAAATTCTTCCAAATTGATCCTTACTAATAGTTCTTACAGCATCATTGTGCGCTTCAGATTCAACGCCATTTATAGACAGTCGATACAGGTTGCCATCAAGTATATCGTAACGGAATAATCCATCAGAAGTCCCAAAGAGCAAATCCTTTTCACTGAACTGCTGAATACCAGATATACGTCCGCTATATTTTTCACCGTTTAACGTAATCGGAAAATGTCGAAAGGTCTGTTTGATTGAATCAAACAAAGATAACATACCTGACTCAGTTCCGATCCAGACGTTTCCGCGGATGTTCTCACTTAGCACAAATACAACGGGATCAATCAAACCAAGCCCTTCAGAAGGGTTAATTCCAAACGATTCAAACTTTCGGCTCGCAGGCAAATGCCGACTTACTCCGGATCCTGTTGTGGAAACCCAAAGAGTTTCATCTCTGGCCTGAAATATTTTTGATACGCTGCTTATTTTGGCTGAAAAGCCATCCTCCATCCGCGAATCGATGACTCGAACTGATTTCTCAATTGTATTTTGAATCAAAATACCATTTTGAGTGCCAAACCATAGCTGGCTTTCTTCATCTTGATGAATTGTTCTAACCTGGTCATTAGGTAAACTTAGCTCATACCTAATTAGCTTTCGGCTATTTTTTCTTAGTTGAAAAACTCCTTTTCCCCAAGTAGCAATTAATATGCGTCCAAAAGAATCATTATATATGTCCATTACAGATGTCGAACTCAATGAATCTATGCTATTCCCTTCTTTTGAATAAACACTATTATTTTCCCTAAAAGCTTTTTTGTTTCTATCAAAATAATGTAACCCTTCGCCTAAGGTGCCTACCCATAGCCTTTTTCGTTCGTCCTCAAATATAGTACGAACCTTCGAAAAGGGATAATCCACTACTTTAAAACTAATAGGATCGATCTCGCTGAGGCCAAAAGTGGAACCTAACCATATTTTATCGTCTTCAGTTTGATATAAGGAGCGAACCCGATAATTTGGTTGTTCGTGATTAATGGGGATTGAACTCATTCGTATAAAATCATCTGATTTCTTTCGATAGAGATCTAATCCATTATCGGTACCTACCCAGAGCCGGCCGCGTCGATCAATCATTAAAGTTCTGACAATATTGCTTGATAACGTACTGTTGTTATTTCTACTGTGTCTATAATTTACAAATTCAAATCCATCATACTTCTGAAGTCCATCTTCAGTCGCAAACCACATGAATCCTTCTTGATCCTGAACAATGTCATAAACCACACTCGACGCAAGGCCATGCTGCTTATCTAAGGTATGAAATTGAAAGGCTGGTTCAGCATGAATATTTGCTGAGGAGAAAATGAGATAAATAACTAGACAGATTGACCCCCACATAGCGATTTTTCTATTGGGCGATTGGTGATAACTATCTATAAACTTCATTAATAAACGGTTCTACAGCTACTACTAAGAATTAAAAGGGATCTAAACTATAGTCAACTTATAAAAAAGCGCCACGATAATGACTTTTTATTCGCGCACTTACTCCATATTGCCACAAAATGTGACAGCCATCACACTTTTTTTGAAGGTATTTTTGAGATATAAAAGTTACAAAGGTAGAGGCTATGGTTTTGATAGTTTCATTGTATTAGACTATTTTTAGGTTAATCCCCATAATTGCGTCATTGTCAGTTAAAACATTTACAAGGAATACCCAATGAAAAAGATTACTATTTTTGGCAGACCTGGATGCGGCTTTTGTAGTCGCGCAAAGCAACTTTGCGAAATGAAAGAGTTTGATTTCAAATACGTTGATATATGGGCGGAAGGCATAAGCCAAGCGGATCTCGAAAAAACAGTTGGTAAACCGGTATCAACAGTACCGCAAATTTTTCATGGTCAAGAGCACATAGGAGGCTATACAGAATTCGCAGCTTTCGTTGAAGCCTCGCAAGAATAATGAAATCCTTCCTCAATTAGCCTCAATAGAGCAGAAATCGAATAGAAATCACATAGAAATCTACCTATTCTGCTCGCATCGCACCCTGATTTTAAGGATAATACCAAATAATTATGTAATGCTGGAATTCCCGGTATTTTTACACGAAATAGAAGGTATTAGACCGTGAAAGCAGTCGCAGAAACTTGGCTAAACAATGCTATCGCTGAGTTAAAAAATCAAGGCATTATCCCCGCCGAATTTAGCGGGCAAGCAAAACTAACCCACACCAAAGATAAGTCTCATGGAGACTACGCATCTAATGCCGCTCTTATGCTGGCCAAACAAGCAAAACGACCACCACGTGAGGTTGCACAACTGATTGTCGATCTATTAGGTGAGCACCCTGAAATCGACAAGATGGAAATCGCTGGCCCTGGCTTTATAAACTTTTTTCTTAGCCAATCAGCTAGCACCGAAATTATCAAAACCGTCTTAGATAAAGGCGAACAGTTTGGACACAGTAATACAGGTAACGGGCAGAAAGTTGGCGTGGAGTACGTTTCAGCAAACCCAACCGGACCGCTTCATATTGGACACGGTCGCGGCGCAGTAGTTGGTGACTGTATTGCTCGGTTATTAGCAGCAACGGGCTGGGATGTAACCAGAGAGTTTTATTACAATGATGCTGGTCAGCAAATAAATAATCTTGCGGCCTCAGTTCAAGCACGTTGTAACGGCATTACGCCTGACTCGGAGCAATGGCAAAATGACTGGTATCAGGGATTATATATTAACGATGTCGCTACCGATTACCTAGCCGGAAAAACCATTGATGCCGCTGATAAACATGTTACCGGCAAAGCCAATGTGGACGACTTACAAGCGATTCAAGAATTTGCGGTTGCTTATTTACGTCGCGAGCAAGATCTTGACCTAAAAGCCTTTGACGTCAGCTTCGATGTATTCTTTTTAGAGTCTTCACTCTATGAAAACGGCGATATAGAAAAAACAGTAGACGCATTAGTTTCCGCAGGGCATACCTATGAAAAGGACGGCGCCTTGTGGTTAAAGACGACTGAATACGGTGATGATAAAGACCGTGTTATGCGCAAATCAGAAGGCGGATACACCTACTTTCTGCCAGACGTAGCCTACCATGCTAACAAATGGGCAAGGGGTTTCGGGCGAGTTGTTGACGAATTTGGGGCAGATCATCACAGCACTGTCAATCGTGTAAGAGCCGGGTTGCAGGCACTTGATATAGGCATTCCAAATGGTTGGCCTGAAGTTGTTTTGCATCAAATGGTGACGGTAATGCGAGGCGAAGAGGAAGTTAAAATCTCAAAGCGAGCGGGTTCTTATGTCACTTTGAGAGACATCATTGACGAGGTTGGTCGTGACGCAACACGATTCTTTTTAGCGGCTAGACGATCAACTTCACAAATGACCTTTGATTTAGAGTTAGCAAAATCTAAAACAAATGATAATCCGGTTTATTACATTCAGTATGCTCACGCAAGGATCTGTTCTGCCTTTAGAAAGCTGGAAGAACTCGGTGGTACATTTGATCAAGCGAAAGGCCTAGAAAATTTAGCTGCACTTACCTTAGATCAAGAACTTGCTCTAATGGATAAAGTCACACAGTTCCCAGAGCTCATTGAAAATGCTGCAAAAAATTCCGAGCCCCATGTAGTAGCTCACTACTTGAGAGAATTAGCGGCGGATTTACACGGCTATTATCAAGCGGGATCTGATGCTGCCGAAAATCGATGGATAGTTGAAGACCTAGCAATAAGTAATGCTAGGCTTTGTCTAATTAAGGCGGTTAAACAAGTATTTGTAAACGGACTTACTCTATTAGCTGTTCGCGCTCCGGAGAAAATGTAGCCACTATGCCGAAGGATTATGCGAAAGCAAAAAAAGGTAGAAAAAAATCTGGGGCTAGCCGCAGTAAAAATAATGGCAATAAGCCTATCGGTTTAATGATTGTCACATTCTTTTTGGCGGCGGCGCTTATTGCTCTTTTGGTTTATTTAAAATGGTTTCAACCCGCATCAATAAACCCAACTGATAACTCGGGTAAACAAGCTGAAACAATAAAGCCCAAACAGGCCGATAAGGAAGCAGATGCAGAACCGCTGGATGAGGAAGTACCTTTTTACAAAACCCACGAAGAAATGGTCAACAAGACCGTTGAAATCCCACTAGAGGATTTAAAACTTCCTGACGATGCTAATAAATATGAATACTTAATGCCCTGCGGATCTTTTAGAGATATAGCGAGAGCTGAAGAGTTAGAGGCACAAATAGCGCTTGCAGGGTACGAATCACAAGTCAATCAAGTAACCGTAGAATCAGGGGTGTGGTATCGGGTAGAGCTCGGTCCGTTTAAAAGTAAGCGCACTGCTGAATCTATCCGTCATAGACTGCAAGACAATGGTTTGAACTATTGCAAAATTTGGCCGAAGAAAATCAATTAATCGGCTTAAAACTTAGTGTTAATCTTGTAGCGATTAATCGAATCAGTGATTGGTTTTAGGATTCAGGTTTCAGGTTTCAGGTTTCAGGTTTCAGGCCTATTTAAGATATTGGTCAATTTTCTGCAACAGCAAACTCTCTTCAATCGGTTTGCACAAGTAGTCCGTCATCCCAGCATTAACCGCGTTATTCCTATGCTCCTCCAATACGTGCGCAGAAATTCCAATAATTGTTGGAGCGTAATTTTTTTGTTCTTGGCGAATTAAACGAGTCGCCTCAATTCCATCCATTTCAGGCATTTGGATATCCATTAGGATTAAACTAAATTGCTCTTCTCTACACGCCTTAACCGCCGCCAAACCATTCACAGCCGTTGTTACTTTATAACCGGATTTCTCTAGCTGAATTTTCATTGCTTTTCGGTTGATTGGGTTGTCATCAACTAAAAGAATTACCGCATCGTTATCAGTGACTACCTTAGAATTCTTTTTGTTTCTAACCGATATGAAAAGTTTTGAGAGAACCGTGTGAGTAATCGGTTTATACAAAACTTCCACAGTTTTGCCCTTAATGGTTGGCTTAGCTTCACCAGTCCAGTCTAACCAAACAATCCGCTGTCCTTCTACCTGGTTGGCATAAATACTTTCAAGGGCATCCAATCCAAAGCTTGCATCGACCAGTAGCAACGATGCACCCCCTTGCTTCTCAAGTGCCTCTTCAAGAGATAGGCATAATTGGTTTTCAATATTGCAATCATCAAACTCACTGGTCAGCCATTGACCTAGCGGCAAAGCCGGAACTAAAGACAAAACTTTACCCGCATAATCGAAGCCTGCATGGTCTATATTTCGTTTGGTTACTCGTTCGGTTTGAACTTTAAACGCAAATGTAGAACCCTGATCATTTGAACGAACAATACTTATTTTTCCGCCCATCGCAATACAAATCTCTTGCGAAATAGCCAAACCTAAACCAGTTCCTCCAAAAGCGCGAGTGGAAGAATTGTCCGCCTGTTGAAATGACTCAAAGATTCTTGATTGCGCTTCCTCGGGAATTCCAATTCCAGTGTCAATAACCTGAACCGTAAGTACGTCATTATTCCAATCCACCGTGACGGTAACACTACCTTTTTCAGTAAACTTGATCGCGTTAGCAATTAAGTTAATAAAAATCTGTCGCATTCTTACTTGGTCAAATAATAATACAGCGGGCACATCTTTAGACACTTTTAGCACTAAATCCAATTTTTGTAGGGCCAATTGTGATGTAAAAAGGTGAGCTACATCATTAAGAAACGATTCAACTCCAACTTGAATAGGGTTAAGTCTTAAACCAATACTCTCAATAGACGCTAAGTCCAGTATTTGACTAACGGTGTCCAATAAGACCTTACCGCTTTGTGCCGTTAGAGAAACATACTCTTTTTGTTCATCATCAAGTTCAGTACTTTTGAGTAAGTCATTCATTCCCAATACGCCGTTAATAGGCGTTCTAAGTTCGTGACTCATATTAGCCAAAAACTGACTTTTAACTTCGTTAGCAGCGTTAGCTTTTTCGGTAGTTTCTATAAGGTTTTTATTCTGCTGATCGATCGTTGACAACATACCATTAAATGTTTCAACTAGAACACCAACTTCGTCATTGCCAAGCTTTTCTGCGCGGACGCTATAATCATTATTTTCTGCAACTTGTTTTGCGGCATCAGTCAGTTTTAGCAATGGCTCGGACAATATTTTTTGAAGCTTTGCCGCTAAAAATAATGCAAGAAAAACAACCGTAAAACCTATCCCTAACGCAATGAATAGATAACGCAATAAATGTTCTTCAAGGCCCTTTAAACTAGCACGAATTAAAATACTTCCTTGAGCCTCATCGTCAACAATTATGGGTTCAAAAACAATAAGCTCCTCATCATCAAAACGATGGTGTGATACTATTTTCCCGGGTTGAAGCATTGAAACACATTTCAAGTCAGAAACGGCGGATTTCATATAACTAACAAATAACTTTCCTGTAACATCATAAAGACAAGCGTGATTAACAAGAGAATGAATTTTTAACGAAGATAAATTATCTTGAGCCAAACGAGTATCATTAAACGTTAGTGCAACTTGGCTTCGATTACCGATAAGCTTAGCTAAAATAGCAACATCATCAACAACCGCTTGGCGTTTGTCGATCTGGTTAAACAGGATAAATGCTGTCAGTGCAATAAAGATACAGAGGCTACTGATGAACAAAATAGAAGCCGTTAGTTTTGTCTGAATCGATGAGTTTTTGAGTAAGGAGTAAGACATGTCTAATTACTCCTTAATTTTAGCTATTTCGAGTAAAAGCGCGCTAATTCTTACATTCGCTCTTCTAGCATTGGTTAAATTAACTTCTATGCCAATCCGGTTGTCTACTTCTACAAAACCTAAAACACCGCCTTTATCAACAAAACTAGCGATATCACTGACAGTAACTATCGGCTTGTTTTCAACAAAAGCGAAAACCTCATTCAGCGAGCCTTCTTTTGACTGACTAACGTAGACCAAATGACATTGATCGACCAACTCTATGTTTTGCATTCGTTTTACTAATACATTTTTTCCTTTCGCTTTTCTTCGCGACATTTTATCGAGTACCGAACCAAACGGATCGTCACCTAAAACACATACGTTAAACGCGCTAAAAGATTTGTTGTTACTTTCTTGCTCAAAAGTGATGTATTTAATAAAGTTATATAAAAACGCGGACTTAACTCTTAAAACAGTTTGCTGGTCTTTTTCGCTTTTTTCTTCGGCCGTAATCGAACTACCCAAAAGAGCAAACAGAACCAGCACGAGCAAAGTACTGTATTTGCTCCAGGCGCAAATATTACTCACAGGGGATTTTGTTATGTTTCGAAGGTTTAACATCATTAGCTATCGTTACATCCGATAGTTAACTGACCAGTAGAGCGTTCTACCAGCCTGAGGATGATAGGCAGGGATAAATCCAGCGGGATCCGGATTGCTGGCTGGGTCATATTCATTTCTATTGCTAGAGCCTGACTGTCGCCCAACGCCATAATAACTCTTATCAAGCAGATTATTAATGGCCAGTTGAGTTGAGAGACCAGCTTTGTTCCATAGGTTAGTCCATGTAAAGACTAAATCAAATTTGGTATAACCCGGGGCTTTTCCATCAAAGTAAGTATTACTAGTTGGCGTTGTTCTTTCACCCACATAGTTAGCCCTAACATTAATGTTATAAGGCTTTTCTGCTGGGTGCCAATTAAGACCGGCATTAAATTTATTTTGTGCGGTATGAGGCAAACTTCCCCAACTCGATCCGTCTTCAGCCCCCTGCTGATAAATATAATTACTATAAATCGTTACTCCATCAACGGGCTTTAAATCTAACTGTGCTGATAGACCTCTCACTTTAGAGCTAGCAACATTTGCATAACGCTCGCCCCCAGCCCGGGAAGCATCGGCAATTAAATTAATACTATCGGTAGAACGAGAGCTAAATAGGTTAACTTTTAGTTTTCCGTAACTAGAGATTTGACGGCTTGTTTCAAATTCAAAGGTATCTATTTTTTCTGGAGTTAAATCAAATTGGCCGCGAAACTCATCTTGTAATTCAAAAAGTGATGGCTGTCTAAACGCTGCACCGTATAATGCCTTGAATACCCACTGATCATTTGGCTTATAAATAAGACCGGCTCGCGGGGTATGAGTTGAGCCATAATCACTCCCGTCGCTAAATCGATTACCGATCGAGTAGCTAATATTTTCCGACCAGCGACCTTCTAATAACGCGTATATGGCAGTTTCTGTTTCATCAAATATTTCATTAACTTCTGATTGATTTAAACCGTTTCCGGCCACCGCTTCATTCCATGATGAGTTGGTGGTTGATGCGTTGCCATTTTGCTCACGTCCAAGAGAAACGATCTGCTCCGTTTGTCGGTTACCTAATAATCGCAACCCAAAAATAAGTGTGTGGTCTTTATTTATGGTCCAATCAAACTGATTTTCAAAACCAATTTGACTGCTTGCACTATGATAAGATTTCTTTAGGTCACTAAAACGGTATAAATATCGAAAGCCCGTATCCGATTCCTGACGGTCAATTCGATACCATAAATCAGTTTTCCAGTTTAGTTTTTCTGCAACTAACATCGATTCATTTTTCACAAATGCCGTATAAGCACTATGATGTGTTATAAAATCCGAAGCGGTAGCGTCGTATTCGTAACCAACAACATAACTACCTAAACCATCTTTTTTCTCCCAGTAATTTAGACCCATTTGCATATTATTACTGTAAATATTAAACCGGAGTGCTTGATCTTTCTTTGAGGTATTAAACCCATTGGGGATTGCTTGACCGGCTAGCGGGTTTGGCGCGTTAGTCTGATAGTTCCCATTTGCGTCGTAGTTGGCGGTTAAGAAGTCTGGATAAACATTATTATTAAAATAGTTGCCTGGATCTGGGCGACCCAATCCACCATCACCATCGGTTTGTAAACTTTTTATTGCCACCTGAAAATGAATATCTCCCAGCTCACCACCTGTAAAGAGCTCAAGAGAACGTCCATTATTTTCTGATAGAGTCAGTCTCGCATTAGTGCCTTTGAAACGTTTCCTAGTGATAATGTTAATCATGCCTGAAACCGCCTGCGCACCATAAAGCGATGAGCCTGGCCCTTGAACAACCTCGATACGTTCAACATCTTGCAAAATTTGCTCGTCAGTAACGCCCTGGGTCCAGTTAAAGGAAATATGGTTTTGCACCAAACCATCAACCATCACCAACAAACGCGAATTACCGTTATCGCCACCAATTCCGCGATTAAGGAAATGCACTGGATATTCCCCGCCGCCATCTTCGTAGGTTGCGAAGTCAAACCCCACCTGATCTTCAAGCGCTTCAATGATATTACGATAACCACGGCTTTCGATCATTTCCTTTGTGATAACAGAAATATTGGCGTATGAGTCTTCTATAGACTGTTCTCGCCGAGAGGAAGTAACAACCTTTATTTGAGCGAGTTGCTCGAGGCTTAAGGCAAAATAATCTTGTTCTGAATCTTCTGACTCGGCTTCATTTGCGGCAACGGGCAATTGCTGCATTAGTGTGAACGCGGCTACAACCGGTATCGAAATACAAGTTTTGACCAAACTACGACTCATTGATTGTTCCTCAGCTACTCTCAAAAAAGTTACAAACCTGACGAGAGAAATACGTTATGCAGTTGATTTATAAGGGGATAATATCACAATGATTGAACACTTATCGATGTCTTTGATTTTGATCATGACCCTATTTAAAGCTTTATAAATTATAGCTAGCTTTAACGAAAAGTCGAGAATTGATACGCCTTATAGCCTAAAACAATTTACCCGGAAATCCTGCATTTTCTAGCTGAAATCTGGCCTATTTTGAATTTGCCCAGCAATTCAGGCTCAGTTACTCAAAATTATGAAGAAGTCACTGTACTTTATGAAAGCGGTTTGATTAAAATTACTATCAATTCTGCTACAACAATTGATACCTCTAAAAACAAGGTAAATCACCATGATAAAAATTGGCATAAACGGGTTTGGCCGTATGGGGCGTTTAGCCATGCGCGCCCTCTATGAGTATTCTGACCTAGAGCTTATTCAAATAAATGACCCCGCCGGCAACGCTGAAACAATGGCTCATTTGGTCAATTTTGACTCTATACACGGCACTTGGAGATTTGAAGCTGTCGCAAAACAAACAAGCAACAACCGAGAAATCATTGAGGTCAACCAGAAGCAAATTAACTATAGTCAGAACAACACTATTGACGAAAGTGATTGGTCTCAATGCGATATAGTTATTGAAGCCTCGGGAAAAATGAAAACTCAATCTTTACTGAAAAAATACCTTGATCAAGGCGTTAAGCGAGTTGTTGTTATAGCACCGGTAAAAGAAGACGGTATTGCTAATATCGTCATGGGGGTTAATCAAGATATCTATGACGCTGATTCTCACCCAATTGTTACCGCCGCATCATGTACCACCAACTGCCTTGCTCCGGTAGTTAAAGTGTTGCATGAGTCTATTGGTATTAAACATGGGTCTATGACAACCATCCATGATATTACCAATACCCAGAGTATTCTTGATACGCCACATAAAGATCTGCGGCGGGCACGAGCCTGCGGTACTAATCTTATTCCCACGACCACCGGATCTGCGACGGCAATAACCCATATATTTCCTGAGTTAAAAGGAAAATTAAATGGTCATGCTGTGCGAGTGCCAATTGCTAATGCATCATTAACTGATTGCGTGTTCGAAATGAAGCGCTCAACATCCGTTGAAGAGATCAATCAATTGCTTAAAGATGCTTCCGAAAATGCGCTAAAAGAAATCTTAGGCTTTGAAACGAGACCGCTAGTATCAGTCGACTACAAAACAGACCCGCGCTCTAGTATTGTCGACGCTTTATCAACCATGGTTGTCAATGATACTCAAGTGAAGCTCTATTTATGGTATGACAACGAGTGGGGCTACATAAACCGCACCCTTGAGTTAGTGCGAATGGTCGCAGGATTAGATCTCGATAAGTAACCTCGCCATGCTTTTATCTGAAATTTCAAGCGAAGTTAGACAATACCTTCTTGTAACGCTTAATTACTGGACGTTTACCATCACTGATGGCGCATTGCGCATGTTGGTGGTGCTGTATTTTCATCAATTAGGTTATGACACTCTAAGCATTGCTTTAATGTTCTTATTCTATGAATTCTTTGGAATTGTTACTAACTTAGTTGGTGGCTGGCTTGGAGCAAGATTAGGCTTAAACGTCACTATGAATATGGGCTTAGCGCTTCAGATAGTTGCGCTATCATTGTTACTAGTGCCAACAGAGTGGCTAACGATAGCCTGGGTTATGCTGGCACAGGCATTGTCGGGAGTTGCAAAAGACTTAAATAAAATGAGCGCTAAAAGCGCCATAAAAATCCTACTTCCTGACGATAAAGCCCAGACGAAACTTTATCAATGGGTTGCTGTGCTAACTGGCTCAAAAAATACCATGAAAGGCATTGGCTTCTTTGTAGGTGCCGGACTATTAAACACCATAGGGTTCCAAAACTCCGCCGGACTCATGGCAGCAGTTTTAGCGTTTATACTGTTAGTTAGCCTCATTAAACTTGAAAAAGACTTTGGAAAAATAACAAAAAAAACCAAATTTAGTCAGCTTTTGTCTCAATCCAGTCAAATAAATCGACTATCCACTGCCCGTTTTTTTCTGTTTGGTGCACGGGATATATGGTTCGTTATTGCGGTACCAGTATTTCTTAGTGCTCAACTTAACTGGCCCCATTGGCAGGTGGGAACCTTTATGGCGTGCTGGGTAATTGGCTATGGCATGATTCAAGCGGTGGCACCAAAATTGACGGGCAAGACAGGTTCTAAAAACGCATTGTTAGCATGGGTTGTTTTATTGACCGTCATTATGATTAGCTTAGCCTATGCCTTTTATTATTACCAAACAACTCTAACCTTCAGTCAACAAGGCATTCTATTAGTTGCTGGCTTGATTGTATTTGGCGCTGTTTTTGCTGTCAATTCTTCGCTACACAGTTTTCTTATCGTCCATTTTTCTAGCCAACAGTCGGTTTCAATGAATGTTGGCTTTTATTATATGGCTAATGCAGCCGGGCGCCTGGCCGGAACGGTACTCTCCGGTTGGCTTTTTCAGTCTTATGGATTGAACGCGTGTTTGTTAATGTCTAGTTGTTTTCTAATTCTAGCGAGCCTCGTTTCAACCGGTATTTCATTTAGCACGAACAACCAATAATCCTAAAGGATTCACTTTAGTTACATTTAGGCTCATTGCGTATGTTGCTAAGATTTATTATTATCTCGAGCTTAAATGGAAAGATGAGTCATCTCTATGCTTACAATTTGGAAAAAATTCCTAGCCAAACTAGAAAAGATTAACGATAGCCGACTATTTCAAATGTCGGTTGTTTTAGTTATTGTCATTTCGGCGTTATCTATTGGCGCCAAAACCCATAACTTATCCTCAGGGTTTATTGAAATCTTAGCGTTTGCCGATATCGCTATAACCTTCTTTTTTGTCATTGAAATAGCTATTCGATATCTTGCAATTGGCAATTTTAAGACGTTCTTCAAAAGTGGCTGGAATATCTTTGATACCATTATAGTTATTGGTAGTTTAATTCCATCCCAAGGTACCGGAATTCTATTAGCTAGGTTGTTACGGGTATTTAGAGTACTGCGTTTAGTTTCCATGGTTCCAGAGCTTCGCTTGCTAATTAATGCGCTTCTCAAAGCAATTCCTCGTATGGGTTACATAGCCCTGTTAATGTTTGTCATTTTCTACATATATGGTGCGGTAGGAAGTATTCTGTTTGAACACGTTAATTCCACGCTTTGGGGGGACGTGTCAATTGCGATGTTAACCTTGTTTAGGATCGCAACCTTTGAAGACTGGACGGATATTATGTATGAAACCATGGAGCCCCATCCGCTTAGTTGGATATATTATATCAGTTTCATTTTCCTAACCGCTTTTGTGTTCTTAAACATGATGGTCGGAACGGTATTAGAAGTTATGCATGAAGAGCATGAAAGAGAGCGAGCTCGGAGTCACGGCGAGTCTATTGAGGGCGGAGAACCTGCCAGCCGTTCTCAAGTTGAGCACCTGCAGTCAGAGCTAGCGGAAATAAAAGCACTTTTAAGAAAGAAAAACGAATAAAGAATAAAGAAATGTGGGACGTAGAGCAAATTTGGTTAAATATTTATTTAGCCCAATAGATCAATTTTTAAGACTCACTATGGGTATAGAGCGCCACTAGCAGAGGTACTTATTGAGCATCGCGGTCAATGCGTCTAATTTTATGGGCTTTTCCATAAAGTCATTCATTCCGGCGTTAAGAACCTCGGATTTTTTTCTTCCATGCTGGTTCCCGTTAGCGCAACGATGGGAATATCTCTAAGATTCCCCCCTAGCTCCCTGATCATTTTGGTCGTTTCGAGGCCATTGAATCCCGGCATTTCAAAATCCATAAAAACAAAATCATAATCTGTTATTTTTAGCTTCTGAATTGATTCCTCAGCACCCGACGCAGAGTCTGCAACAACTTCACAAACTTCGAGCAATCCTTTAGTAATCATACGGTTAACTTCACAATCGTCAACTACTAATACCCGCTTATTTTCTGGATTAGAAAACTCAACTTCAACTTGAGTCATTCGCTGGTTATCTTGTACTTCTTTAAAAGGCAGCGTAAACCAAAACTCACTTCCTTTACCAAGTGTTGAGTTAACACCTATTTCACCACCCCACATGGAAACAATGAGTTTAGCAATGTGCAGACCCAAGCCGGTTCCCCCTCTTTCGCTTTCAATTTCCTTATTGGCTTGCTTGTACTTAACAAAAATATTTTTCTGGTCGCTATCCGAAATCCCTGCGCCAGTATCACTAATGCTAAAACGCAAAATGTTGCTATGCTTAGAATCTAAAATGCAGTTCAGCTTGACTGACCCTTCATCAGTAAATTTAATGGCGTTGTGTAGCAAGTTAATAACTACCTGATTAAGCCTTGTACTATCACATCCAACAGTTCCTGGCACTTGTTCACCAATAGATGTTTCAATGGCTATATTTTTTTCCTTAGCTAAATTCTTAACCGTATCAATTTGCTGCTGAATAGTATTTTTTAGATCAACGGTTCGGATGGTGTAGTGCAGTTTGCCTGTTTCTGCTTTTGTTAGATCTAAAACATCGTTTAACAATGACATTAACATTTCGGATGAATTTTTTGCGACACTTAGAAAATCGCGCTTATCAGGAGAAACATCTTCCACTTGTAATAGTTGAAGCGCTCCTATAACACCGTTAAGCGGAGTTCGTAACTCGTGGCTTAGTTCTGCCCAAAACTGTATTCGTTGTTTATCTGAACGTATCAATTCATTAGACTTACGTTCAACTTTTTTATGGTGCTGGTAAGACTCGATCAGCGTTTTAACTTGACGTAAGAAAGGTCTCTCGCGGACAGGTTTTCGGATATAGTCAGTAACCCCGTAACTAAACAAACTGACTTCTCTAGCCGGGTCATCGTAACCGGTAACGGCAAGAATTGGAATATCACCTTTTACTCCCGCAAAACGTCGAATTTTTCCAGCCAACGCTACGCCCGAGGAGTATCCCTTAAGAACAATATCTGTAACAACTAAATCATATTCACAACTAGCGTAACTTTCAAACGCTTCGTCAACACAATCAAAAACATCCACAGAACAACCAATACTATGTAGAATACTTTTTAGGATTGCCTGCTGTGAGGGAGAATCTTCGACCAAAAGCACTTTACCGTTAAGCGATTTGAGACGGTCTTTGTACCTTGCCAAGAAGTAACTTAAATTTTCAAACTCCGATTTTGGGATAAGATCGGTTGCGCCCGCGGCTAATGCTTGTTGAATATGGGATTGCTTAGGGGTCGCACTAAAGAGAAAAATCGGAGTATATCTAAAGCGTTCATCGGACCGAATAGATCGCAACGTGGTGAGCCCATTATCGTCGTCTATACCTTGGGTGATACAAATGATATCAAAGGATTGACGGTCGATAAGCTCAAGCAAAGTCGCTGCATCGCTTACTACTTCTATTTCAAAGCCTTCTACTTCACAGATCCAGCGAACTAGATTAACAATAGACTGAGTCGATTCAGCCAACAATAGTCTCACGACGCCCTCTATAGGTTAATCAAACGATACTCAAAATTATAGACGAGTTTATCTGGCTTTTTATTTTATCTTTATGAATAATTCCGAGGTTCGCTAACTCAAAGTTTTAACCTCGCTTTTTGATAAGGTATAGCTCTTCCAAAGGAAATAAACCACTGGAATCACAAAAAGAGTAAGCACTAACGCACTAAGCATTCCGCCAACCATAGGTGCTGCAATTCGGCTCATTATCTCTGCACCTGTCCCTTCTGC
>CAJQOL010000151.1 GCA_905479925.1 uncultured Kangiellaceae bacterium | reverse complement strand
GAACTTAGTTATTCCATTGCCCCCGAGCCAGATTGAATCACCAATTCCCTTGATTACACCATATTGTCTGTCACTCGCTAAACCTTGCTCTTTTCTAAAGTGCTTAAATTCCCCCGTTTCTCTATCAAACCGGTTCAAGCCACCACTGGTTACAATCCACATAATTCCGTCGTCGTCTTCTAACACTGAACTGACGCTGTTATTACTTAAACTGTTTAAGTTATCTATTTCCTTTTTGTAACGCTTAAAGGTTTCGCTTTTGTGGTCGAATTGGTTCAAACCGCTAAGAGTGCCCACCCATAGGTCACCGTCTCTAGTTGAATAAATACTGTTGATATCATTTTGGCTGATACTTTTGTCGGAGCTCAATTGACTAACAAAACGAGTAATAACATTATTTTCTAGGTTAAGTCTGTTCAATCCGTTTTGAGTTCCAAACCACATATTGCCCATTGGATCCTGGTGGATGGAAGAAACGTGATTGCCGGTTAGGCTATTCTCGTCACCGTCTTTGTATTTGAGGTGCGTGAATTTAGTTGCGTTGCTATTATCTAAAACGCTGACACCTGCGGTGCTTGTTCCAAACCAGAGCCTATTGCGACTATCTTGATATATTGCGCGCACGTCACTACCAGCGATACTGCTAGGGTTTGCTGGGTCGTGCGTAAAATGTTTGTAAACGTTATTGACGGGATCATAGCGATCCAGGCCGGTATCTGTTCCGGTCCAAATATAACCGTCGCTATCAACGAAAATTGCCCAAATAACACCGCTACTAATGCTATTAGGGTTATCCAGTTTGTGCGACGTAAGACCGAATCTTTCGGTGTTAGGGTCAAACTTGCTGATACCTTCGCCAAGGGTGGAAAACCAGATTAAGCCAGTCTTGTCTTGTATTATTGAAAAAACATCATCATCGGCAATTGACTTTTCGTTAGCAGGGTTGTGTCTGTAGACTTGAAAGGTCTCCGTAATGCGATTAAAACGGTTTAAGCCACCTTGAAGCGCACCGACCCAGATCGTTTGATGTGAGTCTTCAAAGAGTGCGAAAATATGGTCGCTCCCAATGCTTTGAGGGTCATTTTCATTCGCCTGGTAGCTTTTAAAGCGTTCGTTTTCTTTGTCGAGACGATTTAGTCCTCCACCGCGAGTACCAACCCATAGGTAACCATTGGAGCCATTCAACAAGGTATAGACTCTATTATGACTGATACTATTTTGGTCGCCTTCGATATGTCGGTAGTTGCTAAACTGACCCGTTGACGGATCAAACCGGTCTAATCCTTCATTTCTTGTTCCTATCCAGACAATGTTATTACTATCAATTAGCACTTTGTAGATATTATTACTGCTGATGCTGTCGGCATGATTTGCATCATGGGTATAAGATGTAAACTGGTTTTTATTAAGATTAAAATGATTAACTCCGCCGCCAAAAGTACCAATCCACAGATTGCCATCACGATCTTCATCAATTGACATGACAATATTACTACTAATGCTGGTTGAGTCCTCCGGATCATGTTGGTAATTAATAAATGATTCTGTTTTTGCATCAAATTTTGCAAGGCCATCGTCAGTCCCTGCCCAAAGAGTGCCTCGGCGGTCAACAAAGAGGGTGTTTACATAAATGGCGGGAATTGAGCTAGTATCTAACGGGTCATGATTAAACTGTTTGAAGTTGTAACCATCAAACCGAAACAACCCATCTTGAGTGGCTGACCAAATAAATCCCTGGTGGTCCTCAATCATCTGAATGACATTTGAATTGATTAAACCTTCATCCATTGCGTAATTCTTGAACAAAAATTCTGGTTGGCGTTCAGAGGAAAGTCTTGGTTGACTCGCCGCTACAGCAAGGGAAATGAACAGTAAACCGGCAATAGCTAGCCATGCCTTTAGGCGTAAAAAGCGAAGAATCATGCTGCCAAACCTAACTTTGAATGGTGTATAACTTTACCCACTAACATCCCTATTATGCAAAAGGTTTCAATTCGGACTACTGTCGAATCCGCAATAGCCATATCTCATTATTAATTGTATGCTAATTTGTTCTCTTTTGGGTCTATTTATGCTGATTTATATTTTCTTTAAGGTCAGGTGTTAGCTGCAGTTGACGCTTTACGGTTGAGAAAATTATGTCGGTTTGAGTTGAGCCGTATTCCGTTAATTGGTCAACAAAGTTCCTAAGGTGGGCCATATTAACGGCAACAACCCTTAAGATTACTAATTCAGAGCCCGTTAACACGTGACATTCGGCGAGCTCAGGTTTTTCGCATAGTTGGTTAATAATTTGCCTATGGTCTTTAGATTCGGCTTGCAAACGAACAAAAGCACTAATTCCAATTCCTAACTTTTCTTCGTTAGCCACAATGGAAAATTGGTCAATTACACCCATTTCCTGTAATTTTTCAAAATGTTCACTAATATTGCTGCGAGATCGACTGAGTTGAGAAGCAATCTCCGATACTGTTATTCGCGAGTTTTCTTGTAACAGCGCTAGAATTTTCCAATCGAGCGTTGTTAGGCCGTTGGTTCTCATGTATTACTCCCCCGATAAAACTAATTCCGTCATAATGCCGCTTTTTGCTTAATTTTGATAGCAAGTTGCACTGGTGGTGGTTCCGTTTATCAGTATAAGATGGTGCAACACAACCCTTTAAGTTTAAACGATCCAACTTAGCTGAGGAATAACTGATGTTACAAAGAGGAATACTAATTGAGCCGAAGAATATTGAGCAACTAAATCAATCAAAAAGGTTAGGGGCGATTTTCTTGAGATTGATATTACTGTGGGTTGGAATCTATCTAATCATCAATAACGAGTCAGTTTATGCCGGCGACTTGGCTAAGCCGACAATTAAACAACAATCAATGAACCCCGCTGCGCCACCTGAGAGCCATCATTTTGGACGATTAGTTGGCGAATGGAAAATTACTGATTGGTCGATTGATGCGCAAGGTAAACGCCAAGATGGACCCGGAGCTAATTGGAATTTTTATTGGATTTTAGGCGGCTCAGCTATACAGGACGACTGGATTTCACCAGGATACGATAAGCCCGTACCAGAGAAAGGAAGACAGTTTGGTACAAATATTCGAATTTATAATCCCAAAAGTAAACTTTGGGAAATGGCCTGGATGTCAAATTCTGGAGCAAAACTAGATACTTTTAAGGCAAACGGAACAGAAAAAGAAATGGTTATGAGGGGGGTCTATAACGGCGCAGAAACTAAGATTACTTTTTATGACATTGAGACAGATCAATTTTCTTGGAAAATGGAAAAACTACAGGGAACTGAACAATGGAAAGTGGTGTACCGCATAGAGGCAAAACGAGTTAAATAGCTAAAACTAGTTCAAAGGTGGATGATTTGGATGCTAATATCGGTTTGTTTTGATCTACCTGAAGAGCTAGTGCGCAGAGCGGTCACCTTTCGCTATTCGCGAGGCTGGTGTAGAGTAGCTGATGCGGAGTAGCTGATTCAGAGTAGCTTATGCAGAGCAAACACTGTTAAGGAGAAATAGATGAAAGGTTCTTGTTTATGTGAATCGGTTACCTTTGAAGTTGATAAGGAACGACTTAGTTTATACCAGTGCCATTGCTCATTATGTCGAAAGCAGAGCGGAACATTCTCTAACGCCGCAACAATAGTTTCCGAGCAGAGCTATCGAATAACATCTGGAGAAGACTGTATTTCCAAGTGGAAAAAAAATACAGGGTTTAGTTCAAATTTTTGCGCGAGATGTGGTTCACCAGTTCCCAACCGTTTACAAAATACGGAGTACTTTTGGATCCCCGCCGGCTTGTTAGAAGACGTTGGCGAAATGCGCATTGAGTCCCACCTTTTTATCGGCTCAAAAGCGTCTTGGGAGCAGGCGAGTTCAAATGCTAAAACCCATGAAGAGTTTCCCGGCATAGAAGCACATATTGCGTTTTTAAACAGTCGCAACCAGTAGCAATTGTTTTGTTTTATCAGCTAGTTTTTTAGCGAGTTTGAGTGAATTTCCGGATTGCTCAAACCCGCTGCCGTTGCCACTAATGCAGGCCTAATTGTTTTAACCTGCTGCGAAATCAAAGTGTTTGTTATGCGACCTTTGTTAGAATAGCACTGCTGTTAATTCCTTGGTTACACACTATAAGAGCAATATTTTTGTAGCAACAAACGTCATAGACTAATTATCTTATCTGAAAAAAAATTAAGGCTTTGTTATAGTCGGTGCATCTTGAGGTGGTGGACAGAGAGATTATTAGGCAATGATTGAAAAACTCAAAGCACTTGAATCACTAGCACGACAGCTTCAGCCTTCGAGCGCTCAGCGAAATGAGTGGCATCAACAGGTAGCGCATTACGCCAGCGAATTTCTTGATAACCTTGAAGACAAAAAGGCGTTTAAACAAGCTACAAGTGACAATCCGGATGCGGCAAGGGATTTCTTTTTTTCCCTTGAAGAGCGAGCAAACCCATTGGTTGGTTTGCTCAGTGATATAGAAGAGCATATCGACCAGCATGGAATAAATCCTGCTTCGGCTGGACATATGGGGTATATACCGGGCGGTGGAGTTTACCCAGCGGCGCTCGGAGATTACTTAGCGGCGGTAACCAATAGGTATGCTGGGGTGTTTTTTGCTTCGCCTGGTGCCGTTCACTTAGAAAACGATTTGCTTAGCTGGATGTGTCAACTGATGGGGTTTCCCGAGGATTCAGTTGGAAATTTAACTTCTGGAGGTTCCATTGCTAACTTAACAGCCATAGTAACCGCTAGGGAAGCTCAACAATTGCGTGCTAAAGATTTTGAAAGGGCAGTTGTTTATCTAACTGAACAAACACATCATTCAATACAAAAAGCAATTCGAATATCAGGTCTTTCTGAATGCCAAATTCGATACGTTGAAACCGATTCAAAAAATGGAATGTTGCCGACAGCACTCGATAAAACGATTCGCCAAGACAAACAAAAAGGATTAATACCTTTTTTCATAAACGCTACGTTAGGAACAACCAATACAGGTGCAATCGATCCGATCGATGATATCGCTAAGATAGCATCAGAAAAGGCATTATGGCTTCACGTAGATGCTGCTTACGGTGGCTTTTTTAAACTGGTTGAAGGTATGTCGAGCGCTTTTTCTGGTATCGAAAAGGCCGACTCGATAACACTGGATCCGCACAAAACGCTATTTCTTCCTTTTGGGACTGGCGCTGTTCTTATCAAAAATAAAAAAGCTCTAATGGAGGCGCACCATTATCAGGCAGATTATATGCAAGACACCATTAGTGAGACGGGCGAACCTGGTCAAAAGTTTGACCGAAGTATTTCGCCAGCTGATATTTCTCCGGAATTAACAAAACATTTTCGCGGCATGAGGCTGTGGTTACCTTTAAAACTATTCGGTTTAGCGCCTTTTCGTGCCGCTCTGGAAGAAAAACTAATTTTAACTCAATATCTTTATCAGAAACTTGCTTCAAAAGATGGATTTGAAGTTGGTCCGGAGCCGGAGCTGTCAGTAACAATATTTAGATATGTCCCTGCAAAAATAGACCCGAACCAATTTAACCAAGAGTTGATAAAACGTATCCAGTTAGACGGAGATATATTCCTTTCATCGACACTCATTGACCAAGTTTTTTGGATAAGAGTCGCTATCGTAAATTTCAGAACTCATTTGTCACATGTTAAAAAAATGGTAAAGATTATAGAACGAGAGGTTAAAGCGATTATCACACAATGAGTGCGATGAATAATCAATGAAATGTTTGATGCGCAATGACAATTATTGTGCCAGCTCTATTCGGATTTGCATTATTCGAACTAGTACTATTCGCATTAGTATTTTTCAGTCAGCGCTTTTGTGGGCCAGACTTTTTGTGCAAAATCATTACTAATAGATTCGCAGAAATAATCATTAGTGCCCCTAAAATTTTTTGCCAGGTCATTTCTTCGGCGAGAAAAATAACACTAAGAACCATAGAAATAGGGATATAGCTGTAATAAATAACCGAAGTCAGATTTGTTGGAAGCTCGGTTGTTATTTTTATCCAAAGGGTATGAGCAATCAGTGTACTTAAAATGCCTAGCGCTAATAGTCCAAACCAGTCAGCTTGCTTGAGATCAAAATCGGTTGATGGCCAAAGAAAAACAAAGAATAGCAAAGCAAAGCCAAATTGTCCGATAGCTCTTGTGTTAGTGTTTAGGTGAGAAATACGTTGATTGATTAGTGGTAAGCAGGCATATAAAAAACCACTTAAAATGGCAAGCATAAAGCCCTGTAACTGGTTGAAATCGACGTCTAGTTTTGGCGAAGCGATAATAATTCCAACAAAGGAAAGCGATATAGCAAGCCAGTCACTGGGTTGGATTTTTTCATTCTTTATAAGGCTCGACAAAATAAGTAAGTGTATACCAAAAGTAGCAACGCCAATTGCAGCAAGTGAAGCCGTCGCCAGTTTGATACTAAGGAAATAGCTGTACCAATGAACAGCAAATACAAATCCAAGAAAAATAAGCCACTTAAGTTCTGTCCTCTCACAAACAATTTTCTGCCGGAGAGCTAGTGCCAGCAGCATAAGACCAATCACTGCAATTGCTAGCCTTACGATACCTATTGTTGCTGGGTTAGCATCTATCCATTTTATGATTACAGGTACTAAACTCATTAACAGAACTGAAATAAACGCTATGATAATTAAGCTGCCGACGGAACTTGAGCCCGATTGCGTCAATTTCGAATAAGTTTGATTAATTTTTATTGTCATCATATAAACCAGATAATCGATCGGTTAGCGCGGGCTGTTAAAGGAACTGTGTTATCTTATACCAACTGATTATAGTTAGGTATTTAATTTAAATAGAGCATTCATCTTTTGGTTTAGATTCAGATTATGGTTTATTTAAAAGGGGGTAGTTGTGAGTAATTCTTTTAATCTAGAGCGTTTTAAGAGCGCACAGGACCTTGTTTACCATAAAGTAGTCGCTGAGCTTTCAGGCGGTCGCAAACATAGCCATTGGGTATGGTTTATTTTTCCACAAATTGCCGGTTTGGCAAGTAGTACGACGGCTAAAACGTATGCGATTTCTAGCCTAGAGGAGGCTAACGCATTTTTAGCAGACCCATTACTCGGAGGCCGCTACCGAGAGTGTTGTCAATTGTTGCTAACAATCGACAATAAACCGATAGAATCCATAATGGCCCATCCCGATAACCTAAAATTATGTTCCAGTATTACTCTTTTTAAGCAATGTCAGCCGTCGGATCCGTTATTTGTAAAAATTTTAGAGCGTTTCTATGATGGTAGGGCGGATGAAATCACGTTAACAATTCTCAAAAGATTATCCGTCAATTCATCCACTGATTAACGCTGGCCGATTAACACCGATTGACTAACCCAGATTGACTCGTAGCGCTCGACTTGCACGGCTAGATAAGCGCTAATGGTTACTCAGCTGAATTTCACGCAGGGTATTCTTTTTAACCGCTGTGGCATTGTAATAAATTGGACGCCATTGTTTCCGTGAAAAAAGTCGAGTCTGGTCAATCGCTTTTGGGCTGTCGGGATCACCTGATTGTCCGTAAGTTAGCAAAGCTTCCGCCTGCGGTCCGTTTGCGGTGAACTCAAGCGCCATTATAAAGCTTGTACCGCCACTCACAAGATAGCCCTGTTTTGTTAAACGTGACCATTTTTGGTTCGGAGAGGCTGTTTTCATTAGATTTATGGTATCGGCACTCTATTGTTAATCATATTTGCTGTTCCCTCAAAGCCAATACCGCCGCTATGAGGCTCAAGAAAGGTTAAATTTTTATTTTGCTCATTGGTTTACCTTCGGTTTATGCTGGGGAGTTTGCTCTTTCGATTGGTATTTATCCGACGTTCATTTCTCTCTGTAGAAATTCTATGATGACTTTAATCTCAGCTAATTGCCTTTCAGTACCTTCAACTGCTTGCTTAAGGGGCGCGCTATTTTGGTCCTCTGCGTTTGGAGATTCAGTCTCGCTGGTTTGAAGGCTATTAGCAGACTCAAGTTCGACAAGCTGGCTCGCTTTTAATTGCTCAAGCTGTTGCTGAGTTGCTTGTGACTTAGCCAGTAATTGCGATATGACGCTTTCACTCGCTAGTTGTTGACTGTTGGAGGCCTGTTCAGCATCTGCCGTTAGCTTTGACTCAAGTTCCGCAATTTTCGCCTTAAAGCGACGGTTTTCTTTGCTCAACCAACTTGCTCTAGCGGTGGTTTTTTCAGCGGCGGACTCTGCTTCTTTTAGGGCTGATTGAGATTGAGCCAGCTGTTGGGTGGTTTCTGAATCCTTAGAATGGCTGCTTTGTTCAAATTCGACAATTGTTTGGTTTGCCTGCTCTAATTTTGTCTTGAGGGCCAATAATTGTTCAACATTGCTTTGTTTTTGACTGGCGAGCTGCTGTGACTGTAGCTGAATCTGTGCTTTTGATTGTTCCTGTGAATACCAATGAGCTATAAATGCCGAAGCTAAGAGCATTAGGCTCATGATAATGAATGAACTAGCGTAGTAGCGAATATAGCTCTGCGAAGCGTTGCAAATATAACAACGAGACTGTTCTTTGGCGATTTCTCGTTTACATCCAATACAAGTTTTTGTCATTGAGTATAATTTATAATTTTTAGTTGAATTTTAAGACTAACATGACCTGTATCCTCTACAAAAGCGACCAAGGTGAAAAACCCGACAAAATCGGCAATAGATGGTGTTTTTGTATCCTGTACCTGATGGTAATTACTAATGAGCAGTGATACTATTTTCAAAATAGGTATACATTTGAACAAACCATTTGATAAGGGCAAAAATGATTTTAGATAATCCAAGAGAAAGACACTATTTATTAGGCCATGAAGGCTTTCGTCATATGTGTGAAAGCGATCCGCACCAGTTTTTTGAACGAATGTCGACCAAAGAGCATTCCGCCAAATTTGTGACGGCATTAATCGAACAGGTTGAGAAAATGGCGCCTGAGGACTCTACAGTACTCGACCCTAATGAGGTTAGAGTGGTGATATCAAAGATAGAGAACAAACCACTTCTGTTAATAGTTATGCCGGAAGCAAAGGCTTATATTGAGTGCGTTTATGTTGGCATCCTATGTCACCTGGACATGAAGAACCCGAATCTCGAAGAAAAACCTGCTATTGATTATTATACGCTGGAGCTAGGTAAAGGCGAAGATGGTTCTGAGTGCCGAATGTTCTGTGAATGGAAAGGCGATACTCACTACAACTTGGGTGAAATGGATACTACTGCAACCCTTGAGCAATTTGGCATGGTTATCGGGCAACGAGCTGAATCCGTCTCAAATTAGTAAGGGGAAGCCGAAAGGCGTGGCTTAGCTGACTTCTTTTCAGCTTTCTTGCACTCTGATTAGCGCGTGTTTAAAAACGCCTGTTAATCGGACTCGCTCGAGTCGAAAAAGGTGCCATTTGGCTAACCAGGAAAAAAAATTTGGTTATCCCGAACCAATATGATGCCTCACTAATTGATTAAGGAAATAAGAATGGTGAATGAAGAAAGCCGCGTGGCGGCATTCGATAAAATGAGCTGGAATAAGGAACAACGGCAAGAATGGTATAAACAACAAAAAGTTGTTAGAAGTTATCAACAGGAAGTTGTTTCAAAAATTGAAGCATTAACTAGTGAGTTGGATATTTCAAAGTATGGTGAATTAGACTATGAAAGTTGCTACTCGCTATTTGTCCTAAAAACGACAAATTTTAATGCCAATAATCCTACAATTCTAATTACCGGCGGCGTTCATGGCTATGAAACTAGTGGCGTACATGGAGCGTTGAGGTTTCTTGAAACTAGAATCAGCGATTATACTGATCGCTTTAACTTTATCGTTGCGCCTTGTATTAGTCCGTGGGGATATGAAACCATTAACCGGTGGAACCCAGACGCTATTGACCCTAATCGCTCATTTTATACAAATAGTCCATCGATGGAGTCGCAATCGTTAATGATGTGGTTAAGCGCGCAAGAAGTGGATGTTTTGGCGCATTTTGACCTTCACGAAACGACTGATACCGACAACAGTGTTTTTAGACCAGCATTGGCCTCACGGGACGGTTCTGAGCATAATAACTGGAATATTCCGGATGGTTTCTATGCCGTTGGTGACGAGGAAAATCCCAGGCATGATTTTCAGAAAGCCATCATCGAGTCGGTTGAAAAGGTTACCCATATTGCACCAGCCGATAGCAACGGAAAATTAATCGGCAAAACAATTACTCAAAAAGGAGTAATTAACTATCCCGTAAAATCAATCGGCTTATGTGCCGGACTATCAAATGCTGATTACTGCACCACCACTGAAGTATATCCCGATAGTCCAAAGGTCAGTGAAGAAGAATGCATTGTCGCTCAAGTCGCTGCAATTACCGGTGGACTAGATTACCTAGTTCAAAACCGCGAAGTATAAGAAATATTACTTTATTTGAGGAAATAAAATGGCTTATCCAATTCCTAAAACAGTTAAAAACATTAACGATTTATTAGCGGGTAGCAACGACTACGATGCGGTGATATTAATTTCGCCAACAGCTGCTTTTGAAGGGCTCTCTGAAATACAAGACGCGCTAAATAAAGCCTCAAAGGTCGATCAACGGATTGGTAAACAAACCGTATTGATCCACGACCAAAGTGTTGCCGGTGGAAGGCTTATACACGGATTCACGGGTTCACTCGATAGAGATTATGATGATGTCAGGAATTATGCGGATGCTGCAAAAGCAGCGATGCAAATCGCCAAAGATGCGGGTTCCGTTAATCCGGCGATCATTGTTGACGGGGTTCCTAGTCGGGCAGCTTACCAAAACGCTTTGTCCGCGGCCTATCTTGGCGCATCCCAAGGATTATGGCAGCCTTTGGAAGCTAGGCAGGAAAGTGCAGACAATTCGTTAGAACCGGTACAAACAATCGGTTTGTATTCTAGCGCTAACTCTGCGAGCACTAAATACCTTGACGGCGCTGAGCAAGGTCGTCGCTTAGCACGAGATTTGTGCGGTACTGAGCCGGAAAGAATGGCACCAAAGGGCTTTGCAGAATACTGCGAAAATGCGTTTCAAGGTTCTTCTGTGGAAGTTAGCGTTATCACTAAGAGGGAAGCGCTGGAGAAAGATTATCCATTGTTTGATGCTGTTGCCCGAGCCAGTTATTCGATAGAGCGACACCAACCTGCGATGATCGACTTGAGCTATCAAGGCAAAGGTCCTATTAAGAAAACGCTAATGTTGGTTGGTAAAGCGGTGACTTATGATACCGGTGGTGCTGATATCAAAACCGGCGGTCATATGGCTGGTATGAGTCGAGATAAAGGCGGTGGCGCAGCTGTTGCTGGATTTATGAAAGCGGTCGCTGAACTTAACCCCGAAGGTATTAAAGTGATAGCAAAGATAGCGGCGGTTAGAAACTCCGTAGGAGCTGATGCCTACGTCGCCGATGAAATCATTAAAGGCCATTCTAGCAAGCGTGTGCGTATTGGAAATACTGACGCAGAAGGTCGTTTAGCGATGGTTGATGCTTTGTCACATTTTAGGGCGCAAGCTAAAGACGAAATAAATCCGCAGCTTTTCACGGTTGCTACCTTAACCGGACACGCTCTATTGGCGGCAGGCCCATACACTTTACTGGTGGCCAATGGTGAAGCACGAAACCAGGAAATTGCAGAAAAAATAGCTGAAAATGGCGAAGCTTGGGGGGATTGCTGTCAAATTAGTCTTTCAAGGCGAGAAGATTGGGATATTATTAAACCAAGAACCGCTGCGGACGACGTATTATCGTCGAATAATGGACCGTCGGTGTCTGTGCCTCGTGGGCATCAATTTCCTATGGCGTTCTTATCGGTTGCATCGGGTTTAGAAGCTCATTCAATGCACAGCGAGCAACCTATCCCGTATGTTCATATTGACATTGCTGGAAGCGGTGTAGAAGGACTTGACTGGCAGCACGGTAAGCCAACAGCATCACCTGTTTGCGCGTTGGCGGCGACATACCTTTCCTAGCGCTATTGTTATTAGCATCAAGCGAGCCAGACCGAGATGATTTAAACTGGGTTTGGCTTTTTTATGATCAAAATCACGTTTTCTGCCGAACATCACGTTTCTGAGTAAAACCCGAGAGCTGCTAGTCCACAGTGGTTGTTTGGCGGCGCTTTATTTGGTTTACCACCGCTCAATAAACCTCGCGAAAACCACCTTTCACGACTACTATTAGGTTCTAAGCTAACAAAAGTAGACATACTGTTTTTCTGGCGTGTCTAAAATCAACCTAAGAAGCGGCAGTATTATTACTCAATGACAACTCATCTTGTTAAAAATAATTATTTCATCGCGCTGATTCTGATCCTTCTTGGTAGCTCAATAAATATTTTTGTAACTATCCCTTTATATGCCAATTTAACACTTCATCTTGGCGCGATATTCAGTATTCTCGCCCTCTATATGCTTGGAGCTAGGTGGGCAATTTTCGTTTCATTAGCGGTAAATCTTCCTCTCGGCATTATCATGGAAAATTGGTTTATTCCTGTACTGTTATTGTCCGAGATATCTTTTGTTGCTTTCTTTATAAAGAAACGCATGTCATTGATTTATGCTGATATGTTTTACTGGTTTGTTTTTGGCATGCCGGTAACCTTTGTTGTTTATCAAATCCTTAACCCCGCCGCATTAGACTTCGCTATTAGTGCGGTATTGAAACAAATGATAAACGGTCTTCTTTATTTTTCATTGGCGTCAATTATATTACCGTTTATTCCTAGTTCTCTAAAGCAACTAGTTCAAACCAGTAAGCTACAAAAAATGCGTCTAATTATTAGGACTCGGTTGGTTACTGCGATCGTTGCACCTTCAATTTTGGCCGGAATTATTTCTGCTGAAATCTCGGTAAGGAAACAGGAAGAATCGCTTGATCAAACGCTACTTTGGAAAGTGCAACAGGCGGAAATATACACCAATAGCTATTTGGATTCTTACAAAGAGCGCGTCAAACATTTAGCTGAGTTATTTTCTAAAAAAGAAATGCAGGAAAATATATTCTATGACTCAGTTGAACTAACCCAAGGACAACACGACGGGTTTATTTCTATGTTAGTGACTAACGAGAATGGCGATGTTGTTTTCGCGTCGCCAGCCTCATTTAACCAAATGCTTTCCCGTTCTGATAGCCCAATGAGTGTCGCTGATAGGGACTATTTCATTCAGGCAATGGATACAAAGAAGCTTTTTACCTCTCAGGTTTTTATTGGCAGAGGTTTTGGAAATGATGTCATTGTTGCGATTAGTATGCCATTGTTTACCACCAACGAGACTAAGCCAACCGGAATTCTGGAAGGTTCACTAAACCTTTCCGCACTGACAGAGTTAGAGGACAAGGTACTATTAGACGAAGAGAGTAGTATTGTCTTATTAGATTCTAATCGACGAGTTATTTACGCTTCAGAAAATACAGGGTTGCAAGTTTTTGATCCTTTTGAGCTCGAGAAAACAGTCGAAACATACAAGACAGCGATTCCGCTTGGCGTGCTAAAAAATGGCGACCAAAAAAGAGACTTATTTTATCGAGAGAAGCCGTTAGAAAATGGTTGGCATTTGGTCATTCTGCAAAGACCATCGACCTTAATTAAAGCCTTTGAAAATAGCTACATATTTATAGTGGTTATTGCATTAGTATTTGCTTTTTTAGCAAATTATATTGCTCGTTATATCGCCAGTTTTATTGCCAAGCCCATTGAAAATATAACCAGTTATTATACTAGTCGAAAATCTAACTCCAAAGAGTTTAGCATTCCCTACGTAGAGAATTCTTTTGAGTCATATCAATTGAAGAAGTCATTAGAAGAATATCGAGAACTTCAGGACCTTTTTCAGCAAAACCTGGAAGAGAAGGTTAAGGCACAAACCAAGGAGTTGAGTGAAGCTAATGAAGAAATGTTAAAGGCTAAGTTAGCAGCACAGGAAAGCGACCGCTTAAAAAGCGAATTCTTAGCTAATATGAGCCATGAAATTAGAACACCCATGAACGGAATTATTGGTATGTTGTTATTGCTTAAGTCAAGCGAATTGGACGCGCAGCAATTGCATCGATTAAATTTGGCAAAAAGTAGCGCGGACTCGCTCTTGGTTGTAATAAACGATATATTAGATCTCTCAAAAATCGAAGCAGGAAAAATGGAACTCGAGAGTATTGACTTCAACTTGTTGGAGCTATTGAGCGAAGTCGCAGAATCTTTAGCTTTTGTAGCACAAGATAAAGGACTAGAACTGTCACTCGATGTAAAAGAGGTGCAGTACGAGAATGTGCAAGGCGATCCTGTGAGATTAAAGCAGGTACTGAACAATCTTATTGGTAATGCGATTAAGTTTACTCAACAGGGCTCGGTTTCTATAACCGCGAAAATAGAAAGTGACGGTCAACATGGTCTTATCTTAAGAGGCGAAATTAGAGATACAGGTATTGGAATATCAGCGGATAAAATGGAAACCTTGTTCGACGCATTTAGTCAAGTTGATAGCTCTACGACTCGAGAATTTGGGGGCACAGGATTAGGTCTGAGTATTTCTAAACAGATCTGTGAGCTGATGTCCGGTTCTCTGAATGTATCGAGCGAAGTTGGTATAGGGAGTCGGTTTAGATTCAGCGTTTCTTTAGGCATTCCTGAAGTAGATTGTTTGAGGGTTATACCTGAGAATTTATCGGGAAGTAATGTATTATTGCTTGATAACGGAGAAGAGAAGTCCTCTATATTAGCCTCACTGCTAAAAGACTGGGGGGCGAATATCATCTATTGCTCAGATCGTCAATTGGAGCCGTTGCCCTTTTGCGTGGACAGGCTAAAAGATATCGAACTTTTAAACATAATTGCCTACGATAGTGAAAGAGAAAAAACTGCGCAGTCTGTCCTAGAGCGTTTTCGTAACGAGCGATGCTCAGTTATCAGCATGGTACCCCTAAGCCGAACAAATACTGTCGATAAAGCGTGGAACGAGTTGCGACCATTTTTTCAGGTCACTAAGCCATTAATACCAAACCAAGTTAATTCTGTGTTTTGTCAGGCGCTGAAAGAGTTTCAAAATGAACAGCCAGGGAGAAACCCTTTAGAAGTTGTTAAACCTGAGCAAATGAGCCATGTTGAATCACCCGCTACGAACTCCAACAATATGGTTGAGTCTTCTGAAGATGCCACCTGGCAATCCGGTACAAAAGTCTTAATTGTTGAAGATAATCTGGTGAATCAAGCGGTCCTGGAAGGGTTGTTAGAAGACTTTAATATTGAATGTGATATAGCCGATAATGGCCAAATAGCGCTTGATATGTTGAATAAGGCTGACCAAAGCTATCAGGCGATATTTATGGACTGTCAAATGCCAGTAATGGATGGTTATCAAACCACAGAAGCTATCAGAGCTGGCGTTGCGGGTGAACTCCACAGCAAAGCAAAAATTATTGCAATGACAGCTAATGCTATGGAAGGCGATAGAGAAAAGTGCTTAGCGAGCGGTATGGACGATTATTTGACAAAACCGGTTGAATACAATCAAATCTATCAAACGTTGCTAAAATGGCTAGGTCAGAATAATAGCAAGTCTGCAGAATCTTAAAGTCGTAAAAATGGTTCACCCTAGTTTTTCTAAAGAATCTTAATTCGTTTTAATTTAATCGAATGGCTATAAAATTAGGAAAACACAATATCTACTGGCAAATCATCTCTATCAATGACCATATATCGGCTTAAGTCTTGACTGTTCATTAAATCATCAACCATTTTGTTAAGAATTGGCTCCGCTTCTTCCGGTGTTGGAACTTGCTGATTTTCGCCACCGATGCCAGCCATAAAAATCATATCCCAATCGTTATTAATGTGATCTGCCTCGGCAACAAAGTCTTCGAAGGTGGATAATTCTGACGGTAGCTTATCTACACACAATATCGGTGTGATTGTTCCATGGTGCCCAGTCTCTTCATTGGAGGAGTCAATTTCAGACTTCGCCAACATAAATAGCAAACGCTGGGGTTCTGGTTGCGAGTCCGCGGCATTAATCATTTTTCTAAAATTGGAGCTCATGTCATTTTCTCTCTACTGTTATCAAAGCTACTTCAGTCAACGCTAGAAATTACAGTCTAGTTGATTTACTCTTATTCAATATTGACCATGATCAGTATATGCAAAAAAGATAGCAAAACTGTTTGTCGCTAAAGTACTCACAAAGTCGAGTAGGGTTGAAAGACGAGTAGAGTAAAAAAACGAATAAAGTAAAAGCGAGTAAAGTAAGGGTCGAGTAGAGTAAGAACTGAGTAGCGAAAAAACACAATCCAGTAAGCCAAAATGCTGGGAAACTCAATTTCTACAAAACTCTTGGGAAATATTTTGGTTTTTTCATCACGTGAGGACTATTTATGTCGGATACAAAGTTACTTTTTAAAGAGAATGCTTACCTGAAAAACACTTACGCAAAAGTTGTATCAGTTAATGAGCGTGGCGGTA
>CAJQOL010000150.1 GCA_905479925.1 uncultured Kangiellaceae bacterium | reverse complement strand
GTCTGTAGTCTGTAGTTTATCTTATAGATTGTGTTTATTGCATTGGAAACTAATTTTTTAGCATTAAAAATTAAAAGGTTGACTCTTGCTCTACCGGGTGACCCAAAGTTTTGGGTTAACTGGTAGAGCTTTTTTATTTCTTACTCTATATCTTAGTTTTCAATTCCTTTCGGATATAGTACAACTTTTCTAGCATCGGTTTAATTCGCTGCTCGGTCATATTTTTCTTCATCCAAAGCCCTCCGAACGTGGATAGAATAATAAAAAGAAAATATAGTTGTAAATAAACATTCGGAAACCATTCACCGGTTAAACTAACCTGCAGTCCCCAGAAAAAAAGCACTCCAATCGCTATTGCTGGCGCAAATGACCAAAGATGGGCGTTCGACCAAAGTTTATTCTGCTTTTCAAGCTTAGCAATTTCAGCGCTTATGCGAGAGGTTAGCGTCCAACCTAGGGAATCATCGCTGCGTTGCGCTAAGCTAAGCTTTATCGGTACAAAAAGGCAGTATATTGCCATTAGAACGAGTGATAAATACATAGCCATATTCATGCTAGGTAGATCGTCAATGATTAGCTCTGGAAATATTTGGCTGATGACTAACTGATAGAATTGATCGCCAAACCCTAACATTGCCAATACCGATAATAAGGCGAACATTGCTACACCGGTTTCAATCAAGCTTCCACGTCTGACTTCATCGTTAAATGTCGCAACATCGCTCGTTAGTTTATCAATCGAAGGTGTTTTTAATTCATCCATAATATCATCCTCTTTGTTAATCATTGTCTTTAGGTCGTCAAGTTTCATAGGTTAGCTCCCGCAGTTCTGATGCTTTATGATTCGATAAACTGCTGTTCAAATTTTGATTTAAGGCGAGAAACTCTTACTCTTATGGTATTTTCTTTAATACCAAGAACGCCCTCCATCTGCTTTGCTGAAAAATTATCCAAGTACATTAAAAGAACCGCCTTGTCCACATCACCCAATTCATTTGTAAAGGATTGCAGTATTTGTTGCTCACTTAACCCGCCACTTGACTGATGGGGTATTTCCAATGCGGTGATTTTTTCCTTTCCTTTTCTGTTTCGTATTTCTTTGCGCTGGTGAGTTATAGCCGTATTTATCGCTACACGGTATAACCACGTCTCAGCCTTGGATTCACCTTTAAATTTTCTAAAGCTGCGCCATAATTGAACACAGATATCCTGCATCAAATCTTCATAATCCAAATAACTGGTATAGCTTCGCGCGATACTACGAATTGTTCGCAGATTGTTGGCGATTAGTATGTCGAAGCTATCTTTCATTAATATCTCTTGTTATCGGCTTTAATAGTATTAGTCGATAGGAATGTGCGATCGTTACATTACGCTCAAAAAATGACAGCTAGAAACGAGTTTATCAAACGGCTATTGTTAGTTATTAGGCCTTTCACAAATCGTATTTAAGAGCTATATAGCATTAATTTCAACAATCGTTCGGTCGGACGGAGTTTTAATCACGGAGTTACCAATTAAATTTGATAATTTTTGCTCTGTAAAATTGCAAACGTGGTTAGAAAAAACTGGTAGGGAATCATGAAGACGATAAACTGAAAATATCTTTCTAGTTACTAGGTTCGCATTTAACTTGATACGTTGACACAATTGAAAGGTTTCAGACATGAGAATATTGGTTCTCATGTCTGCGAAAATTTCCTAAATACATCCATCGCTTTATAGACTGTTTAAATCTCTTTAAAGCTGGCCAAATTAGAATTAACCTGGCTTATATTCATAACTAGCTTGAATACCTAGAGGTATATCAAGACCCCAATATATGAGTAAGAAAGCTGTCCAAAGTAGCAGTATGGAAATGGAGAATGGCAACATTAGAGATAACAGAGTTCCAATGCCTGTTGATTTTACATACCTTTGGCAATAGATGACGACAAGCGGAAAATAGGGCATGAGCGGGGTAATAATATTCGATGAGGAATCACCGAGTCGATAAGCTGCTTGCGTTAAATCAGGTGAAATCCCTAACTGCATTAACATTGGAACAAATATTGGACCAAGTAATGCCCACTTAGCGGACGATGAACCAACAAATAAATTAACAAAAGCCGTTAAGAATATGATTCCTACAATAGTAATCATACTTGGTAGCGCAAGTGTCTTGAGCCACTCTGCACCTTCTATAGCTAATAAGGCGCCTAAATTGGACTTCCCAAAGGCATCAATAAAAAGTGCACAGAAAAAAGCCATAACAATGTAATAGCTCATTCCTTGCATGGCGTTGGTCATGCTATCAATCATGTCTTTGGTTGTCTTGTAGGTGCCGGACATAAAACCGTAAACCACCCCAGGTAACAAAAAGAGCAAAAATATCAATGGCACAATTGATTGCATAATAGGGGCAGCAAATGACGTTAGCTGTCCATCAGGTGCTCGCATAGGTGACGACTCAGGAATTAAAAGAGCGATCAAGCCAATAATGCCTAGAAGCATTACAAATGAGGAAACCCTTAATGCCTTTGATTGTAATTCCGATAGCTCGTCAAATTTTGGGATTTCACTAGGGTCACCGTCAACTTCTACGTCTTTTAAACGTGGTTCGATAACGCGGTCGGTTAAGTACCAACCGATTGCGACGACGAGCAAGGTAGAGGCAGAATTGAAAAACCAATTATTAAGAGGGTTAACTTGAATATTGGGGTCAATGATTTGCGCGGCACTTTGAGTAAAGCTTTGCAATAATGGATCTATCGCCGATGGAATAAAATTAGCGCAAAAACCACCACTAACTCCGGCAAACGCGGCGGCTATCCCCGCTAGAGGGTGACGCCCCATGGCATAAAATATGACCCCCGCTAACGGTATAACAAGAACATAACCCGCGTCAGTTGCTGTATGACTAACAATTGCAACTAATATAACCATAGGTGTCAGTAATATTTTTGGCGTTGAATCCAGCATGCGCTTTAAACCGGCGCTAATAAATCCAGAATGTTCCGCAACACCAACCCCTAGCATGGCAACTAAAACGACCCCAAGAGGCGCAAAACCCGTGAAGATTTTAACCATTCTAGATAGAAAATCAGCGAGAGAATCACCGGTTAACAGGTTGTTCACGACTACAGCCTGGCCGGTTCTAGGGTCGATAGCGTCATAGGTGAAATTTGACAATAAAGCTGAAAGTGCCCAAACGATAACCAGGCAGATAAAAAAGATGATTGCTGGATCGGGTAATTTATTGCCGATTACTTCAACTTTATCCAAGGCCCGCATCGCCCAAGTTGATTTCATAGCGTTATCTGGAGCGCCACCTTTATTTCCGGTTGAAGTGTTCGACATTATCTTCCCTCGAGAGAGTCTCTTTTGTTTTATATTATTGTTCTAAATTATTGTTTGATTATTCGATGCATAGCGCGAACTTTGTAGTCCGCATGGGCATAGCCTAATGGCATCGTTATTGTTCATTGTAAACATGCTATTTAACCCGAAACGCAGGTCGATTACAAATTTCATCGATTGATTTCGGCATAAATGTATGTGAGGCTTAACGATAGGGCTAAATAACAGCTATTTATAAGGATAGATAATGGGTGAATCACACTATGCAACACCAAATGCCGATTTAACCGCCGGAACAGGGGCAATTGCGGATATTCTGAAGCCACTTAGCGATACCAAGCCATGGGTTCGATTATGTTCCGTTTTAGGGTTTGTTTTTACCGTATTTATGCTTTTGATTGGTCTCGCAGCAATTGTTGGCGGATTTAGTTTGGATCAAGTATCAGCCTCGCCAGGCATGCCAATTGGCGGTTTAGGTTTTTTTTACGTGGTTATGGCTTTCTTTTATTTTTTGCCGAGTCTCTATCTTTTTAAGTACGCTAACGCGATAGCGTCAGCTGAGATTAGTCATTCTGCCGCCGACATTGCTATTGCTGCAGGATACCAAAAGTCATTCTGGAAGTTCGTTGGAATATTTGCGTTAATAATGACCATTGTAATGGTGATAGGTATTGGCGCGGCAATAATTTTGCCGATGTTTGTAGCATGATGTTTGTAGCTCGACGTTTGTAGCTCGTTGTATGTAGTAGGATTTTTGTGGCATAAGCTTAAAACCGCGCAAAATTGTTTATAGATTTTTTTACTGCGGACTAGCTGATCAAACAAATTTACGCCGATGAAGAGAACCAGCTTTGCAAAGCAAGTTAACGCTAACTCAATAGAAATTAATGGAAAATAGCTTATGAAAAGAATAGCTTCAGGTATTGTATTATTGATGGGTGTCTTATTCAGCTCACTGGTCAACTCCCACTCCAAGCAAACCTCTTCAACATATTTGGGAAATGAGGGGGTATTAGTTACAGTCGGTAAAGAAAAAGTACTGTTCGACCCATTTTTTCATAATAGTTATAACCATTACACCTTAGTTCCAGAATCGCTTAGGAAAGCGATTTTTGCTGGAGAAGCCCCGTTCAATGGTGTAACCGCTATTTTTGTTAGTCATGCACATGGTGACCATTTTGACGCCAACGATGTATCCCGTTATTTGCAAACCTTCAAATCGGCTCGATTGTTTGCTCCACAGCAAGCGATTAACCAACTTAAACAATTGAAGAGTTATCAATTGATAGCGAATCAGTTAACAGCAATTGAGTTGTCGTTGGCCAGTAAACCCTGGAGTGAGGATTTTAGCGGCTTAAAAGTTGAAGCTGTAAGGATCCCACACGCCGGCTGGCCCGCAAGAAAAGAGGTTGAAAATTTACTTTTTAGAGTGAATATAGGAACAGAATATACAGTGATGCACCTCGGCGATGCAGATACAAATAGTCAGTTCTATCAGCCCCACAGTCAATTTTTTGCGAGTAAAAGATCGAATTTGGCATTTGTTCCCTATTGGTTCTACGGTTCGTTAGCCAGCCAGCAAGTAATAAAAGACTATTTGAATGTTGATAAAACAATTGGCGTGCATGTGCCTAGTAGCGTTCCGGAGCCTTTGAAGGCGCAAAAACAGTTTGATTATTTTTCTAAACCTGGAGAAAAACGTTCCTTGGAAAACAATTAATATTTCAGCTATAACCAATTAACATCCCCTCATTTAAGAGGTCAAAATGCTCTAAAAGGTCTAAAAGGTCTAAAAGGTCTAAAAGGTCTAAAAGGTCTAAAAGGTCTAAAAGGTCGCAAATAGCTAGAATCAAATAACACAAAACATCTATCGAAAATGTTTAGATGATTAAAGTGTAAAAAAAAATGACTGTTAAACAGTTTCAACAAAATGCATGCAGCTAATGGGGTAGACTCAACGGCATTAATTTAAAAATGTTCACTAAAAGTGTTCATGGCCGAGTAGCACGTCCAGATAAACAGGTCGCAAAGAAAGACCAAAATAACAGCTAGCTAGTTCATCATAACCTGGAGGGATAAATGACTCTTAACCGTCGCGATTTTCTGAAAGTTTCTGCATCTAATACTGCACTAGTATTAGCCGTCTCAGTTCCAACATCGTTATCCGCAAAGGCTGTTTCACAGTCAACAAATACTGCTGCGACTCGCTCAAAATACAATACATGGGATATTTATTTAACCATATTTCCTGACAATAAAATTGAGATAGCTTCACCGGTACAAGATATGGGGCAGCATATGAAAACCGCCGGGCCAATGTTGCTTGCTGAAGAATTAGATGCGGATTGGAATTTAGTTAGCTGTACAGCCGCAGCAACTCATTTAAAGGCCAACCCGAAAGATAATAGTGTTGATTATGCGCATGCCTCCATGAACACCGGAGGAAGTCACGCTCTCAGAGACAACTGGGACTATTTGCGCCAAGCTGGGGGCACCGCGAAACATATGCTTAAACAAGCGGCAGCTCAAGTGTGGAAATGTGAAATCGATGATATTGATTGCAAAAAGAGCTTTCTATTTAATAACAATAGTCATCAAAAATTATCCTATGGTGAAGTCGCTAAGATAGCTTCTGGAATGAAGGCTCCGCAAACATTAGTAGCGCTCAAAGAGCGCTCTGAATATTCTATTATTGGCACCGACGCAACGACGGTTGATATTGAAGATATTATTCAAGGCAAACCGCTGTTTGGGATTGATATGAAACTGCCAGGACAAGTAGAAGTTGTTGTGGCAAGGTGTCCCTATTTTCTTGGCGATATTAAATCCTATGACGATACAGAAGCACTAAAGGTTAATGGTGTATTGTCGACGCTCGTTGTAAAACCAAGCATGAGCGGGACGCAGAAAAAACAGTCTGCAGGTGTAGCCGTTATTGCTACATCTCTCTGGAGCGCACTTAAGGCAAGAAAACTACTCAATATTGAGTGGGAGAAAGGCAAGTGGTCGAACGAAAGCGATACTCAGTTAGAGCAGCGCTATCAAGATTTATGTTGGGGAGAAAAGGAGGGAAAGGTTCAACGCAATGACGGCGATATACAACAAGGTTTTCAAAGTGCGAAACAAACACTAGAGCAGGAATATATTACGCCTTTCTTACATCACGCCTGCATGGAACCGATGAATTGTATTGCTGATATTAAAGCGGATAAAGCGACGATCATTGTAGGCCATCAAGCGCCTTCTTATGCCGCTAAAGCCGTTGCTGAAATAGCTGGAATTAGTCCTCTAAATGTTGATGTGCAGAGTCATCGTATGGGGGGTGGTTTTGGTCGTAAGTGGACCCAAGATTTTGTATCAGAAGCAGCAATAATTTCTAAACAATTAGGAACTGCGGTTAAAGTGACATGGACTCGTGAAGATGAAATGGAACAAGATTATTTTGGACCAATGCAAGTGACCAAAATTAAAGCCGCCGTCGACCATAACAATAAACTATCAACTTGGCATTATCGGCACGCTAGCAAACGTGGTGCAGCTTACGAGCGATGTTTCCCTGCCAATCTTATCGAAAATTATCGAGTTGAAGTTTTTAACGAAGATTGTGGAACGCCAGTAGGCGCTTGGCGAGGTCCAGGTCATTTACAATATACATTCGCAACTGAAAGTATGATCGATGAACTTGCTTTCTCGTCGAAAACCGATCCATTTAAATTCAGAGAAAAACTCTTCCAAGGTAAAAAATCATTTCCTTATCAACAGTATGGTGGCGAAACTATTGATGCAGAACGCATGTTTGATTGTTATAAGAAAGTTGCAGAAATGTCGGATTGGGCTAACTACTCCGCACCGAAAGGTGTTGGCCTCGGAATGGCCGGACATTTTACCTTTGGCAGTTATGCAGCGTTTGTTGTTGAGGTGGATGCGCGCAAGGCACCGAACTATAGGGTTACTAAATGTTGGGGAGCGATTGACTGCGGTTTAGCGGTAAACCCAAATCATATTCGAAATCAAATGGAAGGCGGGTTTATTGATGGTTTGAATGCCGCTATGTTTAACCGTGCGCAAATTAAAGATGGCAGAATTGTTACGTCTAATTTTGATCGATTACCGATGCTTCGTATGGCGCAATCCCCCTATGACGTAGAAGTAGCCATTATGGAAAATCATTTCTCTCCTACCGGTGTTGGAGAACCGCCGACCGCACCCGCAGCAGCAGCGTTGGCCAACGCATTGTTCGCAGCTACCGGCCAAAGAATTAGAAAGCTACCTATTAAGTTGGAGGCGTAACCAATGATAAAATTTACTCTCAACGGAAAACAGCAAAAGATTGCTCAAGACTTAGATATGCCTTTGTTATGGTTTATTCGTGAAAACGCTGGATTAAAAGGTACCAAATTTGGTTGTGGAATTGGCCAATGTGGTGCCTGCTCCGTTCATATTAATGGCCAGGTTTCGAGAAGTTGTAGTATCCCATTGTCGGCGCTTGATGGTTTAAGTATTACTACTATCGAGGGCTTGTCTGGAGATGGAGAGCATCCTGTACAGCAAGCGTGGAAGGCCATAGATGTTCCGCAATGTGGTTATTGTCAAAGTGGACAAATGATGGCTGCAGCATCCTTGTTGGCGGATAACCCTGCACCGACCGATGAAGATATTGATCAAAATATGACCAATATTTGTCGTTGTATGACCTACGTAAGAATCCGAAAGGCGGTGCACAAAGCTGCTAAACTAGGTAAGAACGTCGGCTGATACGGCCAGTTAAAATTGATAGCCGATGCTAAACCAAACAACCTCTTTATCTTTAGTCGAAGAGAAAAAACTGTCGTGGTCATCGGCGGGCATATATCCATAATCGAGCCCAATTCTCCACGAATCTTGTTTAAACCCTTTGGGGTAGTAGTTTAAGTTTAGAGAAGCTGTATTTCTAAAGAGAAGCGTTAGGCTTGTACCCATCGAAAAATTTTCATTAACAAAATAATCATATCCGACACCTACACCGACAAGCCCGATAGAAGCACGAAAATTATTCTGCTGTTTGGTCGTTGATATTTGATATCCGACCAAACCGCTATATTGTAAGCCAGTGCCAGCTGCGTGGTTGAAATCTTTTGATTGAGAAGCAAACGAAGCTAACAAGCTTATGGTTAAAAATAGCAGTTTCATTGCCTTATCCTTTTTGAGAGAGCATCACTTGCCTTTTAGCGATCCGATAGGCTGGTTTCCCGTATTCTGTTAAGAGCTTAACGGATTCTAGACTAGATAGCCAAATTTAGTTGGTACTAGGCTTATTCGTCTCGGTTTGTTAGCATAAATTTAGATTGTATAGTGATAACCCATTTTTGAATCTGGATATTAAGCCTGTGTCGAATAAAAAAAGCGAACCAAGTTCAGGGCTTGTGCAATGGCACCATCAAGGAAGCCGCATAACATTACAAGGCCATACACTTTTCTATGTTGTACGAGGTGAAGAGAGCCTACCAACTTTGTTATTGATTCATGGGTTTCCCACGGCGTCTTGGGATTGGCATACGACGATTAAATCGCTGGAGCGCTCCTTTCGAATTGTCACAATGGATATGCTCGGTTTTGGTTTTTCTGCCAAACCGAACAACCGAAACTATTCTATTCACCGACAGGCGGATTTTTTTGAAGAGTTACTGAACCATCTAAATATAAAGCGTTTTCATATTCTTGCCCATGATTACGGTGATTCGGTAGCGCAAGAACTTTTGGCAAGACAGAAAGAGAATGAAAATCATCCAATGATTCAGGGAACGCAATGGCGATGTGAGTCCTGCTGTTTTTTAAATGGTGGACTGTTTCCAGAAACCCATAGAGCGTTATTGACACAAAAATTGCTGCTAAGTCCGATTGGAAAATGGTTTAACCAACTGATGGGAAAGTCAAAGTTTGATAGCGCGTTTAGTAAGGTTTTTGGTGAAAAAACAAAGCCAAGGATTTCTGAACTAAATGATTTTTGGTTTTTGATTAACTATAACGATGGCAAACACCTTTTTCACAACTTAATTACCTATATGAATGACCGACTAGAACATCGCGAGCGATGGGTTGGTGCGCTTGTTGGAGCATCTGTCCCATTGGCATTAATCAATGGCTCAGCGGATCCCGTTTCTGGGGCTCATATGGTTGAACGATATAAACAATTAGGTTGTCGATTGGATTATTTGGCTGAACTTGAAGCCGTAGGTCACTACCCGCAGGTAGAAGCCCCAGTGCAGGTGGCTGAACACTATATTGAATTTTTAAAAAAGATTTAGAAATGAGCTAACTTATTATTGAGAGGGGGCTGAAATGGCAATTTTATTAAAAGGAAAACAGACCGATTTAGACGGCTTTAGTGTTAACCGTATTTTACCTCACCCAAAGAAACGCATGGTGGGTCCTTTTATTTTTCTTGATCATATGGGGCCGGCTATTTTTGAGCCAGGGGATGGAATTGATGTAAGGCCTCATCCTCATGTTGGTTTGGCGACAATAACTTACATGTTGGAAGGAAGCTTACTCCATCGGGATAGCTTGGGAAATAATATTGAGATTTTACCCGGCGATGTTAACTGGATGACCACAGGCAGAGGCATAGTCCACTCCGAGCGAGAAACCTTCGAAGTGAAGTCTCAGCGTCATGTCCTTAATGGAATGCAAGCGTGGTTGGCGTTGCCTAAAGAAAGCGCAGAAATTCAACCCAGTTTCTCGCATACTAAACGATGCCAGTTACCTCATCATATTTTTGATTCTGTGCAAGCAAGACTAATTGCAGGTGACGCTTATGGTATGACTTCTCCTATAAAAAGTTATTCTCCGATGTTCTATTTGGACGTCATCGCAAAACAAGGAAAACGTTTTGAACGGCCTAACAGTCACCAAGAGTGTGCTGTTTATGTAGTTGAAGGGACTATTCAAATCGAAGGTGAGTCGTTTACACACGGCGACTTTGTTCTGTTGGAAACAGAAACGAGTATTTTATCGGTTACCAACTCGCGCTGCTTATTGTACGGTGGTGATGCTTGGCCAACTATTCCTTACATTGACTGGAATTTTGTTTCTTTTGATAAATCTAGAATAGAAAAGGCTAAACAGGATTGGCGGGAGCGACGATTTCCAAATGTACCTGGCGATGACGCGGAGTTCACGCCTTTGCCGGGAGAGTAGTTTATCGGGAGTAGGCGATACTCCCGAACAAAATCATTGCATAGCGTTTTGGGCTATCAAATTGACTTCTCGCTGTGGAAAAGGAATATCAACCTTGTTGGTTTTTAGCGTGTTCCATATTGTCATATTTATAGCAAATCGCGCGGAATTTAGAATGTTTGAATTAACCCACACTCGTATTTCGAGATCAACACTACTATCACCAAAAGCGGTGATACCAATTTGAGGTTGTTTTGATTCGCTTACATCTTGGTGTTTAAGCAGTGCTTCTTTTAGTTTCGATATAACAAACTCTAAGTCCGAATCATAAGAAACGCCTACGCCTAACTCTAATAGCGAAACGCTATCGGAGTTGTGTAGAATTTCTCCAATAATGTGTTTATTGGGTATCGTTATACGAACGTCATCTTCCGAGGTTATTATGGTGTTGGCAAGTAAGATGTCTTGAACTTGGCCACTAACACCATGAACAGAAATGGTATCTCCTACCACGAACGGGCGAGTGAGTATTATGTTTAGTCCAGCACCGTAGTTGGACAATAACCCTTGTAGAGCTAGACCAGCACCTAAGGACAGAGCACCTATTGCCGCTAAGAACGGGGTGACACTGATACCTATTTTGTTTAAACAGATGATGCCAACCATAAAAACAATCAGCAGCTTAACCACGTTTGCGATAAACCGAGATAGGGTGATATCAATTCCCTTAGACTCGCAAAGCTTTTGAACACCTTTAGACAGTTTCTTAGCAATAATTAACCCGATTATGAGTATGATCACCGCGCCAAAAAGTTGGAAACTATAATTAACAAAGAAATTAATAATGGTGTCGTAAACAGCCTGTAATTGTTCGAATTCTTGCTTGAGTTCCTGTTCCATGTGTAAAGCCCCTGTTCTGGTTCATTTGTCGTTAATAAACTAATGAAAGTCGATAATAACGACTATTATAATTAATTAAATAAGTAAATCACCTGCATTATTCATCTAGACTCGATCGTTGCCTTTTGATTCCAGCTGTTCTTGTATAAACGATAACTGTATAGCTGGATAGGTTTTTATGAAACAAGTTAATAGCCCCAATTTACCTCGAAATTAGCCCTAGTACGCAAAATGCTGAATATTTATCGTATTAGTTGCTTTGACGCTTGTTTACTGAAAGCAGTAGGACTAATATTCGGCCTATAAAGTGCGAAAGAATAGTATCGCATCAAATAGACTTTAACATTGATAGAAGGACATACAAATGGCTACAAAAAAGACTAAATATCTCACGGCATTAATGGTTTCTGGCTCGTTAGCCTTATCAAGCTGTGCTAGTTACGATGCTTACACGGGTGAGAAGAAAACCAGTAACGCGGTTAAATACGGCGCTATAAGTGCCGCTATTTGCGCGATAATTGGTTCAAGAGACTCTAGTAAACATGCTCGAAATGCAGCGTTGGGCTGCGGGCTTATTGGTGCTTCGGTTGGTGCTTATATGGACTCTCAAGAGAAAAAATTACGCCAATCCCTTGAAAATACAGGTGTTAGCATTGCTCGAGATGGCGACCAAATTCGTTTGATTATGCCCGGTAATATTACTTTTGACAGCGGTAAAGCACAAGTTAAGGAGTCGTTTGAACCAGTTCTTAATTCGGTAGTAACGGTATTACGAGAATATGACCAGACTATCGTTGAAGTACAAGGATTCACGGATTCAACCGGTTCTAACTCGCTTAATATGAGCCTCTCTCAAAACCGCGCACAACAAGTTGCTAACTATTTGCAAACTGGCGGTATTATAAACCAGCGATTAGTCACAGTAGGAAAAGGGCCATCTAACCCGATCGCTTCTAACGCTACCGTTGAAGGCCGTGCAAAAAATCGTCGAGTAGAGATTCGCTTGAGAGCAATTGAAAAGCGCGGTTAATATTGCTAAAGCAACCCTTGCTAGGATGCGAATTCGTTTTATAGAAAATAGTCACTTAGGTGGCTATTTTTTATTGCTTTATTAGCAACATCTATACAATAGCTAAATAGACATTGTTTGCTAAGGCTCTCTTTTAGTTAGAGCGATTATCTTTTTATGTACTCCAGTATTTTGCAAACAACTTTGGATACTGTTTCTTGAGAAATTTAGGCTTATCTTTAAAGCGCTTACCTTTTGGCTGTAATAGTCCAGACGGCACGAAATCCAATTCTTGATTATTTCTTTCTTCGAACACAATCCCTGCGATTAAATCGTAATCGTCAAGATAGGGGTAATAGAGCTGGTTTAGCTTAGGAATGTCTTCAAAGTCAGCAATGCTGTCTGCAGACGCGAGAGCTTTTTCAAAATCGCTTTGCCCACGCGAAATTAACCAACTTCGAAATTCGATAAACCCATCTTCAGAATTACATCCGGCCATTACAAACGCTGCCCCCCATAAGTTCCAGGTAAAGGCTTTTCTCATGCTCTGACTAAAGCGTTTATCAAAATCCGCCAAACCTTGGTTGCAAATATCGCTCAATTTGTTACGTAGTTCAGCCGCTGCCTCTTCGGGGGCTGAAACCGAGTTTGTGGCTGTCACAATCGTCCAAAATTCTGCTTCTGTCATTTCTTGTTACCCTTTTTGGAGTAATGAAAGTTAGCTTGGCTGATACCTTTATACCAAAATAAAAAGTTACTTTAACTCTTTATGACATGAATCTAATGTGCTCCTATTACAAATAAAACTAATGATTATTTTAGGAGTGAGCTTACGGTTTTAGTTTTCAGCGTTGCTGATCTTTAGCTGCGCCGTTGCTGACCTTTAGCTGCGCTATCACTGCTCAGTATACTGTAGGCGGTTTACAAAACCTAGACCAGACGATGTTAGCGAAATAAGTGTGGCTAATATGCTACTGTCGGCGCGGCAACTATCAGAGAAACTAGGATTAGAGAAACTAGGAGCAGCGCAATTATGGCCAGAGCAATTATGACCATAGCTATTACGATCAGCACAACTACTAATTACTGTCTGGTTAGCAGGCTTTGTCTATTGCCTAGTGTAGATATCCTTTCATTACTTTTAGAACTTTCAAATTTGCGCTGCTACTCGATAGAATCCTTTGACAAACTCAATGAATTTTTTTAATACCGATTATGGCAAGAATTATTGTATTTCAACATGTCGCATGCGAACCTCTCGGAACGTTGGACCCGTTAATTCGTTCGCAGAAACACCGAGTTCGCTATGTCAACTTTGGGCGTACCCCAAACGCTATACCAAGCATAGAGGGGTATGACGCGCTTATTGTTTTAGGTGGACCAATGAATATTGGTGAGGAAAAAGAGTATCCGCACCTTGAAACGGAAAAGAGGTTAATTAAACAAGCAATAGAGCGAGATATGGCGGTATTAGGTATCTGCTTAGGTGCGCAGCTGATCGCGGCCGCCATGGGGGCAAAGGTTTACAAAGCGGAGCAGTCAGAAATAGGTTGGTACCCTATGAACGCGACTGAAATAGGGGGCAATGACCCGGTGGTTGGCAATTTTGACGATGAGGAAAAAATCTTTCAGTGGCATGGATTTACCTTCGACCTGCCGCCCCATGCTGAATTGTTAGTTAAGGGACGTCAGTTACCTAATCAAGCGTTTAGAATCAAACATAATGTTTA
>CAJQOL010000149.1 GCA_905479925.1 uncultured Kangiellaceae bacterium | reverse complement strand
CGACGGCTAGGTCTCGCATTACGATAAATACGGTATCCAAATAGACCGAGAGTACCGACAAAAAATAACATGACCCACAATGGCATTGATAACCCAAGCATTGTCCAGCTGACCTTAGCACACTCACCAGAGCCTTTAAGAACCACGTCTAAGACCTCCATAATTGGAAGCATATCAACTAAATAATCTAAAGAAGGACCGCAAGCCGGAACTTCATCCGCGGGTAAGCTCTGCAAATAGGCGTGTCTTGCAGAAATACCAAGACCGATCAAGGTAACAAAAATACCACTGCCGTTATACCAATAATGCCAACGACTTCCAGCTAATGGTTTATGTATACCATGAAGTAGGAAAATAACGCCAAGGAAGAAAACGGCAACTCTCTGAAATATACAAAGCGGACATGGGTCCATGCCTTCAACATATTGAAAATAAAATGCTGCGATAAGCAGCTGATGACAAACGAATGCCATGAATAAATTGAAACCACGAGAATCAAACATTAATCGCTCTTTCCTATACTAAAGGATGCCAAAGGATAAAAGACTATCAGAAAAAAATGAGAATAACATTACCGCTCGATGAAAAACAACAATCCAAGCAACAACCAAATTCACCCACGTATTTATGGCAGAAAAATCGCTGACCTTGCAAAACCACCAAATCGGAATAAAAATCAAAAATAGGAAAAGAACAAAAATGAAAACAACTAAGAGGCGAATTTATAGTAATACCGGCCGTTAAAGCAGCGGGCATAAAAAAGCCTCATTGAAGAGGCTTATAAAGTTTTCCAGTCTGCAGGTCCCGTTGTTCCGGGCTTCTATTATTCGCTAGCGACGACATTTATAACAAACTGATATTACAGATGCAACATTTTTTTACAAAATACTTAAAAGAAACATCTCATTAGGCGAAGATCAATGACTTAGCCTAACTTTTACCTTTTAAAGCGTCGGCTAGCGCAGCGCCAAAAGCTGAGTTAACAGGCTTGTTATTCTTTCCTGAATGACTCGATTTGTTCGCTTTAAAGGATTTGTTCGCTTTAGCTTTTGGCTGTTTATCACCCTCTTCTTGCGGTCCAACCATCGATAAACTAACTCGCTTTCTCTTTTGATCAACGGAAATAACATGCACTTTAACGATATCGCCGGTCTTCACAACCTCTCGCGGATTGGAAATGAATTTGTCGCTCATTAATGAAATATGAACTAATCCATCTTGATGAACACCAACATCAACAAAGGCTCCAAAATCGGTAACATTAGTCACGGTTCCTTCTAACGCCATTTTCGGTTTCAGGTCAGCAAGCGTTTCAACGCCTTGTTTAAACTTGGCGGTTTTAAATTGTCCACGAGGATCTCTGCCCGGTTTATCTAACTCTTTCAAAATATCATCGATAGTTGGCAGCCCAAACTCTTCAGAAATATATTCTTTGGCATCGAGCTTGTTCAAAGCTTGGCTATTACCCATTAGTTCATCAATACCACCGGTAATTTTAGCCAACATACTTTCAACAATCGTGTAGGTTTCAGGATGAACACCGCTACGATCAAGCGGATTATCGCCATCGGTAATTCGCAAGAAACCCGCCGCCTGCTCAAAAGCCTTAGGTCCAAGTCTTTCAACCTTATTAAGCTGTTTTCTATTAACAAATCGCCCATTCGATTCACGGTATTTTATGATGTTATTGGCCAAGGTCTTGTTTAAACCAGATACATGGGTCAGCAGCGGTGCTGAAGCAGTATTTAAGTCTACGCCAACCGCATTTACACAGTCCTCTACAACGCTACCTAGGCTCTTTCCTAGTTGACTCTGGCTGACATCATGCTGGTATTGGCCAACACCGATAGCTTTGGGTTCAATTTTTACCAACTCCGCTAACGGATCTTGCAATCGACGTGCAATTGATACTGAACCGCGGTAAGTTACATCAAGATCTGGAAATTCCTCCGCCGCTAGCCGTGATGCCGAGTAAACGGAAGCTCCTGCCTCACTGACAACAATACGTCTTAAGCCTAACTTGGGGTTACGCTTTTCAAGTTCCGCAACCAACTGATCGGTTTCGCGAGATGCGGTACCATTACCAATGCTGACCAATTTAACCTTATGCATTTCGCACATGGTTTCAAGCTTCTTAAGCGATTGCTCCCATTGCTTTTGTGGCGCATGGGGGAAAATGGTTGATTGGGTTAACAGCTTTCCGGTGCCATCAACAACAACCGCTTTGGTACCAGTTCTTAAACCCGGGTCAAGTCCCATGGTCGCGAAGTTTCCGGCAGGTGCAGCCATAAGCAAATCACGCATATTGTTAGCAAAGACGCCGATCGCATGAGTTTCTGCACGCTCCCTAAGCTGCCCTAATAATTCAGTTTCAAAGAAGCTGTGTAGTTTTACACGCCAAGTCCACAATACAACGGTTTGTAACCAATCGTCTGCATTACGCCCTTGGTGTTTAATAAGCCCATGTTTAGCGATAAGGTATTGCGCGTAATTGCTCGCAGTATCGTCCTTTAAAAGCTTCTCATCGACAATCAGTTCAATCGATAAGATACCTTCGTTTCTTCCCCTGAAAAGCGCCAGCGCTCGATGGGATGGAATCTTGCTGAATTGCTCAGAATAGTCAAAATAATCGGCAAATTTTTGTCCTTCTTTTTCTTTGCCTTTTAATACTGAAGCCTTAACGTAACTGTTTTCTAACAAATAGCTTCTAATTTCTGACAGTAACAGCGCATTTTCAGCAAACTGCTCCATAATAATCTGTTTCGCCCCATCCAATGCATCTTTAACCGTTGCAATCTTGAACTCCTCATTTAAATAGTCTGAGGCAGCCTCTTCTGGCTTAGTGCTTGGGTCTTGCAGGAGTAACTCAGCCAAAGGCTGCAATCCGGCTTCACGAGCAATTTGAGCTTTAGTGCGACGCTTAGGCTTATAGGGCAGGTATAAATCTTCCAGTTCACTTTTTGTAGACGCAGATACAACGCTTTGCTTTAGTTCAGGCGTCATCTTATCCTGCTCTTCGATACTCTTTATGATAACGGCACGGCGATCTTCTAATTCTCTAAGGTAAGACAAACGTTCCTCGAGATCTCGCATTTGAGTATCATCAAGTCCACCGGTTGCTTCTTTTCGGTAACGTGAGATAAAAGGAACGCTAGCGCCTTCATCTAATAACTGAATAGCTGAGGCAACTTGTTTTTCATTGACGGATAGTTCCGTTGCAATTTGCTGAGAAATATTGAGCATTTGTGGTCCTAATGAAACGCCTAAATGGCAGGTATATGTGAAGGTCTATTCGACGATTTAGCATTCGCCGCGATTATATACCCGTTCCACTTATAATTGCACGTTTCAGTTCACGCATTAGACCAGTCTTTTGATGACAAGTTAACACATGATGAATATCGATTGCGCTGAGATAATCGCAACCTTTAATGTAGAACAATACCGGCCTACCGAAGCGAACCAGCAGCAGAAACTGTCAATTTTATCCCTGCAAAAAAAACTATCCACCGCTAAACAATAGTCGATTAAAACTAATAAAATTGAGTCTCGAAAAAAATGGGTTATACTCTGTAACAATTCTTCAACAAATTTGTTTTGCTTTTCAATCGCTTATTCAGCCACAATAGTAATCTCGTGCCCATAAAGCGATTGCGCAATTTAGAAAAGTGGTAGGTTTATTTTGAGAGGCACTTCTTAAATATGACCTCAGCATTAGAATAAGAGCAACAAACTCCAGGAGCTAAGAATGAGTGAAGAAACGCAAAAAATACTAGTAGTGGATGATGATCTTAGACTTCGAAGTCTGCTAGAGCGCTATTTCAAGGAGCAAGGCTTCATTGTTAAGGCCGCTGCCGACTCGGAGCAAATGGACCGATTTCTTGAGCGAGAAAATTACCACTTGATGATCCTGGACTTAATGTTACCGGGGGAAGATGGGTTATCAATCTGTCGCAGACTTCGCGGTAATGATAATAATATTCCAATAATTATGTTAACCGCCAAAGGAGACGATGTAGACCGTATCATCGGCCTTGAACTTGGTGCAGATGATTACCTTGCCAAACCCTTTAACCCTAGAGAATTACTAGCGAGAGTTAAGGCTGTACTTAGACGTAAAACCAACGAGTTACCAGGGGCTCCAAGCGGCGAAGAAAAAATGGTCGAATTTGGAGAGTTCACCTTAAACCTTGCGACTCGTGAAATGTGCAAGAATGGTGTTCCTATGACTCTAACTAGCGGCGAGTTTGCTGTTCTTAAATCGCTGGTGACGAACCCAAGACAGCCGTTGTCACGTGATAAGTTAATGAACCTTGCGCGCGGCAGAGATTACAGTGCGTTAGAAAGAAGTATTGATGTCCAAGTTTCACGCTTGCGCCGCATGATTGAAGATGACCCAGCGAAACCTCGTTATCTTCAAACGGTATGGGGAATTGGTTACGTATTCGTTCCGGATACTGAAGAATAAAGTCCTAACTGACTATTTCTAAAACAAAAAAACCGAGTACTTACTCGGTTTTTTTTGGTGTTGGATATTGTTATCACTTCTCAGCTTTGCATTTTACCTTGGTAAGCGTCCAACGTTTATCGGTATCCAACTGCTGAAGCAAACAACTATCGCCGCTTTTTAACAACTGGAAGCGATAAGGCATATCCATTACTCGCCCCATTGCATCTGGCTTATCGATCGCACGGCCTGCAGATTTATCAATTGCCAGAATACTTCGTTCGGTAAACACCTCAGAGGCAAACATTATCTCGTCTGAATTAAGGGCTTGTTTAATAGCCCCTTTTATTTCAGTCATAGCTGCTTCGTTAGGCTCTGCGACTATTGCCGGAATGGCTGTCTGCTCTCCAAAAGACTGACAACCCAACAAAAACATCGCAAAACCAACCAATGAAACCCTCGCCAATAATTTTCTAACAAAAATCATCGCCTATCGACCCTGTTGATTACGAAGCTTATTTTCAAGAATGATCGACTTCATAAATGGCGAAATAGTTTCAATTGCTGATTTATTATCCCTTTTCGATTCCGCACTTAAGCGTTTCAATGTTGGTTCAGGACATGATCCCGTTACTCTATAATCTAATGCAGCTTTAAATTGACCTTCAAGGGCATCACCTAATTGACGGCTATAATCATCCTCGACGGCGCAACCTGGAATAACCTCACCCACGGTACCGGTTGAATTTGCTGGGGAGAATCCGTCTGAATAGTCACCAAAATCTTTATCGTTAGTGCCACGGAATTGGACCGTAAAATAAGTTGTTCCGCAATTATCCGTTGGATAAAAGCCATAAGGCTTTCCACAACTTGTTGAACCGATCAAAATGACTTCTACATCTATTCCTCTTAAACCGTTGATAATCGCTTCGCTCGCCGAACAAGTTCCCGCGGTTGACAAAATAAATACACGATTTAGATTTAACGTTGGCAAAGACTGACCTTCGGTAACCGAAAAGCCTAAGGTTTCATCATAAAACGGAGTTGGAGATAGACTGCGCCCTGTAACAGGATTTACGTTGGGGTGTTTATCGTTAAAAATGAGTCCATCAAAAGCAGCGTTATCAGGGATATTTGAACCGGCAATCATATAGGCCAGCTGACTAGCAATGGCTAACAAACCGCCACCGTTATAACGAAGATCGAGTACTAGGTCATCGATATTGGCTTCGCTCAGTTGATTAACGGCGTCAATAAGTTGCTCTTCAGCGGTAGCAATATGGGTTGTAAACAACATATAACCAACGCGGCCAGTTTCTGTATCGACCGTACCGACATTTTGAACAGGAGAAGCGGTTATTTCCGCTGCAGCTAGAGTAATAGTTCGGGTTTCCGTTGACCCCGCCTCACGAATTACAAATTCATGACTCTCGCCGATGGCAGAAGGTCGTAAAGCGGCATTTAGTACATCAACATCCTGCTGCGTTCCACCATTAACCGCATCCACGCCGTCAATTTCAAGTATTTCTGCTCCTCGCATAAGGTTTACCGCTGTTGCAGGCGAATTAGGTTCAGTGAAAGCCACCACAATTTGACGTGGCGGTGACGACTGTATGATTGCAAATTCTGCTCCGTAACCAGCGGAAACCCCCGCTTGATTGAGTTGTAACCATTCTGCACTGTCGTAGGTAAAATGGAACTTATCTTTAGGTTGACCAGAGCTAGTGATTGCAACAGTTTTCAATTGGTCGAAAAAAGAATCGGTATCCGAAAAATTAGCTGGATTATTATCAACAATTTCATCATACCAAAGGTAAGTATTATCACTCCAAGCTCTTAACCAGTGGTTCTCTAGCAATGTAGAGCCATTTCTATCAGGAAACGCGTTGCCATTTAGGTCAGAACCGGTTCTTGGATTTTCACAAAAATTCTTAAAGTTGGATTCATCTTCAAAAACATTTAAAGACCAGCTGGGCTCGCCTTCAAAATCAGCGGCACCATCATTGCTTGAACCACCGCAACCAACCAAAAATGCCAGGCCTAGGGTGACACCTACTTGACCTATCCGGTTAAGGATCGGCTTAGAGCCTTTTAATTTAGTCTCAAAATGCGCTCGTTTCATACTGGTAACCTCTTCAATCTATTATTACTGTATCCTTAGAAAATTTGTTCTCTAAGCATTTTCAACCACTTCTATGGATTTTTAACCAACTCTAAATCTTCATAAAAATGTCTAGCGTATACGAATATTAGTTAAAATTAGCTCATAATTCAGCGAAATCTTCACACTTTATCTCTAAAATGGCTTATTGCGCACAAAACCGGCTCCGAATTTAGGTCCTTTCACTCCCCCAATCAAACATCAGACTTCCTAATGCAAGAAAACCAACCGTCATTAGTGATAAAACAAGCATATGACCTTGGACATCCGCTAACGATGCACCATCGGTCATAATTGCTCGGGCGGCTTTAAGCATATGGGTTAAAGGAAACAGATCCGCAACTTTCTGTACAAAGGGCATAGCTCCCTCCAAAGAAAACCAAACCCCCGACAGGAACATCATTGGCCATGAGAAAAAGTTCAACAACCCGCCAGTAAGCTCCTCACTCTGAGACTTAGCAGCAATCATAAGACTCAGGGCTATCATGCTTGACGCGCCAAGTAACGCGATAACAAATAGGTCTATCATGGAACCCAAAATATAGAAGTCAAACAACCAATTGCAGCCAAGAAACAAGATTGTAGTGACGCTCATGACAATCAGTAATCTCGACAATACCTGTGCCGACAAAAACTCAAACGCCGATAATGGTGTTGCCTGAAAACGTTTTAATACCCCATTTTTACGATACCTAACAATCACATAACCGACGCCGAATAAACAACTAAACATCATATTCATCCCTAAAATGCCAGGCATAACCCAGTCTAAATAGCGTACCGCTCGTCCGCTTGTTTGAGACGATTGAAAATCAGGGTGATAGGCTAGCAGCAGTTTTTCAGCCATATAACCGTTGGCGGAGGTACTATTAAGCCAGTATCGTTTTTTAGTAAAATCCACCAGTAAGTCTATCTTATGTTGGTCAACCATAAGAATGGCTTTTTGTTGCTCTTTATAGTTTACCCAAGATATGTACTTAAGCGATGTAAACGCACTTTGCTGCTGCTTAGTGTTAATTGTGTTGAGCTCGAACTGGCTCGCTCGTTCCGCATCTTCTTTCGACTCAGTCCTTTTTGCATTTTCTTTCGACTCGATCATAGCAGCCGAATCAAGCAACCCAACCTTGTATAACTGTTTACCCTCTTCGCCAAACATAAATGAAAAACCAACCAACAAAAAAACTGGTAGTACAAAACTCCAAGCCATGGCACTGCGGTCGCGAACAAACTCAATATTTCTGGCATTTAATATCGCTAAAATTCGTTTTAACACCTTGACTACCCTCTTAACATATGGCCGGTTAACTTAATAAATAGATCCTCTAAATCAGGAGACCTAATTTGCATCCCATCGAGCGGTAACTTCTTATCTAACAAGCTTCTAATCAACTCTTCGACGTCTTCAGTAAGCACGTCAAGCCTATTATTATTTTCCGTAAACGTTATACCACTGGCGGTAAGTGCTTCAACCAATTGTTTTGGTAGGCTCAGGATCACCCCTTCAAAATGCTTACTAAGCAATGTTTGCGGAGCACCTTGTTCTATAATTTTGCCTTTATCCATGATCACAATTTCATCACAAAGCGACTCCGCCTCATCCATATAATGAGTGGTTAAAATCACGGTTTTATTCTGTTTCTTAATTCGGTCAATCAGTTGCCAGAAATTTCTTCTCGCTTGAGGGTCCAACCCGGTAGTTGGTTCATCTAAAAAAACGATGGTAGGATCATTGAGAATTGCTAACGCTAATAACAAACGTTGTTTTTGTCCGCCAGACAACTTGCGAGTATCTCTATTAAGAATAGACTCTAGTGCACAGGTTTCTATCAGTTGCTCAATAGGCAGAGATTTTTTATAAAACTTAATAAAAAGTTTTAGGGTTTCTTCAACGGTTAGGAAATCCTGAATAGCCGTGTGCTGAAACTGAATTCCAACATCTTCGCGATACGCATTATCGATACCTCTTCCCTGGTAACTTATTTCACCTGAAGTTGGCGGTAGAATACCTTCCATCATTTCAATGGTTGTCGTTTTTCCAGCACCGTTAGGGCCCAGTAATCCAAAACAAACGCCTTTGTTGACGGAAAAACTGACACCGTCCACAGCGACATTGTCAGAAAAACGCTTAGTTAATTCCTTTATCTCTAAAATACTAGCCATAATGACCCTATATCTCTTATGATGACAGCAAGCTATCGTTGCTTAAACTGTGTATTTTTTCGTTATAATTGTACTAACTGATACTATGTAGGTTATGTAATCAATTACCATCCAAACCGTGTTGTTAAGGACATAAAAACCACAATACATGACTGCCCCAGAAAAAATAGAAAGTAATAATCGCCTCTACCTAACGGAACGTCGAGACCGTCTTATTGACTGGGTTGTTGCTCGGCCTCGCTCGATACTAATCTTTTTTACCTTAACAATCCTGCTGCTTTCTTCCGGCATTTTAAACTTAACCATTAGCAATGACTTTAGAGTTTACCTCAGTAAGGATAATCCGCAACTTATCGCTTTTGAGCAGTTTGAGGATAACTATGTAAAGTCTGATTCTGCCACTATCGTCATAACCGCGAAACAGGGGGATATATTCACAGACGACGGGCTTCGTTTGCTTAGTGAAATTACCGAGCGGCTTTGGTTAGTTGAGCACGTATACCGAGTAAACTCCTTAGCAAACTATCAGCACCTAAGCTCGGTTGATGATGAAATTGTTTCCAACCCATTAGTGCCATCACAAACAGCGTATTCAGCATCAGAAATTAATCAGATAAGGGAGATCGCATTACAAGAAAAGCGGTTAGTTAAATCAATGGTTAGCGCAGACGGCACAATAACCGTGGTGGTGGCTAATATGCAGCTTCCAAAAGAACAAGCCAATATTTCCATTGATATCACTAAAAAGCTAATAAGAATACGTGACGACCTTAGAGAAAAATACCCTGACTTCAGCATCGACAATGGTGGTTCAACCGCGTTTAATTCGACCCTCGCTAACGCCGTAAAAGCCGATCTGACAACCTTGATACCGCTAAGCTATAGTTTAATTTTTATCGGCCTTTTGATTTTCTTGCGAAGTTTTATGGCCTCTATGGCCATCTTCGTCTTAATCTCGACCTGCTTAATTTCTACTTTTGGCGTTGTCGGCTGGACAGACCCAGTGCTTACTCCCATAGCCGGTTTCGCACCGAGTATTTTACTCTCTATTATGGTCGCAGATTCGGTCCATGTACTGGTGACCTTTTTTCAACTATCAAATACCGGTCAATGCAAAACGACAGCGATAAGCAACAGTCTAAAAATCAACTTCATGCCAATACTGCTAACTAGTGTGACTACCATCATTGGCTTCTTAGGGTTAAATTTTAGCTCTTCTCCCCCCTATCAAGATTTAGGTAACATGGTCGCAATAGGTGTTTTCTTTGCATTAATTTTTAGCCTCTTTCTACTACCCTGCCTCATGCTTGTTTTGCCCATAACCGCCCCAAGAACCCATCAATCCCGTAAGACGCTATTCGTTAACTTTGCACACTTTGTTATTCATCACAAAAAGAGTCTGCTTTTAGCTGTCTCAATAATTGTTGTGGCTCTTTCTAGCGCTATTAGTAATATAAAATTAACCGATAACTGGGCAAAATATTTTGACGATAGCTTTCCAATCGTTCAATTAGTCAATCGTATCGACGGTCGCCTTACCGGTATAAATAGTCTGGAGTATTCGCTGCGCCCGTCCCAAGGCTTGAGTATTTTTGATCCCAGTTACTTAACGCAAATGGACCAATTTGAAAGTTGGTTCTTGAGTCAAGAAAAAGTCGTTAATACAAACTCGTTAAGTGGGCTAATGAAGTCACTGAACAAAGTCATGCATAACGACTCTGAAGGCAGCTATACAATTCCAGAAACTCGCCAACAAGCAGCCCAATACCTATTGTTTTATGAAATAGGCCTACCACAAGGTGTTGGTTTGAATAACCTGGTAACCATTCATCAAACGGCATCTCGTTTTTCAGTATCGGTGAAAGACTCGGGTTCCGATGAGTTGCTTGCTTTAGATCAAGCCGCGCAAAATTGGCTAAAGGCTAATGCGCCTTCAATCAGAACTAGCGAAGCAACTGGATTGGGTATGGTTTTTGCCCATATTGCCCAACGTAATATCGTCAGTTTACTTAGTGGTACATTATTGATTCTTATTAGCATCTCAGCTTTATTAATGTTTGTAATGAACTCGGTCAAATTAGGACTTATCAGCCTAGTGCCTAATATTATACCGGCGGCCATGGCTTATGGATTTTGGGGCTTAAATTTCGGTTATGTCGATATTTCGTTGTCGATAGTCGCCTGCTCAACCTTAGGCATTGTTGTTGATGATACCGTTCACTTCTTGCACAAATATCAACTAGCCAAACAGGCCGGAAAATCCGCCGCCGAAGCGGTGGTTTCCACCTTTTCTAGAGTAGGTTTGGCTCTGCTCACAACAACCATTGTTTTATCCAGCGGTTTTATCGTGCTGGCAGTTTCACACATGAATACCTCGGCGGCCATTGGAATGTTAATGGCCATTACTTTAGTTTTCGCCTTAATCGTCGACTTTTTACTACTGCCACCACTTTTACTCTACCTAGACAAAAGTAGCAAAAAACCAGATAGAAAAAATCAAATGGAAAACTCAGATAGAAAAGCTCAGATAGAAAAATCTTGAAAGAAAAATTGGAGAGATAAAAAATGAACACAACCTACCAAGATATAATTAGCTTTTGGTTTAGTGAAATTCCCCCTAAGGACTGGTTTAAAAAAAGTGACTCTTTTGACCAGTTAATAGGTCAACGTTTTAACGCTGTCTATGAATCGGCTATTCAAAATGAATTGTTTCAGTGGCGAGAAACAGCCGAAGGCTGTTTGGCGGAAATTATCGTTCTAGATCAGTTTTCTAGAAACATGTTTCGTGATTCACCCAAAGCATTTGAATTTGATAGTTTGGCGGTTGCACTTACTCAGTCAGCAATTATGCGCAAGCTTGACCAACAGTTAACAACAGACAAAAGAAAGTTCTTGTATATGCCCCTTATGCATTCAGAATCTTTGATCATTCATGAACAAGCGGTACAGATGTTCTCTCAACCCGGATTGGAAGATAATTATGATTACGAAATTCGTCACAGGGATATAATAAGTCAGTTTGGTCGCTACCCGCATAGAAACAAAGTTCTAGGTAGAAGATCCACCAAGCAAGAAGAGGAATTTTTAACGCAGCCAGGCTCGTCATTTTAAAGACGTTAATACAAGGGGGGTATTCTATAAACGGATAGCAATTTTAAAGCTTGCAGCCTCTGACAAATAATGTACAACGGACTCATCTATTGATATTGATGGCCAAGAATTTTTATCGCAAACTATTCTCGCAAACTATTCTCGCAAACTATTCCCGCGAATTATTCTCTCGAATTAGCTGCTCTGCTGTTTTAACATCAACGGGTTTGCTTAAGAAAAAGCCTTGTACTTGCTCTACATGAAAGTCGCTCATCATATCCAGTTGAGCTTGGGTTTCCACACCCTCACCTACCACCTCAATATCCAAGTTATGGGCCAAAGAGACAATCGACGCTACCATTTTGGCGTCGCGTTCTTGTGTTTCAATTTCGCGCATAAATGAGCGATCAATCTTAAGCGTATTGATTGGAAACTGTTTTAAATAATTGAGCGAAGAGTATCCCGTTCCAAAGTCATCTAACGATAAATGGACCCCTAATGCGCGTAATGCCGTTAGAGTTTTAATTGTATAGTCCATATTCTCAATAAGTGCACTTTCTGTAATTTCAAGCTCAAGGTTCGATGCGGAAATACCATAATCATTAATTAGCTGCTGAATCAAGGGCAACAACGCTTTATCTCCAAACTGAATTGCCGATAAGTTAACCGCCAAACTTAATTCACCGTCGTACAGTTTTTGCCATTCTTTGATTTGTTGACAGGCCAATTCTAAAATTCGCTTACCGAGCGGTATTATTAAACCGGTTTCCTCCGCTGTAGGAATAAAGTTATCGGGATAAATGATTCCTAGATCAGGATCAACCCACCTCACCAGCGCTTCAAACCCCGTTATCTTTTGTTCAGAGGTTGAGTATTTTGGTTGGTAATGTAAGACAAACTCGTCGCTCTGCAAAGCACGTCTAATTCTTTTCTCTAATTCAATTCGATTAATCAACCGTTCATTCATCGCTTCGGTGAAAAACTCGTACTTATTTCTGCCGTTGTTTTTTGCGTGATACATCGCAATGTCGGCATTTCGTAATAGGGTTTCAACATCATTTCCATCTACACGGTAAATTGCAATTCCGATACTTGGACTAATCACTACATCATTGTCGGCGAGCTTAAACGGCCGAGATAGATCCGTTAAGATATTCTGTGCAACTATGACTACATCTTCAATAGTGTCGGTTCCTAGTACCCCAATAGTAAACTCATCACCACCGAGTCTAGCAACAACATCGGTTCTTCTTACACACTGTTTAAGGCGTTCCGCCACCGACTGCAGCAATAAGTCTCCAGCACTATGACCTAAGCTATCATTAATGTTTTTAAAGTGATCTAAATCGATAAATAAAACGGATAGATGGCGTCTATCTCGATCAGCCTGCAAAATTCCATAACTAAGCTGACGATATAGTTGAGTCCGATTGGCAAGGCCAGTTAAACTATCAAAATTAGCCAAGCGTTTAAGTTCTTGCTCCGCTGATATTCGATATTCGATATCCGTTAAAGTCGCAATATAATGCTGATTTTTATTATCCCATTGATTGACTGGAGCAATTCTCAGATCTATCGGTATCTTTTTTCTGTCTGATTTAATGATCCAAGCTTCCCCTCTGAAGAAATTCTGAGACGAAAGCCTTTCGACAATTAGCTCACAGAAAGCCTGCCCATCTCGGTTATTTTTCTTGGAACTAATCAATTTGCGGTTAACAGGCTCCCCGACCACACTTTGATCATAACCAGTGATTCTAATCATCGCAGGATTAATCGACACCATTTTAAAGTCAGCATCGAGTATTACCGATGCATCGCTAGTACTTTTAAATGCCGAGGCCAATAAAAGATTCGTTAGCTCGGTTCTTTTTTGTTCATCGACGTTTCGAGTAGTCCCACGAAGTCTGACGGGTTTGCCTTTGTTATTTGTTTGGCAGACTTTTGCTCGGTCGAAAAGCCATACCCAACGTCCGTGGCGAGTTTTTCGTCTATAGTGCAGCTCAACCGACTGGGTTTTACCGCAAGCGATACGGTCATAACTTCTATTGACTTCAGCGAGGTCGTCGGGATGAATGGTTTTACATTCATTTTTAAATTTTCCTGCAGACAAGTTTCTAATCGGCTCAAAGCTTGTGAAGCGGTTTTTAGAAGTAACATGGTTAGTCACTAAATCCCACTCCCAATGTTCGTCACCACTGCCCCACAGCGCTTGGTCGAGACTGTCTTCAGTTTTCAATAATGCGTACTTAGTTATCAGGTGACGCTGCCAAGCTCGATAACCGTAGTATGCAAACAAAGAAACTATTAGAAAATAAATGCTATAAGCCAGACCTGACCACCAGAATGCTGTCTCTATCTCAAAATTCATTATTCCATGATTATTATTCCATGCGGAACGACCAGCAGTAGCCTTGACCTCAATACGATAACTCCCCGAAGTTAGGTTGGTTAAAGTAACCTCTCTGCGTTCTTTAAGGTCAATCCATTGTTCGTTAATTCCTACAAGGCGGTAAGCATATTTTGAGTTTTGGGAAACCGCATAGTTTAGAGCCGCAAACCTAACTGTTATCATATTTTGGTCATAGGGCAGTGTGATTTTGCTTGTTTTGAAAAGAGGCTTATCGATGGCTAACGGTTGCTTGGCATTATTATTTTCGCCGGATAGATTTTCCCTTTTCGCTGATGAAATATAATACGAGTTACTTTCAACTTCGGTAAAAACAAGTTTAGGGTGAATCTTCCAGCGTTCTTCTTCTACGCGTTTAAAGCCTTCAATCTTAAAACGATTTGCGCCTCGACTACTTCCGGAATAAATATAACCTTCTGAGTCTATAAACTGTGTACTTTCATGAAAATGATTTTCGGGAGAAAAGGCTTCACTGCCAAAATTTTTAAGTTCTTTTTTTTCTATATTGTATTCGTACATGTTTTTTACTCCGTTAAACCAAAGTAGGGTTTGGCTAACGGGAAATATAGAATAAACCCCTCGATCATTCATATTGGCTATACGTTCATCAATATGAATGAGTTGTTTTATACTGGCATTGTTATTTAGCTCAATTAACATTAATCCTAATTTTTGTGTTCCTATCCAATATCGATTATTACTATGTTTTACCATGGTATAAATCCACTCATTCTTTAAAGGTAGAGAGCCATCAGTTAATGTAGCATGCGTTAACTGGCCGCTTTCGCTATTAAAAAAATGTAACCCTGTGGTAGTAGAAAGCCAAAAATTTAGGTCATTATCTTTGACGATATTTAGTAGCTCTAAACCACTTTTTTGTCCCAAGTTATTTTTGAGGGCATCGGAAAAATCCGTCAGCACTCCTAATTTTCTATCTACAAGATAAAAGTAGCCATCATTGGTTCCAACCCAAATGGAAGTTTCGTTCTCGACGAGTAGCGCCCACACTGGCTTTTTTAATAACTTGACCTGACTTTCCGTCAAGCTTTCCTTGGCGATGATTTCATAAAAATAGCTCAGCTCATTGCTAGCAGTATCGAACCAAGCAGGGCCATATTCTGTACCTAACCAAAGATTATCCTGTGGCGCTTTTTTCATTGTCCAAACGGTTGTGTAATTTTCAGAGTCTTGATTATTACCGGTATAGAAACGGGTTATATTGCCGTTTGATTTTTCTCGCCGATTAAGGCCTTCGGTAGTACCAATCCAAATAGCCTCTTTCGATTCCTCAAACGACCAAACCATTTCACTGCTGAGCGAATTTTTCTTAAAAGGTATTGGACGAAAGTTTTCCACCACTTGGTAAGGTTGAAAATGTGCAATACCATTGTAAGTACCTACCCAAATAAGCCCCGTGCTATCTTGAATAATGTCTGTGGTTAGATTACTCGGGATCGTTCTTTCATCCGCCATATCATGTCGATACCTGGTTACCTGATTGGTTTCTGGGTTAATCCTATTAAGTCCATCACCCCATGTACCTACCCAAACCCTATCCTCACGGTCAACCATAATATTCCAGGTATAATCGGTACTAATTGAGTTAGAATTGTTGGCATCATAAGAATAGCGAGTGACCTGCTGAGATGAAGGGTTAAACTTGAATACACCGTGTTCCGCTGTAGAGATCCAAATATTGCGCGTCGAGTCAAAATCCGCAGCCATCAATTCAACGCTTTTGGGTAGGCCATCAAGCTGAATCAATGAAAAGGTTTTAGTCGTGTGATCGTAAAAAAATAAATTCTGTTCGGTAGCAATCCATAATCCGCTTTCGGTCGATTTATCAGCTAAGATAAAATTGATAGGTGTTTGAGGCTTTGAAGTAATTGCGGGGTGTTCAATTGGAATAAACTCAAAATCTTGAGTTTCGCTACGAAATCGATTTATCCCCCAATTGGTAGCCACCCAAAGCGTGCCGCTGGTATCTTCGTCAATAGAATAAATGCTATTACCAACCAAGCCGAACTCAGTATTGGGATCATTCTCAAATCGAGTAAATGATATTTCATCACTATTTAAAAGAGCTAGCCCTTTATCCGTTCCTACCCAAAGCCGCTCATGACTGTCTTCATAAATGGTATTTATCCAAGAACTGGGCAGACTATTAACATTACTTGAACCAACAAAATTGACGAACTCATAACCGTCAAAGCGGCTTAGACCATCGGATGTAGCCATCCAAATAAAGCCATTATCACGTTGCAGAATATCTTGAATATAGTTGGAGTTGAGTCCTTTTTCGTTTTTGACACGCTCAAAGTAAGCCGGCTTTTGACAAAAGCCAACGACAGGAATAACGCTCAATAGTACAAAAAGTAAGGTTCTGAGCAAGCTACATCTTCCAGTGATTTTGTTGTTATTTTTAAATAAGCTCTCTCATCATATAGTAACTATGGCTACTTTTTAACCAAAATATCTCATTTTGAGTGTAATAAGGCATCAAAGGATGCCATTTATTGCTCAAATTCCCGTTTCTACGCTCTTATTGAGACTCAATGCGTTATTTTAGTGGTTTGCTCAAATCAAAAGAGGCGCTGTACCTTTTTTTGCCGTGACGGGTTAGCCGGTACCAAAACGTCTGTGATTCTAGGTCAATTTCCAGTGTCCAAATATTCGTTTTTCCCTTTGGTACCAATTGATAGGTTAGCTGATCAGCTGGAAAGCTCTGGCGCCATTGTGTTCCAACTTGGTCACTATCACCTCCATACATGGTTAGCTCATGGGGAGTACCATCTTCGTGTCGATGGTCATGTTTAAGCTGTAAACCATTTTCCGTGGCAGTAATTAACCAGGTTCTCGATTTATCGCTGCCGACACTAAACGGTATTCTTATTTGCGAGCTGCTGCAGTCCTTAACAAACATGATTAACTGCTTGCCGGCAAAGTCGTGGTTGGGATCACTCGGGAAAACGGTTTTACCTTCAAATTTTTTGCCACAAAGCGAACTCAAATTAGTCAAGAAACTCCTTGAAACCGTATCTTTATTTTTGGTTTTAGTCGCTCCGGTATAATTAGCAGCGCTTGCGTCCTTGGACTTCTCTTCAAGCTGCTGAGATTGGTTTGAAGCATTAACGCTAGCGACCATAGCAAACAAGCAAGTCGCCAAGCTTACTGAAAAACAAAATTTGTTAAGTAGTACTCTCAATTTATTAACCCCTTTATAGACTGAACATACATCTTTAGTAACTATTTAAAGCGCCTATAGACGATTGTCGAATAATGATTTACACGAGTTGTGCTAGTATTCACCGCTTTCAGCATCAACGCAAATAATTCTATGCAAGATTTAACGAAAGGTTCGGTCAATAAACACGTTATAAATATGGCAATACCAATTGCTATAGGCATGGTTGTACAAACAATTTATTATTTAGTTGATCTTTATTTTGTTGGACAGTTGGGAAAAGTTGCCCTAGCGGGGGTCAACGCCTCAGGAAATATGGCCTTTCTGGTAATTGGCCTTACTCAGATTCTGGGAGTTGGTACCGTTGCACTCATTTCTCAAGCGGTAGGCCGTAAGAACCGTGAAGAGGCAAACCATCTATTTAACCAGTCCATTGGACTATCACTAGCGCTTGGTATTTTTACTTTGATCGGTGGTTATTGGTGGGCCGATGACTATTTAGAAAGCATTTCTTCGGATCCAGAAACCATTGAGCAAGGATTAATTTATCTTTACTGGTTTATTCCCAACCTCGCAATGCAGTTTGCTTTAGTTGCCATGGGATCAGCACTTCGCGGAACCGGTATCGTTAAACCAACCATGATTGTGCAAATGATCAGTATAATCATCAATATCGTTTTATCACCTATTTTGATTGCTGGTTGGTTTACCGGCGAACCAATGGGAGTTGCTGGAGCTGGACTTGCCAGCTCAATATCAATTTTTATAGCGATGCTATTGATGTGGCGTTACTTCCAAAAGTTAGAACGTTATGTTGGCGTATCAACAAGCCAAATGAAACCCGATTCCGCCACTTGGAAAAAAATCATTTCGATTGGTTTTCCCGCTGGCGGTGAGTTTCTATTAATGTTTTTCTACATGGCGGTTATCTATTGGGTCATACAAGGCTTTGGGCCTTCTGCTCAAGCGGGTTTTGGACTTGGTTCAAAGGTTATGCAAGCGATATTTGTTCCGGCACTAGCGCTAGCGTTTGCGTTACCGGCGGTAGTAGGTCAGAACTTTGGTGCTAAATTATCAGCGAGGGTGAGGCTTTCTTTTCGCAATACCGCACTAATGGTAAGTGGATTAATGGCGGTTTTAACAACCGTTAGTTTAATTGGCGCTGAAAAATTTCTCACTGCTTTTAGTGATGACGCTGACGTATTGCTTATAGGTGTCGGCTTCTTACAGCTGATCGCTTTCAATTATATTCCGTCCGGTTTGATATTTACCTGTTCAGGATTATTGCAAGGACTGGGAAATACCTGGCCGGCGTTTTATAGCATGGCTACAAGACTGATATTGTTTGTACTTCCAGCAATTTGGTTATCCCAACAGTCGGAATTTAAAATTGAATATGTCTGGTATTTGTCGATTGCTACGGTGACTATTCAGTCAATGATCAGCTTGTACTTCGTAAAAGTAGAACTCAAAAAGAAACTTAATTTTTAGGTTTCTTTAGATGAGTCGAGGCAGTTTGAATTTTTATTGGTTATTTTTGTAATGGTTTTGCCTAATAGGTTACTAAATCGAATATAACTATTAAACAAACTAATTCTGTGAGTCATTTCTGAACAAGCAATTTGAAACTATAGTCACTAGCTATCATAAAGCTCTGTGGCGCGTGGCAGCTACCTACGAGGCTATACCAGAGCGTCAAAAAGAGCTCTATCAAGAGATCCTATTTGCCATTTGGTGTTCACTAAAGAACTTTCGTAACGACTCCAGCTCAGCCACGTATATCTATCGGGTTGCCCATAATACCGGTCTAAACCATGTTAGAAAACAAACCAAAGAGCCATCAACGGTCATAGCTACTGAGGAAATGGATGAGCCGTTACTGAACCATAAATCCGATCCATATGATTTCAATCATCGCCAACAACAAAGCCTATTGTTAGAGCAAAGTATTCGCAAATTGTCAGTTGACTATCGCCAGCTAATTGCGCTTTCTTTAGAAGGATTAAGCTATCCAGAAATTGCTGGTATTACCGGACTTACAGCTAACAATGTTGGTGTGAGTCTTGTTAGAGCCCGCAAGAAATTAACTGAACTAATGAGGTAACCCATGGATAAGAAGCCACCACAAAAAGAGCAAAAACCTGAAGACTGGGATAATTTGAGCGAACTATGGAAAACCGATAGTCAAACAAGTGAAACTCAAATAACTGATAAACCAGCCGACTATGCATCGCTTATAAAGATGCGTAGTAGCAAAGACCGAAAAAGTTTTGCCATCGATTTATTCATAGGTTTTGTCATTCTACTTGCTGCGGCTTCCAGCTTTGGTGACTTTTTCCCTTTTTTTCCAAGTGAAATTGTTCCGCAATATTTGACTATCGGGTTCAACGGTGAGCGGGTTGAGTCAAATGAATTAAGAGGTTTTTATTGGTCGTTCTTTATCATTCATGGGCTTTTCATCATTGGAGGTTTATTAATTCCAATAATATCCTATCGAATCAGAAAAAAATCAAAGCTTAATTTGCTTGATACAACTCAACAGGCCATAGAGCTGGCAGGTCATCACTTTGACGCGAAGTTAAAGTTATTAAAATTGAGTCAAACTGTTGCGATCGTGTTCTGCTTATTACTAGTTATGACAATTAGTCTATCGAAGCTATTTGCCTTCAATCCCAATAGCACTACTAGTTTTTATCACCTGTTTATATTGTTCGGTTTTACATTCATTCTACCAGCCGCAATCTATCTAACGGCATCATGGCAGATAAAAAAAACCAACAAAGAAAAAAGCAACTTTAATCATCTCGTCAATCATTAGCAGGCAAAAAGGTGTGCTTGAAACAAATTAATTTAGACCATTGGTACGTAACCAGGCTGAGCCTCTATGCGTTTTAGCCAATTAGTAACCGCCGGATATCCCGCTAATTCAAAGCCTCCCTCATGGGCGACGTGAGTATAGGCATACAAGGCGATATCCGCCGTGCTCATTTGCTCCCCGACTAAAAATGATGTCTTAGACAGTTGCATCTCCATGATTGCCAGTGCTTTATGGCCCCCCGCTTGTTTAGACTCGAAATCTTCACGGCGATCATCGGGCAATCCTAGGAACTTAGCGATAAAACGGGCTACTGCAATAAAAGGTTCGTGACTATACTGTTCGAAGAACTGCCACTGCTGCACTAAAGCTAACTGATAGTTATCTGTCGGAATAAGCGAAGAGCCCGCCGCTAGATAATTAATAATGGCGTTAGACTCAGATAGTAGTCGTCCATCGTCAAGTTCCAGTAGGGGAATTTTTGCATTAGGATTTTTTTGCTTGAATTCTGGTGTTGCAGCTTCTCCCGCTAAGATATCAACGTCGAGCCACTGATAGTCTAAGGATAGCAACTCGCAAACGAGTTTTAGTTTGTAGCAATTTCCAGAGCGCATATCTCCATATATTTTCATTGACCTTTACTCTCACTATTAGCAATTCCATGAACGTAACTTTACCTCCCTTACCCTCAAAAAACAATCGACAAATCTAGCTCATTTTTGTGCCAATTACGGTCTCCATTGCATGTATCAGGGGACTAAGATCTTGCCCATCAACAATGACATAAAACCAAACCAAAAGTACCATCATTAGCAGTATCAGCTTTTTAACCAGTGTTTTCATTAACCCGTCCCCTTTGTAATCGTTTTACCTTCATCAATTGCTTAGTAAAGACGATCTAAACTCCAGAAAGGTTCAGGGCTTTTGGTGTTAACAAAGAGAAACAGAGGGAAGACTTTTTCGTTTGCCGCGAAGAGCCAAAAAAGAAAAGAGCCAAAAAAGAAAAGCGCTAATAAGAAAGAATCTATAAAGACAAGAGCCAATAAAAAGTGAGCCTTTACGCTCCCCTAAAAGATTCAACCACTAAGACCTAATATCTATTCCCCGTGTTTGGGGTGTAACGTCTTAGCGAGAATATGTTCGTCATTTTCAATAACCGTAGCCGCTTTGCCAACAACAAGGGGGTCCGGCGCTTTAACAATATGTTCGTTTTTATCGGGATAGTCTAACGAATTAAGGAAATGCTTCATGCAGTTCACTCGAGCTCTTCTTTTGTCGTCGGACTTAACCACAGTCCAAGGAGCGTCGGCGGTATTAGTATAGAAAAACATCGCTTCTTTGGCTTCGGTATAATCATCCCATTTATCGAGTGACTCTATATCAATGGGGCTTAATTTCCATTGTTTTAGTGGAGAGGTCTTTCGCTTCTCAAATCGTGCTTGTTGTTCTTTTTGGCTGACTGAAAACCAGTATTTATATAGCAATATTCCACTTCGGGTTAACATTTGTTCTAACTGTGGGACTTGACGCATAAATTCCAAATACTCATTGGGCTTGCAAAAACCCATCACGCGCTCAACCCCTGCTCGGTTATACCAGCTTCGGTCAAACAATGTCATTTCACCATCGGTTGGTAAATGTTTAATATATCGCTGAAAGTACCATTGACCTTTTTCATCTTCCGTTGGTTTTTCAAGCGCGATGACTCTCGCGCCACGAGGATTTAAGTGTTCCATAAAACGCTTAATGGTTCCCCCTTTACCTGCGGCGTCACGCCCTTCAAAAAGTATGACAACCCGTTGCCCAGTTTCCTTCACCCATTTTTGAACCTTTAACAACTCAATTTGGAGTTCTTTCTTTTGTTTCTCATAGACCTTTCGGCTCATTCTTTCTTTGTAGGGGTATTCGTCGGATAAGAAGTTGGACTCAATTGCAGCTTTGTCATGACGCATAACCGCTAAATGATGACGAAGCTCTCCGCCATGTAGTTCCTCTTTTGAGCTCTGTTCATCCGTGTCGACACTGCCTTGGATGTTAGTAATAGGTGTTTCAGTTTTCGATGTAGTCATAGTCCCTCCAGTGTAACTTTACTTGAGTATATGCCTAGTAAACGCGGATAGGAAGGTCAATTCGACTAGGATTTGATCGAGATCAAGGGATGAAACTGGAGCGCAGAAGAATCGCCCCTAAAATGCTTAAACTGTGAGTTTTAGCTGACTGAACCTTTGATTTAAATCGCCAGATGTAGACATGAATTGCTAGTTAGTGAGTGGCAAGTTCTGCAATTTAGCGGTCATTGGGTCGTTTAGAAAGTGACTGAAGAATTGCTTCCGGTAAGCGGACGTTTAACGCCGCAATTAACTGCGGAGCAAACTGGCGCTGGTTTTGCATTGTTAAGTGTATACTTTTATATCCATCGCC
>CAJQOL010000148.1 GCA_905479925.1 uncultured Kangiellaceae bacterium | reverse complement strand
GTCAATACAGGTAACAATCCTTTTCTACGCTTTATTGGTAATTCTCCAGGGGGGATTTAATCGATTTTCGCCTGCCCAATACAATTTAATTTTGTTTTCGGAAGGGTCATACAAAATGGCCTCTCGCCATAAGTAACCCTCATCGGTTGGTTGCTGAGCAAACTTAAAACCTTTCGCCTCCAGCTCTTTTACCAATTGGTCCAGGTTTTTATGTTCAAAGTAAATTACCGCACCGTTTACAAATTCGTTTGGATTTAGTGATAGCGAAAAGGTTGAGCCACCTTCGCTGCATTCGAATCTGGCGTAGTGAGGGGATTCAACAATTTGGGTAAACCCCATTCGTCGATAAAATTCCGACGCGATCACCATGTCCTTTACGGGTAGTGTTATTTGATTTAGATTCTTCGTTATTATTCCTTAGTGCCAATCAAACCTATCACTCTAAGATGGGGGCGCTCTAGTCAAAAAACAACCTTGAAAAAATCGAGAATTATAGCAAGAAGGCCTACCATCTTTATCGGTGATTCAATAGTGTGAGCGCTTTTGTTATCAAATCATTGTGTTGGGCAGGTTTATTATGATTAAATCAGTCGATAGTCAAAAAGGTTAAAGAGATGATTTAGTGTCTTTAAATTTGCAGGTTTTTCTCAGTCAAGGAGGTACAAATGAAAAATACCAAAAGTCGACGTCGAGGGCCCGGTAAGCGATATCGCTCTAGGCTATATTCAATTCAATTTTTAGAAGACCTCAAAAATTTTCCAGATGCACCCTCTATTTTGAGTGAAGGTGATTCATGGTTTGGTTATCCTTTCGGTAAAGATTTAAATGACCACATTGCTGAATTAGGCTCGTTTAATATTCGTCATTTTGAGAAGGCCGGCGATGAGTTAGTCGATGATATGATGGATGGTCGACAGCTTAAGTTGCTAACAAAAGCGCTAAAGGAAAACCAGTTTCAGTTGATGTTATATTCTGGCGGCGGCAACGATGTGGTTGCTGAAAACTTGGTTCATTATATTTCCGATGATGGTACTGGTATAGGTCCGCATGGAAGGGTTGTTGCCGCGACAACAAGCGCTAGAATAGATGAGCTAAAGCAGAGTTATATTGAACTTATTGAGCTAGTTCAGCTACATCAAACTCAATGCCCCATTGTGGCACACGGTTATAGCAAGATTATTCCGAGCGATGTAGGGTTTGAAATCTTGGGCTTTAAGGTTACAGGACCTTGGGTTAAACCAACGCTTGACGCGAAAGGTATTCCCGTAGAGCAGCAGGCTGAAGTAATCAATTTTATTATGGATTTGTTTAACGCTATGTTATTAGAGCTGTCTCAACAATACCCCAATTTCCATTATATCGACTTGAGAGTCGAGCAGCTAGTAAAGAGCGATTGGGCAAATGAAATACATCCAACAAGTAAGGGATTCAAAAAGCTGGCTAAACATTATGAGACAAAGATTCGAAGCTTAGTCCCGCAAGGTTTTGTTGCAGCGGCTAGCATTTATCATCAATAGATACTAAAGGTCTGACCGCTGTAGAAGATGGTTATGCCAAGCTAAGAGAATATTTCTACTCGGTTGCGACCTTTTTGTTTGGCGACATATAACGCCTTGTCGGCGCAAGAAGTAAGTCGCTGGATATCCGATTGCTCATTTTCAAAGTCGATCTCCGAAACCCCAAAACTACAACTTAGGTGGAGCGTGTTGTTATTCACAGAGAATTCATGCTCATCAACATATTTTCTTATTCGCTCCGCTGCAATTGCTCCGGTTTTTGCACTGGTACTTGGCAGTACAATAACAAACTCTTCGCCGCCGTAGCGAGCTATCCAGTCAATATCTGTTCGAATACATCGGTTAACGAGTTGCACAAATTCAATGAGTACTTGATCTCCAGCTTGGTGGCCATGCTGATCATTGATATTTTTGAAGTGATCAAGGTCTGCAAAAACAACGGTCAAAGGACTTTTAAATCGATTAGCTCTTTGTATTTCTTTTGATAGGTTATTGTCAAAATATAGTCGGTTAAAACATTTAGTGAGAGGATCGGTTATTGAAAGTGTTTTCACGTGTTTGTTGAGATTAATTAAACGTTTGGTCAAGTAATAGACGCTTACGGCAAATGAACTGAGATATATCAACATAAATATGCTGCTTGATAAGACGGTTTTGAATTGCTCTTCGTGAAGTTGAATAGATGGAAAGGCAAACATCAGGGAAAGCGATAAAACGATTATGGATAGCAATACCGTTGATAGCAAACGAAACGCTCCAACAAAAAGAGCATTGGCGACAACGATGATAAAAATAGTTGATGCAAAAGAGAATATGGGGACGGCAAATACAAAGATCGTGGAAAGTAGCGCATCAACATGAATATTTATTCGTTCTTGTTTTTTTGCGTTGTTAGAGCGGTAAGTTAATAAAACCGCAATGTTTGGCCAGAGTAGGCAAAGAATGATAATCCATGAATATTCTATAGTGATTAGATTAGTGCCTAAGAACTGCCAAGACATAAAAAAGCAGAAGGTGGTGGCTACCAATCGAGGTGGGTAGTTAATTTTTCCGATTGGATGAAGTTTACTAAGCCACATTGCTTGACAGGGCGACGCCGTTTTAATTGATCGTTTGATTTAGTATAGACTATCCTCGCTCACAAGTTACCCGGATTAATTTGTAAATAAGTCTACAAAAGCGTATAAGAGCAGCTGACAGATGTAAAAATAGCCAACAATAACAACCTCAAAGTCATAGGGAGTTCAAATGTCGCTTTCACTTTCCACTAGAGTTTTTTCAAATCGACACTTAGTTTTTGCCAGTATTGTCATTCTTATTATTGGTTTAACCACGAGTTTTTCGGCGTTGTCAAAAAATGCCGATAAGTCGGTGCTGAACATCGAAGCAATCGAAAAAGCAGAATTTCGTTCTATTGGTCCGTTCAGGGGAGGTCGTTCGGCGGCGGTTACCGGCGTAGAAAGTGAACCCAATACCTTTTATTTTGGCGCTGCTGGAGGTGGTGTTTGGAGGACCGAAGATAATGGCGGTAATTGGAACAACATCAGTGATGGCTTTTTCGGTGGTTCAATTGGCGCCGTTGCGGTTAGTGAATGGGACCCTAATGTAATTTATGTCGGCGGCGGAGAAAAGACGGTTCGAGGCAATGTTTCCCATGGCTATGGTATGTGGAAGTCGCTAGATAAAGGCAAAACATGGAAATCCGTTGGTTTAACCGATAGTCATCGTATTCCACGAATTCGTATTCACCCTAAAAATCCCGATTTAGTTTATGTGGCGTCAATGGGCCATTTATCTGGGGCGAATAAACAGCGAGGCATTTTTAGATCTAAAGACGGCGGCGCTAGTTGGGAAAAAATTCTATATGTAAATGATGAAGTTGGTTTCGTTGACCTAATCATGGATCCTAACAATTCACGGGTATTATATGCGAGCTCCTGGCGTGTCATACGAACACCTTATAGCCTTGAAAGCGGGGGCCAAGGCTCTGCTCTCTGGAAAAGTACCGATGGTGGGGATACTTGGACTAACATTATTGAAAATGAAGGTATGCCAGACGGGCCGATCGGGATAAATGGTATTACCGTTTCTCCGGCTAATAGCGAGCGGCTTTGGGCCATGATTGAAGCCAAAGAAGGCGGACTTTTTCGTTCCGACGATGCAGGGGAAACCTGGACCCGAATTAATCAAGAGCGCAAGTTAAGGCAGCGTGCTTGGTACTATACACGTCTCTATGCGGATCCAAAGGATATTGATACCGTTTTTGTTCTAAACGTTAGATTCTGGAAATCTAAAGACGGAGGTAATAGTTTTAGTAGTATTGCAACCCCTCACGGAGACCATCACGACCTTTGGATAAACCCAACAAATCCTGATGTTATGGTTATTGGCGACGACGGCGGAGCGCAGGTTACGCGAGATGGAGGCGGGTCTTTTTCTACCTATATGAATCAGCCGACTGCGCAATTCTACCGAGTAACAACGGACAACCAATTCCCCTACCGTATATACGGCGCCCAGCAGGATAACTCGACGGTCAGAATTGATCATCGCTCGTCAGGAAGTCGCATTACTGAATCAAATTGGGAAAGCACCGCTGGTGGCGAAAGTGGCCATTTAGCGCCTAACCCTGAAAACCCTGAGATTGTTTACGGCGGTTCGTATGATGGTTATTTGACTCGAGTTGACCACAATACCGAGTCTGTAAGGTTAATTGATGTGTGGCCAGATAACCCGATGGGCAAAGGCGCTGAATCCTTAAAGTATCGTTTTCAGTGGAATTTTCCGATATTTTTTAGTCCGCATGATTCTAACGTGTTGTATACAGCCGCGAATCACTTGTTTAAAAGCACCAATGAAGGTCAAAGTTGGGAGAAGATAAGTCCTGACCTAACCCGTAACGATAAGTCTAAACAAGGCTCTTCTGGTGGACCTATAACCCAAGATAATACTTCTGTTGAGTATTACTCCACTATTTTTGCCGCCGCAGAGTCTACCCATGAGAAAGGTGTGCTTTGGACGGGAAGTGATGATGGTTTGATTCATATCTCTAAAGACAACGGTAAGAATTGGAAAAATGTTACTCCAAGAGGTTTGCCAAAGTGGACCCAAATTAACAGCATAGAAATCGATCCGTTTAACAAAGGTGGGCTTTATGTGGCTGGTACTCGCTATAAACTAGACGACTTTGAACCTTACCTTTATAAGACAGAAAACTATGGACGTAGTTGGAAGAAAATAGTTAAAGGAATTGATAAAAATCATTTCACAAGAGTGATACGTGCCGATAAAAAGCGAAAAGGTATGTTGTGGGCAGGCACCGAAAGTGGCCTCTATTTATCCCTTAATAATGGTCGTAACTGGCAGCCGTTTCAACAAAATCTACCGATAGTTCCGATTACCGACATTGCACTCAAAGAAGACGATCTAATTATTGCTACTCAAGGACGCTCCTTTTGGCTACTGGACGATACGAGTTGGATTCAACAGTATAGACCGTCTCACAATGATATTGCGCTGCATGCCTATACCCCAGGTAAATCTTATCGCTTGCAGGGAGGTGTTAGCAGAAATCCAGGGAATGCCGGAACTAACGCCCCCAACGGTGTTATTTTTGACCTTTTGTTAAGGAATAAACCCAAAGGGAATGATGAAAAGGATGACAAAAAAGAAAGTAAAAAACAGAAACAGGCAACAGCATTAACATTAACAATTTACGATAAAAAAGAGCAAATGGTTAACCAGTTCAGCACAGACGCTTCGGAAGATAGTCAACGGCTAGAGTTAGATAAAGGTTACAACCGGTTTGTTTGGGATATGCGTTATCAAGACGCTAAGGATTTTGAGGGAATGATCGTATGGGCTGGTGGAGTAAGAGGTGTTAAGGCTTCACCTGGCAAATATACCGCCAAGTTTTCACTCGGCGAGCTGTCTCAAACGGTCGCTTTTAGCATAGGCAAAGATCCACGTATGGCTACCAGCGATGCTGATTTTAAAGCGCAACTCGATTTTTTATTGAGTACTTCTAGCAAAATTAATCAGGTTACCGAGAGCATCAAGGAAATTCGTGGTTATTACAAAAATATCGGTCAGATAACTCAGTCCCTGGATAGTAAAGACGAGTCGCAGAAACATCTTTTAGACGCTGCTAAATCTTTAAAGGAAAAACTGGGGTTGGTTGAAAAGTCGCTCTACCAAACCAAGAATCAAAGTCGTCAAGATCCATTGAACTTTCCGGGACGGTTATTAAATTCGCTAATGGGTATAAAATCGCAGGTTGAAGTTGGTGATTATCCTCCAACCGATCAGGTTGTCCAATTACGACAGGAAATATTCGAAAAAATTGATGCTGAATTAACAAAATTAGCAGCAATCAAAAAGGACGAAGTTGCTGCCTTTAATGAGCTAGTTAGTAAAAGCAAACTACCAGCTTTAAAGGTTAAATTTTAAGGATAATTCAGAGTTTTAAAATGAAAATCGGTCACCGGCTTAATCAAATCGTTGAAATCATAAAGAGACCCTATTTTCGCATCTGGGATTGTTGTTGTGATCACGGATTATTAGGCATGGCGTTACTCGATAAAAGAGTGGCGAATGAAGTCTATTTTATCGATGTGCTTGAAAAACAGATCAATAGCTTGCGACAAAAGTTATCCCGTTTTTTTAGAAAAACAGGTTACCAATGGCAGATCTACTGCAAGGACCTGAATCAGGTCGTTATTCCGGAGCAAGGCGATCAACTAGTGATCATTGCTGGTGTTGGTAGCGACAAAACTGTCCAGTTTATTGAGTCACTTAAACGAAAAAGCTTAGCTGACACATTCGATTTAATTGTTTGCTCGGTACACGGCAATTACCATGTTAGAAGCGCATTAATTGACTTTGGCTACCGGCTTCTGGATGAACGAATTGTTGAGGAAAACGGACGTTTTTATGAGATTATTTATGTTTCTCATAACGCAGATGAAGTTGTAAGCCCGGTTGGTGATAAAATGTGGGATTGGTCTAACCCACAACACATCACCTATTGGCGCAAAACTATCCAGCACTATCAAAAAAAAGCACTAGGTAATAAGTACCAATTCCTTCCAATCATAAATGCTTATCAAAGGCTACGAGACGATGAAAACGAATATTAGAACTCAAAACTAAACCCTAAATTGACAATCTCTATCTTTCCAAAGCTATAGCGAGTATTTTCATAGGTTACTCCTAAATTAAGATCTTCCCAGACGGGAAATTCGAGCCCCAGCTGATAGGTAAAGTCAGTATCATTAAACTCGACCGAAAGTTCAGGTCCGGGATTAAAGAGAGCACCTTCTCTGGTATCTAATTCCCAACGACTAAAACCTACTTTAGGGATCAATCGGATTCTTTCTGTTATCGGAAAAGAATACCCAACAAGGGTATTCCATTGGTAGAGCTGATAGTTGTCAGAGATGCCAAAAATATCAGTATCAATGGTTGTCGTAAAACTGGTTTCAATTAAATAGTTTTCGGGCCAACGGTAGGCAAATTCTATCCCAACGCTAAAAGAGTCGGTTGAATAGTTTTCACCGGAAATTGTATAGGCTTTATTGACAGAAAGCTCGCTAGTACCAATCACTAGCCCTAGCTCAATTGAACCACGCTCTTCAGGGGTAATGTCAGTCGTACTCTCCGCTTTATCATCATCGATTGAGGCAGCGGACGCCAAATTACAACAGGCGAGAAGTAGTAATGGGGAAAGTATTAAGGGCTTAATTATTTTGAACATAGCTATACCTGTTTCTTTTATTCTTTAACTATTAAGTTTCAATAAATCGATAGTTTTATTAAGCGATTAAATAATGATCAATCTGATTAATCTATCAACCGGCGCATTATCAATTACCTTATCTGAATTCTAGCTGAACAGTTAACGGATTTTTAGGCGACATAATTGGTTTAACGGTTCGGACTATTGATGGCTCAAACCGCCTACTTTAGATAGGCTGTTAGTTTGAAATTTAAGATTTATATAGGTTTTTTA
>CAJQOL010000147.1 GCA_905479925.1 uncultured Kangiellaceae bacterium | reverse complement strand
ACAGGTTAAATAAGCGGTTTTTGCGGTTTCTTCTTGTAGAAATCTTTCGGTAATTCAACCACTCTGGTATCCGCGTAATAGTCGTGCCAACCTCTTTTTTCTTTATCAACAAGGCTCCAGAAATTAGCAAGACCACCGAGGGATAACAGCGAGCGAACATACGCCTGTTTCCAACTGAGTAACTCGCCATTGGTTCGATATAACTGGATACGCCAGGCTTTCATTCCAACCGTTTGACCACCTTTGACCCAGCACCAAACATAATAATACTGAACGGTCAAAAATAGGTAGAGCGCCCAAAATGGACTTTTACTCGCCTCCAGTGAAACTTGGTTAAAATCCTCAACCCAAGTAAAGGTTGCTAGGTAAAGCAGAATTTGGCCGACAACTAGGGCGAGCACAAAGATACCGAGGGCCCCTAACAGATCATAAATCCAAGCAAATAGTTTTTTTGCAAAGGAGGCCAGTTGCACTTCAGTTGGTTTTATATCCTTAGAATTATCATCTGAAGACATTGGTTTAGCCTGCTTTTTAGTTACTTTCTTTTTTGTCACGGCGCGCTTAAACCCATCAGTCAGTACGATTGGCCGCAGTCTATCAAATAAATACGAGAATTAGTATTAACTCTTATCATCTCCCATTATAATGCAGGGTTCGAAAATTGAGAAAGTAACCAAGGAACAAAAATTGAGTGGTTTAAACCTACAAAATCAACGTGTTTTATCTGGAATGCGTCCATCCGGAAAGCTTCATTTAGGTCACTATCATGGTGTATTGAAGAATTGGGCTAAATTGCAGCATGAGCATGAGTGTTTTTTCTTTGTAGCTGACTGGCATGTGCTTACCACTCATTACGACGATCCTCAGATAATTGAAGCGTCAGTTTGGGATATGGTAATTGACTGGTTAGCGGCTGGTGTAAATCCAGGCTCCGCAACGATGTTTGTACAGTCAAAAGTTCCTGAGCATGCTGAACTTCATTTATTGCTGTCTATGTTGACACCACTGAGCTGGTTAGAAAGAGCCCCCACCTATAAAGAGCAGCAGGAGAAACTTCAAGATAAAGACTTGAGTACCTATGGTTTCTTGGGTTATCCGTTATTGCAAACCGCAGATATTTTGGTTTACAAGGCTGGAGCAGTTCCCGTCGGACAAGATCAGGTTCCTCATGTGGAAATGTCGCGAGAAATTGCTAGACGATTTAATCACTATTATGGACGTGAGCCCGGTTTTGAACAGAAAGCGGAGTTGGCTGTTAGCAAATTAGGTAAGAAAAACGCTAAGTTATACAATAATCTGCGACGGGATTTTGTACAAGAAGGTAATGAAGACTCATTTGCTAAAGCACAAGCTTTAGTGGAAGGGCATGCCAGTATTTCCCTTGGAGATAAAGAACGACTTATTGGTTACTTGGACGGTGGCGGTAAAATTATCTTACCGGAGCCACAGGCTTTGTTAACTCCAGTGTCAAAGATGCCTGGGTTAGACGGAAACAAAATGTCTAAGTCCTACAATAATGTTATTGAGATGCGCGAAAGCCCCGAAAATGTAGAAAATAAAATTAAGCGGATGCAAACCGATCCGGCGAGAGTTCGTTTAACTGATCCAGGAAACCCTGAAAATTGCCCTGTATGGCAATTGCACGAAGTTTATTCCTCAGAAGAGGTTAAAAACTGGGTAAAAGATGGCTGTACCTCTGCGGGTATTGGTTGCCTAGAGTGCAAACAACCACTGGTGGACTGTGTTAAGAAAGAAACCGCGGAGTTTAGAGATAGAGCCCGCGAATTTGAAGAAAACCCAGATTTAGTCCGCAGTATTATTGCTGAAGGTTCAGAAAAGGCGCGTGATGTGGCTAAAGAAACTATGCAAGATGTTCGAGACTCAATGGGGTTATCTTACCGTTAGGTAAGACGAGTAGTTTTAATGAACGAAGAAAAATCAAACGAAACGGTTGAAAATCTGGCAGATGGTGCAGACCGGGCAGAAGAAATTGTTGAGATTAGTGACGATTCAAATCAAGCGCCGGAGATGTCTGACACCTCTGAAACTGCAGAACTGAGCACTGCTGGGCAAAATTCTGAACCAGAGAAAACGGGTTTTAAACTGGGGGAAGGTGCAACTCAATCTCAAGAAGAAATGCATTTTGCGCTGGTTGACGGTGAGCCGGTTAGTGAAGTGCCCAAAGATCTGTATATACCACCTGATGCCCTAGAGGTTTTTTTAGAGGCGTTTGAAGGTCCACTTGATCTTTTACTTTACCTGATTAAGCGCCAAAACCTGGATATTCTTAATATTCCGATTGCTCATATTACCGAGCAGTATATGGCATACGTTGAGTTAATGAAGGCCGTTAACCTTGAATTGGCCGCTGAATATTTAGTGATGGCTGCCATGTTAGCCGAAATAAAAAGTCGCGTGTTATTGCCTCGGCCAAAATTGGATGAAGAGGAAGACGACCCGCGTGCTGATTTAATTCGTCGCTTACAAGAATATGAACGTTTTAAGAAGGCTGCCCAAGATGTCGATGAGCTGCCGCGAATGGGAAGAGAAACCTTCCAGGCTGAGGCTGAAACGCCTGAGCTGCATATAAACAAACCTTTACCAGAAATCGATTTAAGAGAAGTGTTGCTAGCGTTAAAGGACGTCATGCAGCGCGCCGAGATGTTTACATCGCACCATATTTCGAGGGAAGCGTTATCCACAAGAGAAAAAATGGCCACGGTTTTGGCTATTTTGTCGGCGGAAAATTTCACCCCCTTTATTTCCCTTTTCAACATCGACGAAGGACGAGCAGGGGTTGTTGTAACCTTTTTGGCGATTATGGAATTGACCAAGGAGTCGTTGGTTGAAATAGTACAAGCGGACCCTTTCTCAGAAATACATGTAAGAGCTAAAACCAGTTAGATTGTTTGCATGATAGTAAGCTTTCGGATCGAAAGACGCAGAGTCATCAAATAGCACAAATAGAAAATTTAGGATTTATCGACCCAAATGAACATTGAAAAATCAAAACTAAAAAATATCATTGAAGCAGCATTAATGTCTGTTGCTAAACCAATGACTATTGAACAATTAATGGTGTTATTTGGTGATGATGACCGTCCCTCAAATAGCACAATGAAAGAGTGTCTAGCAGAGTTGCAGGCGGAATCAGAAGAAAGAGGTGTTGAACTGAAACTGGTCGCTAGCGGTTATCGATACCAAGCCAAGCAGGAATATTCAGATTGGTTAAGCCGACTGTGGGAAGAGCGTCCTGCAAAATATTCCCGTGCAGCGCTTGAAACCCTTGCATTGATTGCTTATCGACAACCGGTTACGCGTGCGGAAATCGAAGATGTTCGTGGTGTTGGTGTGAGCAGTAGCATTATTAAAACCATGATAGAGCGGGAATGGATTAGAGTTGTTGGTCATCGGGATGTACCGGGACGACCTGCGCTTTATGCGACAACAAAGCAGTTTCTCGATTATTTCAATATGCAGAGTTTGGAAGAGTTACCGTCTCTTGCAGAAATAAAGGACTTGGAAGATCTAAATCCAGAGTTAGATTTGCCGGATCCCGATGAAGAGCGTCAAGCGAAAGTACCAGATGGTGACGAAACTAGCTCGAATGATGATGGGCCTTTTGATTCTGATGAAAGCGCTAATGGCTCCACTGAAACCAGTGAAGATTCGACAGAAGAAACCGATGCTCATCTGCAAACCGAAGCGTTTAGTGAGTTGGATGATTTACATACCGAAGCGATAGCAGACTCATTTTATGAACCATCGCAAGAAGAAACGGAGCAATCTGATTTTGATTCTGAAGAGGCTATTAGCGAAGATGAAGGCCACAGCGAAGAAGAAGGCCAAATCGAAGACGAAAGCAATGACGACGACCAAAACAGTGATGAAACAGACATTAGTAGCAAACCTGAGATCGATCTTGATAGTTCAGCTGAACAGATAGAAGAGTCTAGTATTGTTGAGAATTATATTGATAATGCTGTAGATACAGCGCCTGAAGTTGATAATGAAGCGGCTGATTCCAAAGATCAGCCCGATGTTACCGCCTCTTAGTTGATCCATAAAACGAGCCTAAACACTATGCAAGATGAGAAACTACAGAAAATAATGGCGAGAGCAGGAATTGCGTCACGACGAGAGTCTGAAAGATGGATAGAAGCCGGCCGTGTTAGTGTTAATGGGGTAATATCGAGCTTAGGTGACCGAGCAACCACCAACGATTTGATTCGGGTTGATGGAAAGCCACTAAAAGTGACTAAACCTGAAGACTTTCAACGAAAAATGATCGCCTATCACAAACCTGAAGGCGAGATTTCTAGCAAGAAAGACCCGGAAGGGCGCCCGACCATTTATGACACCTTGCCGAACATAAGAAACTCGCGTTGGTTAAGTGTCGGTCGATTGGATTTTAATACCAGCGGACTTATCTTTTTCACCAATGATGGTGAGCTAGCTAATAAACTAATGCATCCCGCTCAGGAAATTGTAAGAAAGTATGCGGTTCGCGTGCGTGGACAAGTAAGTGATGATATACTGTTACAATTGCAACAGGGTGTCGAGCTTGACGATGGTGAAGCGCATTTCGAAACGGTTGAAGATGCTGGCGGCGAGAGAACCAATCACTGGTATCACGTCACCTTGAAGGAAGGGCGAAACCGCGAAGTAAGAAGAATGTGGGAAGCTTTTGATATTCAAGTATCTCGGTTGCATCGCATAAAGTATGGTCCATTTGAGCTACCTCGTTCATTAAAGCGAGGACGTTGGAAAGAACTAACACCAGCTGAAATGGCAGACTTTGAAAAGCTTGCCGGATTAAAAAGTAATACCAAAACAAAAATTGTCCGAAATAGCAAAAATCCAAAAAGACAAAATAAACGTCTTAAAGCGAGAAAAGTATTTAAGAAATGAGTCAGTTGTTAACTAATGCGAAATCTCAGAAACTTTGTTTAGCTTTTATTACTAGTTTATTCGTTAGCGGATGTGGAGATTTCCCAAGCTATACCTATGACCGCTCGGAAGACTACTGCACCATGAGCTTTCCTTTTGCCGGAGGTGTGATTGGACGGCAATATGTCGCTTATATCCATGTTATTTCTACCCTGCAATACCTTGATGACGATCCTTCCTATCGGGTAATCGCTACGGGTCCTTCCCATATAGATCTTGAGCCGGGTAGTTTTCAGAAATTGATCATTGGTGATAAGTTATTTAAACCCAAATTCGTCGCGTCCCACTTAGAAGCTGAATTACAGCTTAGAGGCCCAACCTTTCTTTTTACCGATGAGCAATCTACCGAGATATACAGCTTATTGCAGCAAGGTTACGACATGGAAATAAAAGGCCGACTAGAAGTGGGAAAGCAGTTTGAAACAACACTTTATAACTTCTTTTTTGATTCCGCCGATATACCTTTTAGAGAGTGTATTAACCGGCTTCTTGATCCTGAAGATTTGATCGAAATAGAAAAGAATCGCCTTAATCCGCCTGCCAAAACAGAACAAGATACTGAGTAATACCAGTTACTGACTAACTCTGTTAGGCTTTAATAAACCCTAGGTCGAACCGAGCGATTAGTGTTGTCATTTTCGTATTCTGTTTATCCGTTAATTTGGCACTTCCCAATAAAAACTATGAGTAAGCTATCGGCAAATGGCAGTATGCCTGCCCACAATATTGTAGTGTTAGACTTTGAAACAACCGGGTTGTCGCCAAATATGGGGGACCGTGTTATTGAGGTTGGCGCGGTAAAACTGCAGGACGGCGAAGTCGTTGATAGCTTTCAAGCGCTTATGAATCCAGGGTTTGGTATTAGTTCGTTTATAGAAGACTTTACCGGTATCAACCAATCAATGTTAGATGACGCACCTAGTTGCGAAGACGTTATGTTTCAGTTCTCGAAATTTTTGGGTGATAGCAATCTAGTTGCCCATAACGCTTCGTTTGACCAGCGATTTCTCGACTGGGAGTTTAGAAATTTGGCAATGGGTTATAGCGGAGAGTTTGTGTGTTCCATGCTACTCGCACGGAGACTTTATCAAAGAATAGACAATCACAAATTAGAAACACTGATTAAATACAAAAAAATCCCGTCTGCGGGTAGGTTACATCGGGCATTATATGATGCACAAATGACGGCAAAATTATGGCTACATATGCTAAGCGATATTAACGACCGAAGTGGTGTGAGTCCTAATTTTGCGCAAACTAAGACATTATCGAAATCGCCTAAAAAAACGGTCTCACAAAAGCTTAAAAATCTCTCGAATACTGAAAACTAGTGATTTAGAGCTCAACAATCGCACCTTTATCAACACCTTCATAGGCTTTTACTTTATAAGTGGCCTGCGGATTTCTTTGTTTTAACCACTTGGCTAAGTAGTCTGCAATAAGCTCAACGGTGGTATCGGTTTCAATCAAGTAGCAACGACTTTTGGCTATTGTTAATTGAAAAAGTCCTTGATTAGCGTGATACTCAAATACCCAATAATCTATTCCATTGATGCTAGTTTCAGTTTTTATATCTTCATTGGTCGCTAAGTAAATATCTCGCCATTCGTTAGCGATAAATTCTGCACTCTCAACGGAAAGGTTTTGGTCTTCCCATACTTCTATTTTAGAGCGATGGCCGTGAGCGATCCGTTGGCAGTCGCCGAAGTGCTTTTTTAGTCCGTGGCTGTAATGGTAGAAAGCGCCTTCAATCACTTCACTTCGCAACCACAAATCTAAGTTAACCACATTGTCCGGCAAAATTTTCATTATTTCGTTTTTGATACTTTGAGCAATTGCATCGGCGTTAACTTGCTCGCCTTCAACAAAATAAACCGCCTGATGGGGGCTGATATGTTCAAAGCTATCGCCATTAGTGGTTTTCATCGTTAACGATAACTGCTGCGGAGACTCTTTTACCGTTAAGCCAGGCAATTGGCTGGCAACCAGAAATTTGTGGTCCACCAAGCTGTCAACGCAGGATTTAATTCGTTTTTTAACAAATGAAAAGTCGAACAGCATGCCTTCATCGTTTAACTCACCAAATAACTCAACGTCCAGAATAAGGCTTTCGCCAACAATGCCGCGCTCTGCATCAAAGAATGCAAAGTCGATAACGGTCAGGTTATTAACAAAAAGAGAAGGCATAGTTAAAATTGCTAAAATTTGCGGATAAAGCCGAATTTTAACACAATAACCTGTTAAAATTGCGCCTTAAATTTTTATCGGTTGCGATTTAACTGACCTTTTGCGGGAAGACTAAAATGACGAAAAAGTATCAAGTATACGGAATGGGCAATGCGCTAGTAGATTTTGAGATAGAGGTTAGTGTTGAGGAGTTGCGCTCTTTATCGATTGACAAAGGGGTAATGACACTCATTGAAGAGTCGCGCCAGGATGAACTATTTGGTGCTTTTACTAATAAAAGCCACACCCGAGCCTGTGGTGGTTCTGCGGCAAATACCGTTATTGGCGCACAAACTTTGGGGGCACAGTGCTTCTATTCGTGCAAAGTCGCTGACGATGAGACCGGACATTTTTATAAAGATGACCTGTTAGACCATGGCGTTCATAGCAACCTTTCCACAGAAGCTTTATCCGCAGGCAAAACAGGCCGCTGCTTGGTACTTATTACCGATGACGCCGATAGAACGATGAACACTTTCCTTGGAATAACGGGTGATATTAATTACCAGCAAATTGACCAGGCTGCGTTGGCTGAATCAGAGTATTTATACGTTGAAGGTTACCTAGCTGGCTCTCCAATTGCCCTTGAAGCCGCCAGCCAAGCAATGGATTTTGCTAAGCAAACAGCAATTAAAACGGCATTTTCTCTTTCTGATCCTAATATGGTTAAGTTTTGCCGTGACGGTTTAGATAAAATCATCGGTAACGGCGTTGACTTACTGTTTTGCAATTACGATGAAGCAACTGAATATAGCGGTACTGAAAATCTAACCGACGCAATTGCGGCGTTATCAAAAATAGCTAAAACCTTAGTGATTACCTTAGGTCCTAAAGGAGCGGTTATTGTTGATAATGGCGAGACAATCGAAGTGTCGGGACATCAAGTTGAAGCGATTGATACCAATGGTGCAGGGGACTTATTTGCTGGTAGTTTTCTATTTGGACTCACTTCTGGGTTAACCATGGCCAAAGCTGGAGAGCTAGCTAGTTTTGCGTCGGCTCAACTAGTTACCCAGTTTGGTCCACGATTATCAGATGAAAAACTGGCGGTTGTGAGAGAGTTTTCTCAGCAACTAAATTCTCAGCAACTAAATTCTCAATAACTAAAATAGTGTTGTTGGTTTACCGGAGCAAGCATTATGTTGAAAACTCTTTGGATTATGAGGCACGGTTTAGCAGAGAATCAATTCGACTCTGACTTTTCTAGACAGCTATCGCAGGCTGGCAAAGAGCAGGCTTTAGATGTCGCTAAGCAAATTAAGTCAGATAGTGATAATTTGCCAACCGCTATGCTGGTAAGCCCTTTTGCTAGGACACAGGCAACGGCAACCATTGTGCACAAAGAGTTAGCTCTTATAAAACCTTTTGAAACCGATGAAATGTTGGTGCACTTCGCCGATCACCGCATACTTGGCGACTTTCTACCAGCTAGCGATTATGAAAATTTAATCATTGTTAGTCATATGCCTATCGTCGCAGAGCTTTGTCAATATTTGATGCCTGGTTGTTCTATTTATGGTTTTCAAACGGCTCAGGCGGTAAGGCTAAATTTTGATGTTGCAACTAGTGAAAATGAAGGTCCGCAAGTTGCGCTGGAAAAAGTCTATTTACCGCGGTAGAAAGATTTTTATATTAAGTCGTTTAGGGACGCTCTTTAGCTTTACCTATTAAGCTTTACGCAAGAGTTTTTATATAAAAAATTTTAAGTCTACGCTTGCTGGAACGAAAGCCTTCTTTTTAGACTCGGTTTGCTATATTTGATTTTTAGGCTAGTTTGTTTGATTAGGTTTGCTAGATTAAATTTTTAGATTAGATTTTTAGATAGTAATAATGTTTGTTGTGTTTATCTTTGAGAAAGACAGTTTTTCTCAGGTTTGGTTTATTTAGGATTTTAGATGAGTAGTCAGTCAGCTGGAAAGTTGCGTTTTTATTGGATAGCGTTTATGACCGGAGTCTTTACGCTTTGGAGTTGTACAAAAATAATTGTAGGGTCTCCATTTGCATCCGAACATCGTGATTTTATAGATCGCATAATGAGTAAATGGGCTATGCGACTATTAAGTTTAGTTAAGGTGAAGACGCGTGTCACTGGCAAGCGAAATATTCCAACAACTTATGAACGACCGGTTATTTTTATGTGTAATCATAGTAGCCTTTATGATATCCCCGTTTGTATTGACGCATTGAATACCAGCTGTCGATTTGTTGCAAAAAAAGAACTATTTAAAATCCCCATTTTTGGCCGCGCAATTAGGCGTTCGGAGTTTATCTCAATAGATCGTCAAAAACCCGAGCAAGCGGTAAAAGATCTGGAATATGCTAAAACCAAAATGAAAGACGGCATTACACTTTGGATGGCCCCAGAAGGAACTCGTTCTATAGACGGCGTACTGGCTAAATTTAAGCGAGGAGCCTTTGTTTTAGCGCTTGATACCAACGCTATTATTGTTCCTATTGTGGTCAAGGATATTCATAAGGTTCAAGCCGGTGATGATTTAACCTTACATTTAGGTCAAGAAATTGAAGTTGAAATTTGTGAGCCGGTTGAGGCATCACAATATGGAAAAGAGCGTAGACGAGAATTGATTACCACAGTTCGCGGAAAAATGTTAAAAGCGCTAGGACAAGAGGAATAATTTTATGCAAGAGCATTCACTGACTAGCCAAATTTTAAAAGAAGCGGCAACCGACTTAAAAACTATCCAAGATTTAATTCGCTGGTCGTACACGCAATTTGATCAAGCGGATTTGTTTTACGGTCACGGAACGGATAACCCTTGGGATGAAGCTGTTTCCCTCGTTTTAATGACCCTCGGTTTACCCTTTGATACCCCAGATACTATTTTACAATCGCGTCTAACCAGTAGTGAAAAAAATACGCTCTGTGAAAGAGTAGGTCAGCGTATTAATCAAAAGACCCCCATAGCTTATCTCACCAATAAAGCGATTTTTTGTGAGTCAGAATATTTTGTCGATGAACGCGTTTTAATTCCTCGTTCGCCAATTGCTGAGCTAATTGAAAATCGGTTTGAACCTTGGGTAAATTCCGAGCAGGTTGAGAATATATTAGATCTTTGTACTGGCAGCGGATGCATCGCGATTGCTTGTGCTCAGTATTTTCCGGATTCAATTGTTGATGCCGGTGATATTTCTGCAGACTGTATTGACGTTGCAGAAATTAACCGTGAGAGATTACAACAAGATAATGTAGCCTTTTACCAGTCAGATTTATTGCAGCAGATTCCCAAAAAACGTTATGACATTATTGTTTCAAACCCTCCTTATGTGGACGCCGAAGACTTTGATGAAATACCCGATGAATTTTTAGCTGAACCAAAATTGGGATTAACCTCAGGTAATGATGGTTTGGAATTAACTCATCAACTTTTAAAACAAGCTAATGAATACCTTAACGATGACGGAATATTGGTTGTTGAAGTTGGTAATAGCGCCTGGGCGTTAGAGCAAAGCTATCCCGATGCTGGGTTTACATGGTTAGAATTTGAACGCGGTGGACTAGGTGTTTTCTTGTTAACTAAGAAACAAGTCGAAGCATTAACTGTAGCGTATTTTAGTTAGAACAATAAAAAGACTAAAGATAGAAGATCAAAATCAAAATCAAAAAATATTTTCACCACAGAGGCACGGAGGCACGGAGAAAAGATAAAAAACCGAACCGACTATTGCTTTATGAAAATTGCTAGTTTTCAGTGTGTGCTCACTGTCCGATAAAGATAAATCGGTAACGGGTCTTTTATTACGCGTTTAATTCTTGAATACTTTTCTTCGGCGGTAGAGTATTTCCCGCATTAATTCGGCACTGTAACGATAGCTTCACTTCACGAAACCAAAACAAAACAAAAAGACTGAAGATAGAAGATAAAAGATCAAAATCAAAATCAAAAAATATTTTCACCACAGAGGCACGGAGGCACGGAGAAAAGACAGAACCTTAAAAGACAGAAGCTTATTTGTTGTTAAAAGTACTGTCTCATATCCTTTTTTGATTTTCGTGAAGCGAAGCTATCGTTATAGTTTCTAATTAATGTGGGCAATATCCTGCAGTGGAAGAAAAGTATTCAAGCAATAAAAACGTAAGAAAAGACGCTTTACCAACTTACCTTTGACCGATGGCGAGCAAACACTGAAAAATATCTGAGACTATAGAACGATAGTCAGTTCTGTTTTTTATTTTTTCCTCTGTGTCTCTGTGCCTCTGTGGTGAAATGCTTTTGACTTTGATCTTGGTCTTAATATTTTTCTTAGATTTTTCCGTTGCCTTTACCCATAAACCATCACTAGTTTTGGGTATAAATCCTTATCGAATTAGGCTCACTAACAAATACCAATTCACCATTAGGACCAAAGGTAACACCCTCAAATTGGCTGGCTCCACTTATATCTAATTGGGAAATTATTGCACCAGTCTCAGGGTCAACTTGAATGGCTCTTCTGGCTTCCTGACTAACAATTATTACGTGACCAGTACGGTCGTCATAAACCATTCCAGCTAAATCTGAAACGACACTAGAGAACGCTTGTTGAGCATCAAAAGGTTCAACAACCGTTAGGTTATCATCATAGGAAAGTAATACCATTGGGTCCGGCGAGGGCATATCAAAATAAACAAATCTCATATCAGCATCGCTATTGGTGCCGGTGCCTTCCTGTACAGCATAAACTCGGTTTAGGGTGTTAGCGTCGCCAGCTCTCACAGCAACACCTTCTAGTCCTTTGTTGCTTACTGCAGGGGGTAACAGTCGATAGCGTTGGGAAACCGGTACGTTGCCATTGATGTTAGTAACAAATTCGTCAATGTCTAGTTTGGAAGCTTGATTGTCTTCAGAAACCATCATCACGTCATTGTCAGCGACGTAGGCTAAACCTTCGGTATCATTAGTAACATTTCCAACACTAATAACGCCCAGAAATTGAAAGTCTTCACTGTAACGGTAAATAGCCGCGCTACCGTTTCGTACTATCAGATATTGTTCTATGACAGGGTGCCAAGTGATTCCTGAGGCATTATTGGGTATATCACCGAGAGCAAAGGCATCGTTAGGCGCGGAATAGTTTTCTACCAGTACCGTCGTTTGACCTGGCTCGGCAAAGTTGGCTGTGACTTGTTTGTTACTGTCAATTCTAAGTGCACATCGTTGATTACCACTACAGTCACCATCCCAAAAATCCAGTACCAATCCTTGATCGGGGGTTGCGGTTAGCTCAATTTGGTCATTTTGAAGCAATACTTCGCTGCAATCTCCAGGGCAATCAATACCCGCCGGTGTAGAGGTTATACGCCCAGAACCATTGACGGTAACACTCACTGTAAATTCACTGCCGCCGCTATTATCAGTAAACTCAGCGGTAACCGCTCTATTTGAGCTCATTCGAAGCTCGCAATTTCCGGTTCCTGAGCAGGCACCACTCCATGATGAAAAGCTAAAGCCGGTATCGGCGGTTGCAGTCAGTGTTACAAGGGTATTATCGCTATACTCGGCATCACAATCGCTGCCACAATTAATGCCACCTGGGGAAGAGGTCACAGTACCTCCACTATTAACGGTAACGGCTAAACGTCTGTTGTCTGGCTCCGGTTGACCTGGGTCTCCACCGCCGCCTCCACCGCACGCTGCAGCAAAAATAATAATAAGGGATGAGAAAAATATTGTCCGTAACATTGAATAGTGATTCATTTATTCATTCCAATTGAGGCTCTGAGGTTCTAATATGCTCAGTTTTTAGCAAAAATAAGGTGTTTCTAGCAACCATTCTAGATCGTTCCGAGTATCCCTTCTAGCGATAACTCCATTTAGCGGCAAATTCACGCTATTTACCATTTTAACCGGCAACGCTAAATAGCCTTAAATTAGAGTGAAATCCCACCAATTGGTTACAGTCTTCGCGAAAATGCCTTGTTGGTTAATAGTCACTTCAGCTAACATACGCGCTACTCAAAAGGACGAAGCAACACCCATGACAGATAATAGCCTGCCTAATTCAAAAAACGATATTGAAACCACCGTTCCAGCTAGCAAACAATGGATGATTAAAATACTAAAGTGGCTATCTTTATCCATTATTGGCCTATATATGTTGGTATGGATTTTCTCACCTCTAGTGGCCCATTATTTTGTTGCTGAGCAATTAGAACAAAGTTTTGACCTCACATTGGGTGAAGATACCAGTATTCGGTTTAACCCGTTTACTAGTCATTTGTCGGTTGAACAACTATCCATAAATAAGGGTGAAAAGGCCGTTTTTAGTATTGATAAACTTGACCTTGAAGTGCGTTTACATCGTGCGCTCTTTGACGAAATATATATATCTGAATTTACCATTGATGGTGTTCATCTGCTAGCGCAGCAGTTACCCACAAGTTGGCAAGTTGGAGGTTTTGACTTAGCTAGTAATGCCGAATCAGACAATACCGAATCAGCTAAAACCGTTGAAACAGAGCAGCAGAGTCAAGAAAGCAATAACCCGCATAATGCAGAATCAATGGCGTCTAGTGAAGCGAAAAAAGCTGAACAAGTTCAATTGGTCGCCGATGAGAAGGGTAAGACTACCGAAACTACTTCAGAAACGGATTGGACGGTTGTTGCTCCACAAATTACTTTTGCTGCCCACCAATTTCAACTACGCAGTGAATCAAATCAACATCAGTATGTTATTGAGCAATTGCAGTTAAAAAATGTCATGCTGTCATCGAAGCAACAAGTCTTTCACTTAACGCTTAGTTCAAAAATTGATGATGCTCACTTAACCATAAACCACTCATTTAATTTAAATGAGAGTTTAGGGGATGGTCAGTTATCAATTGCATTAGAAAATTACAATGTTAATCAGTTATTACCCTACTTAGGAGAAGAGTTTACTCAGTTAGATGGTCGACTAGGATTAAACGCAGAACTAGCCATTGATTTTAAACAAGCGGCTATAGAAATTGACTTACCGACTATGGCGCTTCAGCTAGATGATTTCAAAGCGGATGGTGAGCTTGGTAAGCTACAATCAAAAAATCAGTCTATTAGCATCGAAAAACTGTTCGCCAATATAGCGACGGAATCAGATCTAAATTTAACAGAACAAAATAACGCAAACGCTATCGCAAATGCAAACGCAATCGCAAACGCAAATGCAAACACAAGCGGAAAAGAAAAAGATAAAGCAAAAGAAAAAGATAAAGAAAAAGAAAAACAAAACCAAGCTACTAACGAAGAACAAGCCGAAAAAACGCAGCTATCGTTATCAGTCGATAACGTCGTAGTATCCAGCAAGTTGTTTAATGCTTTGTTAAATGATATTGAAGTAGTTAATGACAACTTAGCGGTATCGCTAAATTCGTTTGAAGCCAGTGTTCTAAAGAATAATCAGGTACAAGCTGAGTTAGAAAAGTTATCAGTGATTGCTACCGATAGCGGCATTAAGCAACCATCCATGGATTTTATAAACCAATCGATTGCTATTATTACTAATGATATAAGTTTTACCGACAACAAATTGTTGATTGATGAGTTACTCATCGATAATTTAGAGGCTCAACTGAGCTTGTTAAACCTAACCAGTAAAGTTGCAGACTCCGACACTGCGTCCGCTGCTGAAACTACAGAAACTACAGAAATTGCAGAAGTTGCAGAAACTGTACAGGATACAAATCTAGAGGAAAGCGATGTAACTGATAAAACAGCCGAGAGTGTTTTTCCTTTTCGTTTAAATCGCTTTGCGGTCACTAATTTTAAGCAGCTTACCTTTATCGACGAAAACGTCGACCCCGCTTACAAACGAACTGTATTTATAGATGAAATGTACGTTAACAATATTGATTCGAAGACTATTTCTGCGGAAAGTCCGTTCAAACTCAAAGGGCGTAGTGATGAATATACCGCGTTTGATTTTAGCGGCTTTGTAAAACCTTTTGAGAAACAATTAAACTTAGCATTACAGGGCCAGCTTAATGAAATATCCTTGCCTCCAGCAAGCCCGTATATTGAGTCTTTACTTGGCTTTCAGTTTGAAACAGGCGAATTAGATACCGCCGTTGAGCTTACCGCTGTTAATGGTGAGTTGTCGGGGAATACCGCTGTTAAGATTCGAGGGTTGGCATTAGCAAGCGCAGAAAATTATGATCAAAGTGTTATTCAAGAGCAAACGGCTGTACCGCTTAACGTTGCTTTAGGAATGCTTAAAGATGGTGATGATAATGTTGAATTAGATATTCCATTAATGGGCGATGTAAACAGCCCCGCGTTTGGAGTTAGCAGCTTTGTCGCTTTGGTTACAAAACGAGCTATTCAATCTGCAGCAAAAGAATATCTAATTAAAACGTTTATTCCCTATGCGGAAATTTTGTCGGTAACGATGTCAGCGGGGGAGTTTATTTTTAAGACTCGATTTGAAGAAATGATCTATAAACCTAAACAAATTGAAATAGACGAAGAGCAGCAAGCGTTTTTCTCTCAATTTGTGCGCTTGATGAAAGATAAATCATCTACAAGTGTTAAAGTTTGTTCTACAGCAACTAGGGTTGAGCTAGACCAGCTGCTGGGCAACCAAGAGCAAACTCAAAGTATAGGCCAGGAGCAAACTCAAAGTAAAGACCAAGAACAGCCCGACGAAATAGTATTAACCCCGGAGCAAGTTGAGCAACTTAAGGCGCTCTCGCTAAGCCGAATGAATTATTTTAAGGCGCAATCAGTTGAGCAGGGGGTAGAGTCTTCAAGAATTCTATTATGCGCACCTAAAATAGATACGAGCAAAGATGCCCAACCTAAAATAGAAATTTCGGTTTAAGGCACCTCTCAATGCATAACCTATTCTGCTTTGGTGATAGTATTTGTTTTGGTGAAGGAGATTCTCAAACTGGCGGGTGGGTAGAACAGTTAAAAAAGCGTTTGAAGGATACCACTGTTTTTAATCTAGGAGTTCCCGGAGAAACAACCGATGGCCTAAGGTTAAGATTTGAGCCGGAAGTAAAACCTCGAATTTTTCGCTCTAGTAAAACCACGATAATATTAAACTATGGCGCCAATGATATTGTTGTTCACAATAAATCAATAAACGCAGAAAGCGGACTAAAAAAAGAAAAAGAAACTACAGGAGAGACTCAGCTTAAGCAGCAAGCTGAAAATTCGCAACTGAAAAGCGGGGGACAACAGAATGCTCCTAAATTAGTGGTTCCTATAGCATTTTTTGAAAAAAATATTATCGAGGCTCTTAATTACGCATGCGCTATCAATGCTGAAGTTATTTTGTTGAGTTTACTGCCGGTTCATTCACTCGATGATGGTGTAAATAATGGTTTTGAGCAAGTTAAATATGACGCGTCGGTGATCGCTTATAATGAAAAGCTTCGGCAAATAGCCAAACAGTTTAACGCTACCTTCATTGATCTGTATTCCGGTTTTATGAGTGGCTCTGACCAACAAACGGGTGATGAAAATCACCGTCATATGGATGATGGCGAACTTCAATTAACACAAGGCTCGCTTTTTTGCCCCGACAGAGTGCATCCAAATACGCGTGGTCATTGCTTTATTGCCGATAAGGTTGAACGGTTAGTGAGACAAAGTGTGGGACACTTATAATGCCAGCGATTTTTAATGTCAGCGATTTTGTCGTTGTCTAGGAATTAACATGGACTATCAGTTTAAACGAGACATATACGGTAATCCGGTTGCTAAGCTCTCTATGGAGCATGAAGTTATTGGGCGTTGGTTAACCGATGAATTATCAGGTAATATTTCCAAAATTCAGCAGTTATTAACGGTTATTGAACAAATTGAGAACGGACAACGGGTTTCATTTCGCCAGCAGGCTACAGATTTTGAGCTTAACCTAGGGCCGTCTGAAGTAGAGTTTGAAGCCGTTGAACGAGACTACGATTGTGACCAAGAACAAATGAATGCATCGTACCTTGAAGCCAACGAACTGAATACCGATGTGGCTGGCTGTTGCTGCGGGTTGGTTGATTTTAAGCAAGTAGTGCTTTCGTGGAAAGAGTATATTTGTTAGGCGAAAAGTGGTCATGAGCACTTTTAGGTATTTTAGTGTTTGCAGTGTTTTTAACGTTTTCAGTGTTTTTAGCGTACTTCTAGTTTTTTAGTTTTTTAGTGTTTTAGGCTGTCTTGTCAATTCTCTTCCAGCATTCCTCCATGGTCAAATTACACCCCAAAACGACTTAGTAAGTGTGACGGAGTTCACATTTTTGCCGGTATGAATTTTAACCATACATATTCTCTTTAGAGATGTTTTCATCATGTGCTACGATGCGCGCGGATAAATTTGCGCAGGGAACTCGTCGGCTAATCAAAGCGGCATGGAAGCTTTCATTAATTCCTATCAAAGTCTTTCTAGCAATCAAAATCTAATTTTTATAAGTGTCCTAATTATTGGGTCCAATATTGGTCTTTAGCAGCCTTTTAAGGTGCTGAGAGGTTAATTTGGCCGAATATTGCCAACTTTTGGCGGGATTTTAATAACACAGTTGTATTAAATCGTTGATAATTTTGCGCTTGATAGCGTAGGAGACAACTGGCTAATGCGGCTACTTCTTCGTTTACCAATTGATTAACGAATGTAATGGATAAGCAAACTATGAACATGCTAACTAAATTTCTAGCAACTTTTACCCTGTCAGCGGTTTTTCTAATATTGGCCTCTGAGCCAGGAGCTGCTGCCGAGGTAGAAAATGCACCGGTAATATCCTATGTATCTGGAAGTGGCCCCTATCCGCAAGGTACTCGCGAAGTTGAAATTGTTGTTTCGACTGATATTGATGCAAGTTGTAAGGCCAGCAAGGTAGACAGCAACGCCTCGTCGAACTGGAAGAAGTATCTAACAACATCTGACAACCGTACCCATAGCATTCGAACTCCTCTGGCTAACGATGAAGATACCTTTCGCTACATTCGATGTCGCTCTTTAGCGACCCAGGTAGTTAATACCATTAGTTTTGAATTCCCAATCACATTTGGTGAAAGCCAGTCTTTAACCCCACCTCAAAATTTTGAGGTTGACCGTCCTAATGCCACCGATGGTAATTTTACCCTTAGTTGGGATGCGGTCACCAATGCTAGTTATTACCACTTAATGGAGCAAGATTTGTCCGGTGTTTGGCAGTCGCTTACGCTGGTTGATGGCGAATTTAGCATTGATCTTCATCGCTCTGAAATGGGTGACTTCCAATACAAAGTAGCGGCTTGTAGCGATGTTGAACTAAATGACTGTAGCGCGTTTAGTAATGAAATTATGGTTTGGGTTGGTATGGGTGAAATGGGTGATGCACCGGTCATTAGTTATGTTTCTGGTAGTGGTCCGCATCCAAACGGCGTTGATAGCATTGAAATGATTGTCTCAACGGATATCAATGCAACCTGTCGTGGAAACCATTTAGATACTGGGGAATTTAGTGATTGGACCAAATACCTGTCAACCAGTGACAACCGATTACATCGAATCACCGTTCCTATTTCTGGTGCGGGTGATACAGAAAAATACATTCG
>CAJQOL010000146.1 GCA_905479925.1 uncultured Kangiellaceae bacterium | reverse complement strand
TAGCGTATTCGCTTTTTCTAATCAATCATTCAACGGGAGCACTCCGATGGCAGTGGTGACTTTATATATGTCCGATAGAGATTCAAATAAAACTTTCTCTGATAAAAAAGCAGCAGATAATTATGACAAGATGTTGGAGCTCGCGGAGAATGTCAGTCTCTGGATGGAAAAGTCTATTGACGGATTAAGCGAAGAGCAGATTGAGGGAATTGGGATGCTTGTCGCCGAAAACAAAGATTTACTAGCAAAAGCGATTAAGAGTAAGCCCGAGGTATTATTGCAATCCGAGGATGAGTCTCAAGACATTGAAACCTCTGATAAAGTAGCAAAAATTAACGGTTAAAAATCAATCAACTCGCTTGTTTGACGGTTTTGCGCTTTTTACGCGCTTTTAATACGCACGACTCTCATTGTTTCAAAATCCAGACCTGCGACTGTTTCCGTTTTTGGGTAGTAGGTCAAATTGATTCTTTGACCTTTAAGAAGCGTTTTATATTTGCTTTTTCGCTTGAACTTGAACGGAACTTCACAGTCTTCGATCATAATTGAGTTGATAAACCAGTCGTCTTGTTCTCTTTGGGTGTGAGACATCACTTTTCTGTCTTCAGAGTGAGTCAATTCATGATGGGCTTTTGTTAGCTTTTTTGGATCTGATTGCATTCAATCTTTCTCGGTTCAGTCTTGTTATGTTTATTTCAACTCTTTATAGGGTTACATAAATTGGCAATTTGGATGCTCTGCCTGTTTATTACCTTGTCTCATTTCAAGGCTTAACTCAAATTTAGCTTCAGCTCTTAGAGATAAATTGTGTGCAGTTGAGCTCTTAAGTTAACAATAGGATTGAAGGTTGTAACTTTTATTAAAACTCAAAATAGCGTTTAAGCGCTAAAGCGTAAAAATGAATTAGGGTTTAAAAAAAGGAATTACCGTAAAATAGGCTAATGCCGCAGCAAAAATGATAAGTATGCTATATCGAATCGGTGACTGAAGAAAGTAGGCTAAACGGCTTATTCGTTGTCCTGACTCCAATGCCTGTTGATGCTCTTGCGATACACGATTGAAACGCTCCTGTTGATATGCCTGAATAAGTTGTTTAGCGTGTTCTAAGTGTTCTTTGTCACGCATCCAAATTGCAGCATATCCCAAGCCCCATCGCCCCGAATCCGTTTCATAACAATCAATTTCATTGTCTTCTAGTAAAATCCTAACTTCTTCAGCTTCGTCTTCTGGAACGCCATTAAGTTTGAACAATAAATGAGCCATAGTCGTTTTCTTGGATAGGTTGAGGGTTTGAATTATGGCAATTATATCAAATAAGGTCTGCTATTGGAGTTTTTGTTAAAAATGATTATTCGGTGATAAAGGAAGCTATGGGTCAATTACGCTGAGAATATGGGAAGATTCGGCTGGTAAAAATAAAAAGGCCGACTGGTTAAACTTCCACCAGCCGGCAGGGAATCAAAGAGTGGTTGAAATGATTCAACTTAAGTTTAAACACCAAAAGCTGAATTCAACCTGAACCGAAACAATATTGTATTAACAGACTTGCTAGGTGTTGGCATGAGGCTTTAATCAGAGCTCATACTTTAAACTGGCATATTTAGCTTTTATTCTTGCTTAATCTAAACCGTATTGAATCGAAGCTTTGTTTGATCAAAGCTTTATTAGATCTAATTCGATCTAGATACAAATTAATTGAGTTGAGAGTAAACTCTATTTAGTTTTTGGACGAAGAGGGGGGAGTGATAAAAATGATAACGTCTTCTATAGGTATTGGTCGTGAGAAGTAATAACCTTGAAACAAATCGCAGCCGTATTCGCTTAATAATTTAGCTTGTCGATCCTCTTCAACACCTTCAGCCAAAACTGAGATACTAAGGTTTTTGCTAAGTATAATAATGCTGTGGATTAACCGTCTATCAAGTTGGTCATCTAGAATATCTTTGACAAAGGAACGGTCGATTTTTAGTTCATCTATTGGTAACTTATTCAGAACATTTAGTGACGAGTAACCCGTGCCAAAGTCGTCTAACGAAACACCAATACCAAGAGCGTTAATTTCATTTAATACAGATTTGGCTTTCTCAAGATCTTCAATAAATAAACTTTCGGTGACCTCCAACATGATTTCAATATTGTTGATATCATGGCGTCTTAGAATTCGTGATAAAACGGCTATAAACTGTTCGCTAATAAGTTGTATCACGCTAACGTTTATAGAAATTCTAAAATGTCGTGGAGAATCTAAAATATAAGAGTCGTCAGGTAAAGACTCATAAACCTTAATCGCATCGGCAATAGCTTGGTTAATAACAAATTCGCCAATCTCGTTGATAAAGCCATTAAGCTCTGCGACAGGAATAAACTCATCCGGCGGAATCATACCAAGTTTTGAGTTATGCCAGCGCAGCAGTGCTTCCATACCTATCACTTTCTGATCTTTGGCGTTAACCTGTGGTTGATAAACCAATGAAAGCTCATTTCTTTTTAATGCCAATGAAAGTTCTTTTTCAATGAGTGCTCGCCGTTCCGTGCGATGCTCTAAATCACTGGAGTAAATTACTGATACTCTAGATTGCTTTTTTGCATCGTACATCGCCATATCTGCTTTACGCATCAGATCTTCTAGCTCGCTACTGTCAAACGGTGAACGAGAAATACCAACACTTGCCCTTATAGAAAACTCTAGGTTTCCAACGAACAAGGGCTTACTGAGTAGGCGGTAGAACTCATCACACATCATTGTGAGTTCCTTTTCGTCCGTTAGCCGAGATACAACAATAAACTCGTCGCCACCTTGGCGAATATTTAGGCAACTCCTAAAGGTCAAATTAATCCGTTTCGCGACTTCTTTAAGCACTTTGTCGCCTACCGAGTGACCGTGTATATCATTACAGTTCTTAAAGTTATCTAAGTCGATGAACAGTAATGAAAACTCTTTGTTGTAGTCGTTGAGTATTTGCGGAAACGTTTGGTCAAGATATCGACGATTAGGCAGACCCGTTAAGCGATCATGGTTAGCTTGGTACTTGAGATTGATTTTAGCTTCCCTTTGTATGTTTTCGTTTAACCTAAAAAAGAAAAATAGTGTGCAATTGAAAATTAGCCAAAGGGTGAATAGCCAAATGCTTGATTGATAAATTCTGTCATACAAAACCTCGTAAGGAATGCTTGTAGCGACGTAATAATTGCGTTTACGATCGTACTGAATAACGATTAATACTCGTTGTTTGAAAACATCCACAAACTCAATACCGTAGATACCACCTTTGGTTTCCAATTCTGAGAATCGTTTTCCTTCTTGTTGATAGAGACGTCTATCAAATTCAGTAAAAAGTTCCTTAGCAATGGGCTTGGTATAAAGTTCTTGATAATCGACTTCGGTAGGTTTTCCTGCGTTTGATACCGATTGACGATAGAGGTCCTTGCGCACAAAAACGATGTCAATATGGCTGAAATTCTTATTAGTGTTTGACCAGAAGCTATGAGGAGAATCAAGTACAAAAGCGGTTGAAATGACGCCGGTAAGCTCGGCATTTTCGTTAACTAAGCGCAGGTTTAATGGGATGACCCACGAGTTCACACTTGCAAGAAAATAGGTTCTACCTATAACCATTCTTTCACTTTTTAGAGCAAGTTCAAAAAGATTAGCGTTGCCGGGAGTTTGCTTCATATTGGTGCGAGAACGTTGCTCGTCGCTCCCTAGACTAACCAATAGGTTTCCTTCTAAATCCGCTAGTCCAAACCCCAGGAGCTCAGGGTGTTGTTTAAAAAACTGGCCAATTAGTTTATCTTTTTGTGCTTTATTGCTTTGTGAATCAATCTCGATAATTCGCTGTCCTAAAATACTTAGAAAAGCTTCATTTTTTTTAAGTATTAGATCCATCGAGCGAGTAACAAAATGATTAGTATATTTTAGCTCTAAACGCGTTTCTTCAAGGACCTCTCGCCAATTAAAGTAACCCGCTGCAACCACTGACAGTAGGGATACCAAAACAATGAAGGCAAACGTACGCCATAAGTTGATAGATAACTTCATTAGAAAAGTATAGTAGCCCTTTGATTTAAATCAAGTTTATTGTTATTACACGATTATCTGTTTTCGGTATTAATTGTTTGATGAAAAGCGGGGTGACAGAAAGCTAAAATTTCTCAACTTAATCCCGTTATTCCCTCAAAGAATTGCTTGTTTTAGTGGGCATTAAACAAAATGGTTATTGCGTATCAGAATGGAGTATTTTGCATCAACGCTAGTTGTTCCTTTAGTGATAACAAGTGCTCTTCCCAGTAACGAGTGGTGTTAAACCATGGAAAGTTATGCTTAAAAGAGGGGTCTTCCCATCGCCTTGCCAACCAAGCGCTGTAGTGAATCATTCTAATAGTGCGTAATGGCTCAACAATAGTGAGTTGACGGTCGTCAAAATCCATAAAATCTTCATAACCACAGAGTAAAGCGTTCAATAACTCCCGATCTCCAGAATCACTGAGTAGCATCCAAAGATCTTGAATAGCCGGGCCTTGTCTAGCGTCGTCGAAATCAACAAAATGAGGTCCGTCATCGGTCCATAATAAGTTACTTGGGTGGCAATCACCGTGTAAGCGAATTGACTGATAGCTTCCTAGCCGCTCAAACCGTTGTTCGCAAATATCAATTAATTGCTTGGCTAGCGTATCGTAAGCCACTGCAATATGAGGAGGCAAAAACTGCTCGTTTTGAAGAAAGTTAACGCTTTCTATTGCATAGGTTTCAATCGAGATCGATGGTCGGTAATGGAATGGCTGTATTGAGCCTCTTGCGTGAATTCGGCCAATAAAGCGACCAATCCACTCTAACACCTTTTTATCTTCTAGTTCAGGGGTACGACCGCCATGACAATCAAACAGAGCAAATCGGTAACCTTTTGATTTAAGTAGCGTTTGACCGTTAAAACTTAGCGGTGCAACGACAGGAATTTCATCATTGGCTAGTTCAATACTAAATTCATGCTCTTCTAATATCTGTGAATCAGACCAACGATTGGGCCTATAGAATTTAGCAACATATTTACGATTATCGTCGTCGCGAAACTGATAGACTCTATTTTCGTAGCTGTTTAGTGCCAGTAGTGCGGCTTGAGGTAATAGGCCAGTGGATTCAATAGCGTCCAGAACGTGATCGGGTGTTAGGCCATAAAAAAACTGCTCATCGCTATCTTTCGGCAGTTTGTTAGTCATAGTTTAACTTCAGCCCATTCACGTTTGCGCCACAATGAAGCAAACCAAAACGCTTGAAATAGTCGATATAACCCTTGAGTTAGCCAAATCGCGGTCAAACCCATTCCCATATACGGACCAATAATCCATGCTATTGGAAGGAATACAAACCATTGGCAAACAATGCTAACGATCATCGTTATCTTTGTAGCTCCTGCACCTTGTAAGGCTGACATGAGTACCAAATTATAGGCGTCAATAACGATAGCGATAGCCACCAGTTGTAACGGTAATTTGGCTAATTCGATGGTCTCTTGCTTATCAAAAAATATGCTGAGAATTAGCTCTGGCACTAGTAGCATCGGGATACTTATGAGCAAAATCGATGCAGCAGCAATCTTGGAAGTGTCCCAAGCCCATTGGTAGGCATCATCAATTTCTTTTCGTCCGATTGCTTGGCCGACTAATGTCGCAGCACTCATACCAAATCCGATGGATGGTAAGATCGCGACCAAAGTCAGGGTGGTAAGGATATTGGCTGCCGCTAGCTCCGCCGTACCTATTTTGCCAACGATCCAGAAAAGCGTTGTAAATCCAAGCGCAAAAAACAACTGCTGCAAAGAGGCTGGTAACGAAATTTTGAACAGTTGAGTGATTGTTTGCATGGATGGTAAATGGGCACCAAAGCCAAAATGGCGGGTGTGTTTCATTGTTAACCATAGATACATGAGCGTTCCACCATACATAGAGATGGTTGTTCCAAGCCCAGCACCCTCCGTTCCCATTTCTGGGAATCCCCAGTTACCGAATATGAGTACATAGTTAAGGAAAACATTGATTATATGCATGGTGACAATGGTTTTAAAATAAAACTGAGTCATTTTTATAGCACTTAGGTATCCCCTAAAGCTAAAGTTCATACCGATTGCCATAATACCAATTAGCCGAGCATCAAGATAAAGAGCGCCTTCTTGAATAACTTGCGCATCGTTATTTAGCATCGACATGATTTCGGTGCTGTAAGCGGTTAATAGAAAGGACGTAGGAATAGCGGCTAGAAAAATTAGCAATAACGCACCGTTTAACGGATTTGCGGCAATACTACTTTTGCCTTCACCTACACGTCTTGCAACAGTCGCTTGGACACCCGATGAGAAGCCCATAAACATAGCGGCAGCAACAAAATTTATGAAACTAGCCAGGCCGACGGCGGCAAGCTCTGCTTCTCCGAGCTGACTTACCATAGCAGCATCGACCAAATTTAGGATGTTTTGAGACATCATTCCGCCAATGATTGGCAGTGCAATTTGGAATATCTGTGAAGAGCGTTCGCGTGTGACCAAAAAGGAATTCCCTTAATTACAGCAAGTGTAGCGATAAAGATGACGCAGTATAACACCATTCAAATTATACAAACGCTTAGAGTGTTACAAAACGTGCGAATATAAATGCGCCTTGTCCTTGCAACATTATCTATTGCTATTGAGTAGTCGTTTAATCATAGCGCTTCTAATTTTTTACGCTCTGGAATTCATTTGATTAAATTTCATAGGCTCTCGCAATACTCCATGCGTGTATCTTTTGGCAGCCATGTGATAATGCTGTTGAGGAAAACTCAGAAACCGTTAATCCTGTGGTGATTACATCGTCAATAACTGCGATATGTTCAGGTAGTTTCGTTGATACGCGAAACGCACCTTTTATATTCTCTTTTCGTTCTTTTGCATCCAGACCCGATTGAGCGCGAGTCAATTTAATACGTTCAACGCCGCGGTCTATTACTGGAATATTAAGTTGCTTGGATAAGCGGTTGGCGATAAGCCTCGCCTGATTAAAGCCCCTTGAGCGTTGTTTTTTTGGGTGAAGTGGAATAGCAACTAAGGCTTGGGGAAAAGGTTCATTTTGATAGCCTTGAATCAATTTTGTTACTAAAAAATCAACCATTATTGGTAAAAGCTGAAACTGTGCTGAGAATTTTAATTGGGTTATGAAGTGGTTAATTGGGGCCTCATAGTGAAAAGCACTTATTAACCGACTAAATACCGGACTGCTAATCAGGCATTGTCCACAGGTTTGCTGGTTACTTGCACCGGTTAATGAGTCGGGCAGTGGTAAGCCACAAGTGAAACAGTTATGAATACAAACGGGCAGCTGAGAACGACAATGTTCGCAAACCAGCTTTTCTCCGATACCGCTATATTTTTTGTCGAATTTACTCGTCGCCTCGCCGCTAGCGTGGTTTTCAATGTTTAAAGAACAGGCATCCCTTAAGTCTTTGTTTTGTTGCGTTAAACGGCAACCGCAGAGATAGCAGTCAGTGGCAAGAAGTTGCTCAAATTTCATTTAAACTTAACTATCTTAATAAACATCTCGAAAACTACCCCAAATACGCTCAATTGCTAGTCGGCTATCGTTAATTAATCTTCGTACTCGAAGTGTATAAAAAACAACCAGTCGTTAACTTTAAGTAGGCGCTTTCTTGACAGTAACTCTGTCTCATTTAAGATCTGCCCATTAATGGTTCGAGTATACGCTTAATAGCTCTGATAGGTCATTTTTTCGAGTTTTGAAAGCTCAAGAAATTGCTCAATGATGGAGTTAATTGTTGCTTATCGGTTCTTAGAGTATTTCCTAAAAATAGTATTCCGTAAAAATATCGGTTAACCGCGAGAGTTGAGTATCAACAAAAGGCTACTCGAACTAATTTAGTGAACTCTCAAGTAATAGCTTAAAACAACTAGTCTTCCTATTTGGCGGCTAGAGAAGAGGTAAAAAATGAATAGCAGTAGTGCAGTAAATATTAACAATAGTCCGTCAAAGGTACAGCTTAAGCATGATTGGACGGTTGCTGAAATTAGTAGGTTGTATGCATTACCCATGAATGACTTGTTGTTTCACGCACACACAATTCATAGAGAGAACTTTTCCGCTAATGAAGTTCAAACATCCACTTTAATGAGTATCAAAACCGGCGCTTGCCCGGAAGATTGTGCCTATTGCCCGCAAAGTGGACATTACAACACCGGTCTTTCAAAAGAACAGCTGGTTGCGTTAGAAGAAGTTATCAAAAATGCCAAAAAAGCCAAGCAGGCAGGAGCAACCCGTTTTTGTATGGGAGCGGCATGGCGCTCGCCACGCGGAAAAGACTTCCCGGTTGTTTTGGAAATGGTCAAAGAGGTCAAGCGTTTAGGTCTTGAAACCTGTGTTACCTTAGGCATGATCGATAATGAGCAAGCTCACCAGCTTAAAGATGCTGGACTCGATTATTACAATCACAACCTTGATACTTCTGAAGAATACTACGATCAGATCATTACCACCCGCACATTTGCGGATAGATTAAATACTTTGGGTCACGTTAGAGATGCAGGCATGAAAGTCTGTGCCGGTGGAATCTTAGGTATGGGAGAAACTCAAAATGACCGCTTGGGTTTATTGCAGGCGCTCGCTAATTTGCCGGAACATCCACAAAGTGTTCCTATTAATCAGCTTATTGCTGTTAAAGGAACGCCATTACAAGATGCCAAAGCAATCGATCCGCTCGACTTTGTACGTATGGTAGCCGTTGCTCGAATAATGATGCCTCAGTCTTATGTACGGTTATCCGCAGGAAGAGAGAACATGTCCGATGAAATGCAAGCGATGTGTTTCTTTGCCGGCGCAAACTCAATCTTCTATGGTGATAAGCTATTGACAACTGACAACCCTGATGTTGATAAAGACATCAAATTATTTAATAGGCTTGGACTGACCCCTGAGGGCGGCAAGTTTCCAAACATTCAGGACAGCGCAGAAGCGTCTATTGATAGCGGCTTATGCGAAAAAAAGGTCCTTTATAAGAATGCAGCGGTATAACTTTAACGGCTTTGCGAGACTAATCGCTTTATTGGCTTCAAATAGCGAGAATGGTATAAAGTAGCCATCCAACCGTAAAATAACAGCGATTTTAAAACGACTTTGTCTATTTCATTAAACAACCAAGCATGCCCACTCGAAAAAGCACTGGCCCTTGAACTATCTGATAAAAAGGCGCAGGGGCTTTATCGAGAACGGGCAGTCGTTGATTCCCCGCAAGCAAGTCATATTGTTTTCAACAAGCAGTCCATGTTGAATTTTTCTTCTAATGATTACCTTGGATTAGCCAACCGTCAACACGCTATAGAAACGATTAAATCTAAGGTAAATTCGGTTGGGTTTGGTAGCGGCGCTTCTCACTTAGTTAGCGGGCATCACCAAGCGCACCAACAATTAGAAGGTGAATTGGCAAGCTTTCAAAACAGAGAAGCGGCATTAACTTTCTCTTCTGGTTACATGGCAAATCTTGCAATCTTACAATCATTAGCTAAAAAAGGTGATGTCATCATCTCAGATAAGCTGAATCATGCCTCGTTGATTGACGGTTCTCAACTATCCAATAGTGATTCTGTTCGTTACGCTCACTGTGATTTAGCATCGCTGGAGCGAAGACTTAAAAAATCTGCAAGACATAAATGGGTGGTGACCGATAGCGTGTTTAGTATGGATGGAGATATTGCTCCGTTGGATCAAATTGCTGGCCTATGTAAAAAATATTCCGCCCATTTGATTGTCGATGATGCCCATGGATTTGGCGTGTTAGGTCATTCGGGGCAGGGTTGTTGCGAATACTTTAATTTAAGTCAAGGGCAGCTTCCGGTTGTTATGGGGACATTGGGAAAAGCGCTTGGAGGCTACGGTGCTTTTGTTAGTGGTAGCAAGGTATTGATAGATTATTTGGTTCAAACGGCAAGACCGTATATTTACACAACGGCAATGCCGGCGATTGTTGCTGAAGCGAACCGAGATAACTTAGATTTCTTATCAAGAAACCCACAAATAATTGATCGTTTAAATCAAAATATTGGCCGTTTTAAAAAGCTTATAAAACAAACGTCGCTTAAACTCTTAGAATCGAATACTGCAATTCAACCAATCGTTATTGGCAATACCCAAGCGCTTATTAGGGTTAGTCAACGTCTAAAAGACGACGGTATTTTGGTAGGAGCCATTCGACCGCCAACGGTTGCTGCTAATACCGATAGACTAAGGATAACGTTAAGTGCAGCCCATACAAACGATGATATTAAGAAGTTAGTTGAATCCCTTAAAAAAGCTTGTGTTAGTGACGGCTGATTATTATGAGAAACGAAATGAGCAAGGCAGCCATGACCGATAGTTTTCCTTTTGTTTCCGTTTCTGGACAGGGGCCTAATTTAGCCCTTATTCATGGATGGGGGTTACATGGTGGTATTTGGAAAGCGCTCATCCCAGAGTTGGAGAAACATTATACCGTACATAACATTGACCTTCCTGGTTTTGGGAAAAGTACCCTTAGCCAAGAAAGTTGGGAATCTTCTAAGCGAGTCTATGATTTAGATTTCTTGGTCGACTCTGTTGTTTCAGTTTTGCCAGATAAAACCTTTCTTTGTGGTTGGTCGCTTGGGGGAGTTGTTGCTAGCGCGGTTGCCGACAGGTATGCTGAGCGAATAAGTAAGTTGATTACGGTGGCTTCAAGTCCTAAATTTGTGATTGATGACGATTGGCCATTTGCAATGCAGCGCGATGTACTTGAGAGTTTTATAGGTTATCTAAATAAAGATTTTAGAGGGACCCTGATAAAATTTCTGAGTATTCAAACTATGGGCAGCCCAACCCAAAAAGCTGATATTGCCAGTCTTAAGTCTACGGTTTTTGAACATGGCGTGCCCTCTGAAGTGGCATTGTCAGGTGGGTTAGCTATTTTGCATGATGCAGATCTCATTTCTGCTTTGCAGCGACTATCCATGCCGCTGTTAAGAATTTATGGCAAGCTCGATACCTTGGTGCCTAGGAGAGCCGCTAAATATATTTCCAATTTAGTGCCAGAAAGCCAATCGAAGATGTTTATGAAGTCAGGACATTCGCCTTTTCTTTCGGAGCGTGAAGCCTTTATATCGTCAATTAACTCGTTTCTTTTAGATCAAAGCTAATTGGCAACGACTATCGACAAACACTCATAGGTAAAGACCAATGATTATGAGTTATTATTTAGCACTGAAATAAGTGTGTTGTATGTATACAAGTGGGAATTATGAATTTACCAAAAAGTGCAATTGCACAATCATTTAGCCAAGCCGCGTCTACTTATGAGTCGTCAGCTTTCCTGCAAAAGGAGGTGGCGGAGAGGCTGTTTGAACGTTTGGACGTTATGAATATTTCGCCAAGCGCTATTCTTGATGCTGGTTGTGGAACCGGGCTTTGTTCACGCAAACTGAACAAGTTATTTTCCAAAGCTAAAGTCACAGGAATTGATATTGCGCCGGGAATGATTGATGAAGCTAAAAAGAGTAATGGTTTATTTACTCGCATAGATTATCAAGTGGCCGATATCGATGATTTACCATTTGAAGACAACAGCTTCGAGCTCATTTTTTCAAACCTAACCGTGCAGTGGTTAATTGAAAGCAAGCAAGTCTATAAAGAACTTAATAGAGTATTGAAGCCTGGTGGACTGTTGATATTTTCAAGCCTTGGGCCAGATACGTTAACTGAACTTAAACAGAGCTGGCAGCAGGTTGATAGTGGCGTGCACGTTAACAATTTTATGGATATGCATATTATAGGTGATCAAGTTCATGCTGCCCATTTTGAGAACACCGTTATGGATAGAGATATTATTACGCTTACCTATGAAACCATGATTGGCCTTATGAAAGACCTAAAAGCAATTGGCGCACATAATATTGATAGTAATCGCAGCAAAGGCCTTATGGGAAAGAATAAATTTGAGTCATTAAAAGCTGCCTATGAAAATTTTCGATGGGACGACGGTCAATTGCCAGCAACCTACGAAGTCGTTTTTGGACATGCGTGGAAGAAAAAAGAAAAGCCGAAAGGTGATTATCATACTTACCCGGTAAATGTTGTTAAGTAATACTAAGCCGGGCGTTTGAATCTGTCGATTAAGCCTGCCAATAAAACCGATTGAGCCGAATAAAATTTATAGTTCAGTATTAAAGAAAAAAGATTAAGCAGAAAAAAATATTTATTACTGGCACCGATACTGAAGTTGGAAAGACTCTGGTGAGTTGCTGTTTAGTAGAGCTCTTTCAGCGTCATTCTATGACGGTTTCCGCTGTAAAACCTGTGGCTGCAGGCTGCGAGTTGGTAGATGGCCAATGGGTCAATGAAGATGCGTTGATGTTACAACGCGCTATGCAACAAGACATGGACTACGAAAAGGTCAATCCAGTAGCCCTTCGTCCCGCGATTGCTCCACATATAGCTGCTCAACTTGCCGATGTTGAACTCAATGTAAAAGGGCTTCAAAAAGCTTGTGATTTAGACCAGTATCATACTGATATTGTTTTAGTTGAGGGGGCTGGTGGCTGGTTAGTTCCTTTGAATAACCATCAAACCTTGGCCGATTTTGCTGTAGCCGAGTCGACGGAAGTTGTCCTGGTTGTTGACATAAAACTAGGTTGTATCAATCACGCCCTTTTAACTCAAGCATCGATTCAATCAACGGGACTTAAGCTCATAGGCTGGGTGGCAAACAAGGTTTGCCATGATATGCCTGTCTTTGAGCAAAATATTCAAACCTTAAATAGTTTAATCTGTGCCCCTTTATTGGGACAAATACCTCTTTTAACCTCAGATAATAAGATTCATGAGGCATGCGAGTATGTTAATATAGCGCCTTTAATCGAGTAGCAAACAAAGAGCAGCGAGACCTATGGTTAGTTTTGGCCAATATAACTTTCTCAAAATTGTGAGAAAAACGGGAAGAGGTACCTTCTTGGCTGGGGGGCAATTGGGAGAGTTGTTCTTGCCAAAGGGACAGACTCCAGACTTTTGCGAAGCCGGTGATAAAATTGAAGTGTTTGTTTACCGTAACTCCGATGACGAGGCCGTCGCTACCACTAAGAAGCCACGGGCTGCTGTTGGTGAAATTGCTTGTCTGCAAGTGGTGTCCTGTAATGATGTAGGAGCATTTTTAGACTGGGGGCTGCCTAAAGATTTATTTGCACCTTTTGGTCAGCAAAGCACGCCAATGAAAACGGGAGAGCGCCATATTGTCGCTATATACACCGACAATACCGGACGCATCGCCGCTAGCTCTAAACTGAATCGTTTTGTAAAAGCGGAAACTCACGGTGTTAAAACCGGACAGAAAGTGAAAGTTATTGTCGGAGATAAGACTGATATTGGTTATAAAATGATCGTTAACTCTAAGTTTTGGGGAGTGCTTCATAAAAGCGATGTGATTCAGCCATTAAAATATGGCAACGCGCTAACCGCCTATGTTAAAAATGTTCGTCCCGATGGTCGTTTAGATATGACACTGACCGAAATGGGCGGAGAAAAACGCGATGGTTCGTTGCAGGCGACAATTATCAAATTACTGCAGGATAATGATGGTTTTTATCCTATCAACGACAAAACCGCTCCCGATGTTATCTATCAAAAGTTTGCGGTGAGCAAGAAAGTTTTCAAAGCCGCGATTGGTAAACTTTACAAAAATAGGAAAATCACTTTCGACGGTAATGGAATTCGTTTAGCTAAATAATGGTAGGTAAAACGCATAAGCGTTGTTGGCTAATGTTGACAGTTTTGACTGTTAATATTCGTCATTAGATTCGGTTCAAATTCAGCTTGTCATCTTGATCTAGAATAATAATAAGGAATCATAATGTCTCAGTTAAGAAATTTAATTTTCCCGCTTGTTCTATTGGCATTCTTTAGTCAAATACTGTTGGTCGAAGCCGCGCCGCCGGAAAACGCACCGGACAGGTTTCGAGGTGAAGGGCCGTTTAATCAATTGATTTTGAGAGGCGTTATTTTCATTAACGGTGAAGGGGCTCCACCAAGGGGACCTGTCGATATAGTTATTGAGAAAAATCGTATCGTTGATATTGTTGATGTCGGTCATCCCGGCGTTCCCATCATAAAACCAAGACCGGTAGCAAACGCTGGAGACAAAGAATTACACCTTGAAGGTCATTACGTAATGCCGGGCTTTATTGATATGCATGGACATATGGGGGGCTCCCATCAAATGTCTAGCGCGGAATATTCGTTAAAACTTTGGTTAGCCCACGGAATAACAACGGTCAGGGAACCTGGTAGTTTTAATGGCGCTGAATTTGTAATGCGTCATGTTAAAGCCAGTCAAAAGAACCAAATCAGTGCTCCTCGCATTGTTCCCTATTTTGGTTTTGGTTGGGGAACAACACGACGTACGGAAAAAGAGGCGAAAGCATGGGTTCGGAAAATAGCGAAGCAAGGTGCTAAAGGTATTAAGTTTGGAGGAACCAATCCCAAAATATTTAAAGCAGCGATTGAAGAAGCTAAAAAACAAGGACTCGGTACCGCGATGCATCATGCGCAATTAGATGTTACCCATTTAAATGCCCTCGATAGCGCTCGTTTAGGTTTAACCACCATGGAACATTGGTATGGCTTACCAGAAGCCATGTTTGAAGATCAGGTGATTCAAAATTATCCCCTAGATTATAACTACAACAATGAGCAGCACCGATTTGGAGAAGCTGGAAAACTTTGGCTTCAAGCAGCAGCACCTGGAAGTGAAAAGTGGAATGCGGTACGTGACGAATTAATTAGTTTAGACTTTACCATCAATCCGACTATGACAATTTATGAAGCTAGTAGAGACCTTATGCGAGAAAGAAATGCTGACTGGCATAAAGAATACACATCACCGAGACTTTGGAAATTTTTCCAAGCAAGCAGATATGCTCACGGTTCGTATTGGTTTGATTGGACAACCCAGGACGAAATTAACTGGAAGAATAATTACCAACGTTGGATGGCGTTTATTGATGATTATAAAAACCATGGCGGTAGAGTCACGACAGGAAGCGACTCAGGATTTATCTATAAAACTTATGGCTTTGGATACATTAGGGAGCTGGAGTTATTGCAGGAGGCTGGTTTTCACCCTCTAGAGGTTATTAAATCTGCGACCATTAATGGCGCAGAAGCCCTTGGAATGGAGGAGCAGATCGGTTCTATTTCGATTGGGAAATATGCGGATCTCGTTGTTGTAGAAGAAAATCCACTAGCGAATTTTAAAACGCTGTACGGTACTGGACATGTGAAACTTAATGAACAGAATAAACCAGTAACCGTCGGTGGTGTTAAATATACGATTAAAGACGGTATAGTCTTTGATGCGAAACTGCTGTTAGAAGACGTTAAAAAATTAGTTAAGAAGGAAAAAGCACAAACCCAGTGAATATCGACTTATTAGAATTACGGGCAGGAAGAGTAGCCGTTAGGTCGAAAGTTGATTTAGGTTGAGTCGTTTGATTTCTTCGTCCATGTGAATCCTACCCTAGCTCTGTTTTGGAAAATAGGTTAGAGTCAATGCCAATCTCGTTTCGGCCATTGTTCGACCTGTTTTTGTCGAGACTGATAAAAATAAATCTATTGAACATAGTGCCGAAAGGCTTGTTATCCAGGAGAAGACATTGAGAAAAATAACATTAAGTCTCGCTGTAGCTGTTTTATTTGGCTGCAGTCCGAGTGAAAAAGAAGTTTCGCAAGTTGATAATTCCGTTGCTGGAGTGACTTTCATAGAAGAAATTAAGGCGGAAGCTGGTAAAACGCTGATACCTTATAAAAAGTATCAGTTGGATAATGGCTTAACATTAATATTACATGAAGATAAATCCGATCCATTGGTTCACGTTGATGTGACTTATCATGTTGGTTCAGGAAGAGAGGAGATCGGTAAGTCTGGTTTTGCTCATTTCTTTGAACATATGATGTTTCAGGGCTCAGAAAACGTCGCTGATGAGCAACATTTTAAGCTAGTTACTGAAGCTGGCGGAACAATGAACGGAACGACTAATACTGACCGAACTAATTACTACCAAACGGTCCCGGCAAACCAACTAGAGAAAATGCTCTGGTTAGAAGCCGACAGAATGGGTTTTTTGGTCGATGCCGTTACTCAAGAAAAATTTGAGGTTCAGCGGGAGACGGTAAAAAATGAACGAGGTCAACGAGTTGATAATCGACCTTATGGCCGCTTATGGGAAAGAGTCTCTCAAGCGTTATACCCTGTGGGGCACCCATATTCCTGGCCGGTTATTGGTTATATGGAAGATTTAAATCGAGCGGATTTAAACGACCTTAAGCGATTTTTTTTGAAATGGTATGGCCCTAACAATGCCACTCTTACCATCGGCGGAGATTTCGACGAAAAAAAATCACTGGAAATGGTAGTTAAATACTTCGGCTCTATTCCTACGGGGCCAGAAACTCAAATGCCTGCAAAAGCTATGGTAACTTTGGATGCCGATCGTTATATATCAATGGAAGACAATGTTCAATTGCCATTGATTTATATGTCGTTTCCGACCGTCCATGGACGTCATGCGGATGAAGCACCGTTGGATATTCTTTCTCAAATATTAGGTGGTGGAAAAACTTCAATTTTTTATAAGAACCTTCAAAAAACTCAATTTGCTGTGCAAGCGAGTGTGAGCCACCCGTGCTCCGAATTGTCTTGTACTTTTAATATGTTAGCTTTGCCACACCCGGCGTCTGGAAAGACACTAGCCGACTTAGAGAAAATCATGCGTGATTCTTTAGCCGAGTTTGAACAGCGTGGAGTTGAACAAGATGATTTGGATAAAGTAAAGGCGGCAATGGAAGCGAGGATGATTTTTGGTTTACAAAGCGTTAGTGGAAAAGTCAGCCAACTTGCAGCAAATGAAACCTTTGTGGAGACACCTAATTACATCGAGCAGGAAATGGCAAGATATGCAAACGTTTCTAAGGAAGATGTTAATAGAGTCTATAAAAAATACTTGAAAGGAAAGGGCTCAGTGATCATGAGCATTGTTCCTAACGGTCAAATTGCGAGTATTGCAGCGAAAGATAATTTTGAGCCTCCGGTAATGCAATTGGTTACTGAAACTGAAACGTCAAATGATGATCTTGCGTTACGCAAAGCAAAAGATAGCTTTGACCGAAGTAAAATACCGGTTGCTGGTGCAAACGCACCTGTGGATGTTCCGCAAATGTGGCAACAAGAAATGGCAAACGGTATCAAGGTTTTGGGAGCTCAAAGTATTGAAACACCAACAACGTCTCTGTTGCTAAAAATTCCTGCAGGTCATTACCATGAAGCGAAGGAGAAAGCGGGTACATTAAGTTTATTAACTCAAATGTTAAATGAGTCAACGACGAATAGCAGTCCAGAGGAAATGGCTAAGAAACTAGAACTATTAGGGAGTAGCATTAGTTTTAGCGCCGGCAATGAGTACATGAATGTTAATATCAGTAGCTTAACAAAAAATCTTGATGCAACTTTGGCTCTTGCAAAGGAGAAGCTACTTCAGCCTGCTTTTAAAGCGCAAGAGTTTGCTCGAGTTCAGGCCAACTCTGTTCAGGGAATCTTAACAAGTAAGAAAGATGCAGGATATTTGGCAAGTACTGCTTATCGAGAGCTGTTAAATGCAGACAACATAGCAGCTACACCAACAGGCGGGACCGAGGAAACAGTTAAATCATTGCTAATCGATGATGTGAAAATGTTCCACTCGACCTATGTTAAACCTGCGGGTTCAGAGTTGATAGTGGTTTCTGATATGGATGAAAAGGGGTTAATGAAGTCCCTATCTGTTTTCGATAGTTGGACGGGCAAAGCTCCTAAACTAGAGCTGGATATTGTCACCCCTAGTACCAAAATGGGAGTTGTTTATCTAGTGAACAAAGATGAAGCAGCGCAGTCGGCGATTAGGATAGGTCGACGCGGAATGAAAGAAGACATTACAGGTGAATTTTACAAAGCAACCCTAATGAATTTCGTTCTAGGAGGAGCATTCAATAGCCGAATAAACCTAAATCTAAGGGAAGATAAAGGTTATACCTATGGTGCCCGGTCATATTTTTGGGGGACTAAATTGACAGGCGGCTATTCAGCTACCGCTCAAGTAAGAGCAGATGCTACAGATAAATCAATAGTTGAGTTTGTGAATGAAATAAAGAACTATCAAGAAAATGGAATTACTGATGTAGAACTAGAATTTATGCGTAATGCAATTAATCAGGGAGACGCGCTTAAGTACGAAACTCCTAGAGCTAAATTACGTTTTCTGGGGAAAATTTTAGAACATGACTTAACGCCTAAATTCGTTGCTGATCAGGCTGAAATTGTTGAAAAAATAACTGCTAAGGAAATTAACGAACTCGCAGCGAAACACTTAAAAATAGAAGAGATGCTGATTCTTGTGGTTGGTGATGCAAAAACACTTAAACCACAATTAGAAGCGCTTGGATATGAAGTTATTGATTATTCTATTTAGGCATTTAAAAAACGTTATTGATTAATATTGATTATAACGATTCATTAACCCACTGGTATCTCAAGTGGGTTAATGATGAATTTTTCTAGAAATCTTGCCAAAAGCCTATAAAAATAGGGCTTAGCGCTAAATAATGCTAAACATTTTTCCACTTTTGCCGATATAATATTACTAAGTTGCGAATTAGGCAGACGTCACCCCCTTTCGACGGTTGTGTTGTGGTTTCGTGATAGGAGAGTAATTATGGATGTAAACAGTGCACTAAATACTGGATTACAGGGCTTTCAAGAAGCACAATCCCGTATAAGCGAGGCAGCGCAAAATATCGCCTCTCAGCAGGTAACTGACGCAACTAAAGACAGCGTTGATACTAAGGATTTAACTGAATCATTAGTTGATCTTAAATCTGCCGAGAATGATGCTAAAGCAAATGCCAATGTGGTAAAGACTGCATCGGATGTTTTAGGCACTATTATTGATATAAACGTTTAGTCGATAGTTGTAATGTTAGTTTCGCCTGCGCCAATCGCCATTCCGGTCAATACAGCCAACGTGCCAACTGAGGCGGTTAGGGCTGAGGCTGCGCAGCGCCCACAAATTCCCCAACCTTCTTCAAATGCCAAGAACCCATCGTCAAAGAATTCTACAGAATTTAGTGAGCAGTCACGGGCTGCGCTGCAAAATGATGGCTTATCGCAGGGTAGTGACAAGATAGAAGAAGGCCAATCTGAGCAGTCAGATAAGAACCAGCAAGAAGAGCAGCAACAAAAGAGTGATTCGCGAGCTGTAAAACAGCAAGAGGCTGAAGAGCAAGCGATCGTTCGGGAGTTGGCTGCAAGAGATCGAGAGGTGCGAGCTCATGAGCAAGCACACGCGGCAGTCGGTGGAAACCTAGCGGGGGCTCCAAGCTTAAGTTTTACAACTGGTCCCGATGGAAAGCGTTATGCAGTATCCGGAGAAGTATCAATTAGTGTTAGTGCTGTCCCTAATAACCCTGAAGCGACTATTCAAAAATTAGAACAAGTTCAACGTGCAGCTTTGGCTCCTGCCAATCCATCTTCACAGGATAGAAAAGTTGCCTCACAAGCCGCCGCGTCAATTGGTCAAGCTCGCAGCGAACTTAGACTCGAGCGATTACGTAAATCTGAGGAAGCTCAAGAATCTCGCAATACCGAGGAAGAAGAACCAGTCGATCGAACGGAATATTTAGGTTCTACTGAGCAAGGTTCTGGGCGTCTTTCCTTGGATTCCAGTGGTAATGCTCGTGCAGCTGCAAGACAGCAGTCACTGCAGCTCAATCTAAAGATTGTAAATTCAGGGGCATTTGATGTTGAAAATAACGAAAGTGCGATCAATTTAAGAGCGTAACGATTAGTAGAATTGTTGCTACTGGGCGTGATTCACAATATTTCTTAGTTAAAACAATTCCTTATTTCATCATTATTCCGTAGAATTCCTGAATTAACCTAATCACCTTAAGTCATTTATGCAGAACGTTAGAACTCGTCCATTTTTAAAATGGGCGGGTGGTAAGTTTAGAGTACTAGATAAGCTAGTTCCCCACCTACAGGGTAAGAAGCTAATTGAACCTTTTGTAGGTTCAGGTTCTGTCTTTTTGAATATTCCGTTTGAGCGTTATTTGGTCGGTGATATTAACCCGGATCTGATAGACCTTTTTGGTTATTTACGAAAAGATAAAAAACGATTTATAACTTCCTGCCGTTCGCTCTTTAAACAAGATAACAACCAGCAGGCTAACTACTTAGAGTTCCGCCACGAATTTAATAACGGAGCGTCAGGAAAGCGGAGAGCTGCGTTATTTGTCTATTTGAATCGTCATGGTTTTAACGGCTTATGTCGTTATAATAAGTCCGGTGGTTTCAATGTTCCCTTCGGTCGTTACGCTAAGCCCTATTTCCCAGAAAAAGAGTTACTGCACTTCATCGAAAAAGCGAAAAGCGCTAAGTTCGTTTGCGGTGATTTCGCAAATCTAATGGGACGTTCAAGGCGTGGAGATGTCGTATATTGCGACCCACCATACGTACCTCTCTCGCCTACAGCTAGTTTTACCAGTTATGCTGCCGGCGGCTTTAGCTATGACCAGCAGGTGGAATTAGCGTACCGTGCGCTGCATTTGTCTAAAAGAGGCGTAAAGGTAGTCATTTCTAATCATGACAATGCAATTACCCGAAAAATCTATGAGGATGCTGAAATTGAGTCGTTTCCGGTAAGGCGTTTTATAAGCTGTGATGGAAATAACAGAGACAGTGCAAAAGAGCTATTGGCTATTTATCAGGTTAAGTAGCTAATCGGTAAACGCCAAATGGGTAAAGCTAATCGGTAATCTAAACCCAAACCTAAATGGATGGCGTAATTCTTTTTAGCTAAGGGTTCGAAAGGGGAGCATAAAAGGAACAACCTTGCGGAGAGCAAAGCACTAGGTTTACTCTCCGTGACAGGGTGTTAGTAGAAATATTGTGCTGTTAGTTGTATGTGGTCATCCCGTCTAAATAAGTAGGTAGGATCCTGAGGGTCGTTTGATTCGAAAAGACGAACATCCAAAGACAGTTTTATATTTTCTCCATAGCGTCGAGTCGCCTCAAGCAAAACGCTTGTCGACTCTAAATCTAAATCGTAACTAAAACCAAACAACAGTTCGCTTGAGTCTACATCGTTCAAAGCTAACCGGTTACCAAAGAATAAATCGTTTTGAAAGTTGCTGTTGCCGTCGGTTCCTCGTTCGTCCCATCCCCATTCTACTAACCAGCCTAGATCAGCATTGGAGTCGAAAACTCCGTATTGGCTGTATTCAATACCTCCTTGTAAAGCCCAGAAATCTTGCAAACTATTGTTGTTATGAATGACTTCAAGCTTTAGTAATGCTGATTCAAGGTTTGCCTGTAGCTCGATGCCTTGTTGGCTTATCTGCTGATAATAGGGCACAAGTACCGGTTCAAAATCTATGCTGAATCTCGGTTGAAGCTGTGGGTTACGGCTGGTGCCTTCAAACCATGAAAGCGCAACGTCAATATCATCCAAGCTATGGCTCCACCTAACGGCATAATCGACGTGTTCTTCTTTTTGGTTAGACTCATAGAGCGCATTATCTACATCAATAAATGGAATGCCAGGCCGACCTTCAGGCCCCGCAAAGGTTCTTTCGCGAAAGTAAGGGAGTATATAGAAATCAACAATGCCCCAGTCTTTAACGACCGATAAATTAATCATTGGTTGACCTAACTTATCCTCGTTATCTATATCTTCTACTGAGTCACTCTGGTTGATAATATCGACCAAATGTTGAAATTCCGTCACTCCCCAGAAGTCGCGTCTGATGCCAACTCTAGTTTCCCAGTCGTCACCAACGTGAACCCAGCTTAGCTCTCTAATATCTACGTGTGTTCTTTCTGAGTCATGTTGATCAACTCTCGCCGATGGAACAAACTCTAGCGAGTCTTTATTATCATTCCAGCTCCAAAAAAATTCAGGGGCTGCTGCAAGTGATATCTGTTGGTCATGTTGACTTGGAAAGAGTGCTTCCTCTGTAAAGAAACGCCCCTGAACTTCTATATTGCCACGAACTTCAAATTCGTTAGCATTCGCAATAAAAAAATGCCCCACTAGGAGGCAAAACATCGTAGGATGATGTATTCGTTTCAAAATTATCTTAAACATTACCGGGCTCTTTTTAACGCATTTTTATTAAAGTCTTTCTCGTTAAGACCTGTTTTCATTTCAAAATTAGTGTAGTTAAGAATGGTGCTTTTTCCTGACTGATGGTTAACCATTTCAAATTTTTGTGACCGCCAGTATTTGTCTAAATATTGATGAAAATCACTAAAGGTTAGCGTTTTAAGAAGTGTGTTTTTTCTATCATAAAACTCTGTTTTTTGAATGCGGTATTCAGACTGGTCGATCCATACGATACGTCGTTTATAACCCGAATTCTTATCTAAAGGGTATTGCACAACTACCCAGCAGTTTTCACCACCGGCGACTTCGTCTCGTAAGTACTCATAGGTATACTTTTCTACTTCAAAAGAGGTTAGATCTTCAAATGAAAACTCACTTCCCATAAAAGAACCGGACTTGTTTCTCGATGAGATGCGTTTGACTCGCTTAAGCGCTGGTAAATACAGCCATTGATCATCGTTTCCTTCTATATGAGAAAAACTCAAAAAAGAGGTCCCTTTCACATCTCTGGGCGAGTCGAAAATTGTTAAACTTTTGTCACCATCGTTTTCTTGTTCAATGCTTTTTAATCTCATTTCTCGTGTAGAAGTCTCTCCATGTTGATTTTTTAAGATCATCTGCAAAGTGGCTTTTGAGTCAGTCCAACCGATATCTCTTGCCTTTGCTTCCTTCGAAATCGCTAGTCCTTTATCTTCAGCTTCACCAGCTAAAGCAAATGTTGAAGCAAAGGTTAAGCTTGAGACTAATCCGGCTGCTAGTAATAATCGTTTTTTCAATTTAATACTCATTGGTATCTCCTAAATAATTTAAGCGGTTTGTTCTGTCGCAGAATCGGTATCAGCTGCAACAGTTTGCTGTTCTTGTGCTTTATCTTTTCTGCTTTTCAGCAACATCAATAGTGGTGGTAAAAATAGGAAGTCAACGATAAGCGCTATCAAAATAGTTATCGCCGTAAGTAGTCCCATGTCAGCATTTACTTTAAAGCTCGAGGTTGCCATAACCGAAAACCCAAGGACCAATACCATGGTTGTTACCCAAAGGGCTTTACCAACACTGGCAAAACTGTATCGAACGGCATCTTCAGAGCTAAGATTTTTCTCGCGTCTAGCGCGAATGTATTTGCTTAAGAAATGCACGGTATCGTCAACAATAATACCTAAAGTAACCCCCATAACAACTGATAGACCAAGGCCAACTTCACCGACAAATAGTCCCCAAATACCGAACGCGATTGCTGCAGGCATTAAGTTAGGGAGTAGGCTTATTAGTCCGAATTTAACGGACCGTAGAGCAAAACCAAGTAGAATCGATATAAATATCAAAGCAAACGAAGAGCCTTTTAGCATACCGACAATGTTAGTTGAACCTATATGAGCAAACATCAGTGACGGACTAGCAAGCGCCAAACCATAGCTTGAGTCTTTTGAGTCAAAGTACTGATTTATTCTATCTTCAATCGCTAGCGTTTGATTAGAAGAAAGATTCTTAAATGTTGCCAGTACTCGAGTGGAAGACTTGTCGACATTAAGCTGATTGTTGACATCAAGTCCTTGTGGAAGCGATAGTTCATAAAGCAACAAGTATTGAGCAGTTAACTCTTGCTCTGTCGGTAATTTATACCAGGCTGGGTCATCGCCGTGCATATTTCGATTGAGTCGCTTTAATGTATCAGTAATGGTATTTACATTGTCTGTTTCGGGTTGTTGACGAAGCCAAACAACAAAGTCATCAACAAACTTAATAAATTTAGGGTCGTTTATGCCACTTGATTTTTTAGAGTCAAATGAAAGTTCAATGGTTGTCATTCCCGATAAATGATCTTTCATGAAATCCGTTGACTGGCGGAAAGGCACACTCTCGTCAAAATATTTGACGAAATCATCATTGAGTTCGTTCTGTGGAATAAATGCCGCCAATCCAATAATGACTGCAGAAGAAACAGGAAGTAACCATTTTCGATTGAAGATTACAAAGTCCGCCAGTTTTTCCATAAAGTCGCGTTTTTGTTTTACCGTTGGTTTGGCTCGTACCGGTAAAATTGTCATAATTATTGGGAAGAGGGTGATTGAAAATACAAAGGCCAAAGCAACACCAATGGCTACAATATTTCCTAAATCGCTAAACGGTGGAGCGTCGGAAAAATTCATGGTTAGAAAACCAATGGCTGTTGTTAAACTCGTCAAAAATATTGGCTGAAAATTTACTCGAATACTATCGACGATTGCATCGTGTTTATTCATTCCATGACGAAGGTTATAGTAGAAAGTAGACAGTAAATGCACACAGTCCGCAACGGCTAGGGTCAAAATCATTACGGGTGCACCAGCGGAAGGTCCCGTCAGGTAACCACCCGTCCATCCCCAGATTCCCATAGTAGCTCCGATACTGGTAAAGATAACAACGATTGTTGTTAGGGTGCCCGATATGGAACGAAGCAATCCAAGAATAGTTAAAATAACAACCAGAAACATAATTGGCATAAGAACACTATTATCGGCAATTGAAGCTTCTGGAAAACTGGTGTTCATCATAATCATGCCGGATAACATGAATTTAATATCAGGGTATTTAGCTTGAAAACGATCTCTTAGTTCGCGAGCAGAAGCCGCCACAAGTGGTACTTCTTTAGTTTTATCAATGCCCGGCAGACGAATAGTAATGTTGACCACCGCTGAATCACCATTTGGAGCAATTAATTTTTTTTCTAATAGAGGTTCTGAAAGGGCAACACGTTTGGTTCTTTCTATGGCTGCTTGATCGAGATCATCGGCTTCAAGAATTAGGTCCTCAATAATCAGGTCATCTTCTTCTGCGAAACTATATTGAAAATTTGATATTGAGTCGACTCTAGAGTTATAGGTAACTAACCAGGACTCATTGGTTAATTCCCAAATAGCGGTCAACGCTTCTTTGGTAAAAACGTTACCATTATCGGGCGCTACAATAACCGCTACGTTATCACTTTTGCTATAGATTTTCTGCATGTCTAAAAAATCATTTAGCTGCTTATTATCGCTTGCAAAAAACGTTTTATAATCGCTCTTAAACGTCAGGTTTTTTGCGCCATAGCTAGCGGCTCCAACTAAAGCGAGTGTGACTAATAAAAGTAGCCATTTTAATTGTATGACACGATTGGTAAAATTTTTCATAACAATTTTCTCTTCCCAAGATGATGGACGGTTTTGCTGTCCAATGATTCCTAATTTTGTCGATTGATAGTTGTGATAATTACTAGTGATACTTGTTCATAATTTGCATGTTTATTGGGCAAAAACAAATGGATTTCCCATTGATTCAAGCATTGCTATTTCCGGTGAAAATATTTCATCGGTAATTCTTCTAATGGATTCTTTATAATCCCAGTCTTTAGACAGTGGTTTCCAATTGAAACCGTCCAGCAGCAAACGTGTATTAGTAAAGGATTCTCTTTCCAGTTGCATAGGACCGAGTTTTACTGAATCTCCTTTACTCATAATTAGCGCCATTGCGCCCCACGATGCGGACCAAAGGGCAAAGGTGACTTGTTCTAAACACATCTCCTTTGGCAGTTCGAAATCTCCTGAATCAACCGCTCTTTCGATTTCTTTATTCATTAAACCCATTAGAGCGGCTTCACTGCAGCTGTGCTCTTCGTTTCTTGAATCGGAACTGCAAGCGGCAACACTTGGAGAATGGGCTGAAAGCACCATAAAAAGTTCCGATGGATGTAATTTTGCCCAAATTATATAAGCGACAGAGACTGCTAGGGTTCTTTCTCGACTATTACCATTGAACTGCAAAGCGCGATTAAAGATTGTTTGAATTTCATCAACACAGGTATTACAGATGGCCATGAGAAGATCTTCTTTACCCAAAAAGTGTTTATAAACAGTACCTTTTGAATAAGGTGATGCGGCGACGACTTTATCGATCGTTAAGGTGGTCAAACAGCTATCATTTACTAGCGTACGAGCTAGTTCAATAAGCTCTTTTTCTCTTGCTTGAAATTCTGATTCACTGATACTGCGTGGACTCATAACTATACTATCTCGATAAAACTTTATTAATGACGATTCGTCACGTGACGAATCGTCATTATAGGGGCAAAACGGCAGAACGCAAGTTTAAATCGACAAAATAAGGTTGTTTTTACCTAAAAATAAGGATTTTGGCTGGTTTAGTCTGGCAATAAACACGGTCTATTAATCATAAAACCTACATCCAGCAATTTATTCTTTAGTCATAAGGCATTAACAGATAGAATGTTTGCTAATTTTTAACCATATCCACCAAACTTAGGATCTATGAATGCAATATAACAATATCGTTGAAGCTATAGGTAACACGCCGCTTGTTAAACTCAATAAGGTAGCAAAGGATTTAGAGTGTAATGTCTATGCCAAATGTGAGTTTATGAACCCCGGCGGTTCCACGAAGGATAGAATTGCACGACAAATGGTCCTAGACGCCCAAGAGTCCGGTCGAATAAAGCCTGGTGATACCTTAATTGAGGCCACTAGCGGTAACACGGGTATTGGCATGGCGTTAGCAGGTGCCTCCTTGGGTTACCGCATTATCATCACAATGCCGCAGAAAATGAGTAAGGAAAAACAGGTAGTATTAGAAGCTTTAGGGGCTGAAATCATAAGAACACCGACAGAGGCGGCATGGGACGACCCTGAGTCACATATAGAAGTGGCTAAAAAGCTTCAGAAAGAGCTACCAAACGCACATATCTTAGACCAGTACTCGAACCCGTCAAACCCAAATGCCCATTATGACGGCACAGGTCAAGAGATTATTGATGACGTAGATGGCGATGTTGATATGGTGGTCATTGGAGTAGGTACCGGTGGCACTTTGACCGGTATTGCGAAAAAAATAAAACAAACCTACCCTAATGCCACAATCGTTGGTGCAGACCCGGAAGGTTCGCTTTTAGCTGGACCTGAAGAAATTAAATCCTACCATGTAGAAGGAATTGGTTATGATTTCATTCCAGATGTGCTCGACCGAGACCTAGTTGACCAATGGGTTAAAACCAATGATAAAGAAGCTTTTAAATATGCTCGTTTATTAATGAAAGAAGAAGGGCTATTAGTTGGTGGTTCATCTGGTTCTGCAATGATGGCCATGATGCAGCAAGCTAAACAGCTGAAATCCGGTCAAAACTGTGTCGTTATTTTGCCCGACGGTATCAGAAACTATCTTACAAAATTTGTCGACGAAGACTGGCGTCAAGAAAACGGTTTTGAATAACCTGTAGTTATTAACCAGCTCGTTTAAGGATTAGATTAAGGAAATATAATAAATGGCTTTTGAATACGGTTCGGATACCTTAGGCATAAAAAAACCTTTTAAGTTTGAAGGGTTTGTATTAACTATTCGCGGACTCATTGTCACAATAATCGGTGTAGTGGCATTATTTGCTGTCAAAGACTTAGTTAATGATGGTGAAAAAACTGCGGCGTGGTTATCGCTGGGTATGGGTATTCTGTTACTGAGCAACGGCATTTTGGCGACTGGTCGCGGTTTGTTCAAAGTGATGCGTTTCTATGTGGGTAGAGGTGTTCCAGCTAGCTTGGCGAGAAATGTTGGTAAAAGTGAATCCCATGTAAAAGAGCCGTTTGTTGCTTATGGCGACAAGAATATTGAACAAATGATGATGGGCCGCAAGAATACAACTTTTGTTGAACCTGATGGTTGGTTAGCACGGATGCTGCATACACTGATGCCGCGACTTTTATTCATGCCTTATCCTATTCGTAATTTGGCGCAGAAGCTGGGATCGGGAATGATATACAGTTTATTGGCTTTCTTATGTTTCGGGCTCGCTTGGTTCTCGGGAAGTACCGGTTTAACTGATATTTCTAATACGCCGGTTCTTGATTGGCTTAGTATTCTTCTTGCTGTCTATCTTTTTATTGTTTGGAGCCAACGGCGATCACCTTTGCAACGACTTCTATGTGGGACAGTTCAATCCGCTGGTTCAAAGGGCATCGTTTTGATGGTGGCATTTTCTATCTTGGCGCCGGTGATTCTAAGCTACATTCATCATGACGTTACACCGCTACCAGAGCTGCCTATATCCGCTGGAAGTTATGTAATTTTTATAACTGTACTCGCTGCGGTAGCTACCGCTTACGGGTTATTTTTAACCTTTTTAAGAGCTAAACTTGCCAATCCTAAAACCGATGTTTCTGAATTTCGCACTAATTGGCAGGAAAGTATTCATCCACAAGAAATTTTTATCAACTTTGAAAATATTGTTATGGCGAATCGCCGCTATAAGGAAATACCTAATCGAGTCTATAGAGATTTTGACGCTCGCTTAGTTGAACAAGGTAGTAATGACAAAGGAAAATTTTCTGGCGAAATGGTGCAAGAGACTCAGCCTGTTTTTAAAGCATTACCGATAACGCCGTTATTCAAATTGCTTCGAATTATCGGTACTTGTGCCGGTGAATCGCTGTTAGCGGTTGCGGCCATTATGTTTTATTTTGCGATAGAGCCCGTTACTCAAATTACTTCAGATATTATTCCCGCAATAAATGCGCTTGCTTATCCAATGATTCTTTGGGTGTTTGGTCAAATTATCAGTAATTCCGCACGGGTTTATTGGTCAGAAATGCACTTTGAATCACTGCTCGTCTACTTTCAGTGTCATGGTACCTATTCGGAATCAAAAGTGAGTACGGGAACCGGCATACACGATAGCACCCGGTCTGAGAATGTGGTTGTTCGTTCGAGCCTTACGCCTTGGATATTAACTAGTCGTCTAGTGACTAGTTGTTTCGCTGAAAGCGGTTCGAATAACCTGGAATACTACCGGCGTATTTTGGAGCTGCATAAAGCGGATGACGATCTCGACAAAATAACATCTGAAATGAGAGAATTCTTAGGTAATCGGGAAACCATTGCTAGTGTGAATCAAAAAGATCTCGCGTCGGCCAGTACAATTTATCAAGTTAATGAAGAAACTCGCTCCAACAAAAACAATGTTGGAGGGCAAATTGCTAATGAAATTCCTCGTGAAAGAATTGAAGGTGAAACTGAACGGAACGACATCAACTTAGACGGTGATAACTCATTAGATTCTGGTCTTGATGTGAAATAGGAAGCCAAGCGCCATGGCTTTCTTTTAGCCAGCTGTTAAATACTCGTGCTGCGTTTTTGTTATTTTGGGAACAAAGTTAAAAGTAAATTGATTGAACAAACACTCCAATAAAAATTCAGTCTAAATAATTAAATAGAGTCCTAGCCGACTATTTTGCTCCGAACGGAGTAGTTTTGACAGACTTCTCTTAGCGCTAAAAAATTGCTAGGGATGATCTAGTGGTTGAAAATTAGTGGTAAGAAGCAAACTAATCGATAATTGTAATGTTTTACACATTTACAAGTCATCGTTATCTAGAGAATAATCGAATTATCTTTATTAGTTTTAATATATATTGGAGTTATATTTATGGTCATAGAAGACTGTAAAAAAATTAATGATAGTCTTTCAATTAAGTTTGTTAATGGCCAAGTCACTCGATTTAGTCTGTTTTGGTTACGGGACCACAGTACGGATGGTCAAAGCCTTAATAAAATCACGCTGCAACGGGATGTCGAAACGTTTGCACTACCGGCATCGCCGGGAATTAAAGATTTTCAAGTGATTGAAAACGGCCATAAGTTACTTGTTAAATGGTTGTCGGAAGATGTAATCAGTGAATATGACGCTAAGTTTCTTTATGCAATCGCGTTTGATGAGCTCAAAGAGCCGGTTTACCAATTGTGGAATACTGATTTACAAGACGATATTTCGGATTTTAACTTTTCTCAAGTGACTTCCTCTGGAGACAAGTTTTTACCGGTAATTGATGCGATAGAAAAGCACGGTATAGTTACCTTTTCAGATATGCCTACCGACATGGGGGCAACCAAAAAGCTGCTTGAACAAGTTGGCTACATTCGCGAAACGGTATTTGGTGGCCTCTGGAATTTTTCTAATAATGAAGCCCATAGTGACAGCGCATATACTAACGTAGGAATTGGTTTACATACGGATGGTACTTACGCCATCGATCCTCCAGGGTTGCAACTATTGCATTGCTTAGCATTTGACGGACAAGGTGGTTTTAATCAGTTTTCGGATGGTTTTAAAGTAGCTCAAACGATAAAGGATGAAAATCCACGGGCTTTTGATATTCTCACGCAAATTAAGGTGCCTGCCCATTATATGGAGGATGGTATACAGTTAAGAGCAAAACATGAGGTGATTAGTGAGGATGAAGCGGGTCATTTCCAGCAAATCTGTTTTAACAATTTTGACCGCAGTCCGTTTATGCTCAGCGAAAATGATCAGCAAGAATTCTATAACGCTTATGGTTTATTTCAGAAGCTGATTAATGACCCGGCCTATCAAATTACTTTTCAGTTAAAGCCCGGGCGAGCCGTTTGGTTTGATAACTGGCGTGTACTGCATGCCAGAAGTGGTTTTACTGGGTTTAGGCATTTAGCTGGCGGATATACTAATCGTGAAGATTACCTTAGCAAGAAGTTTACGTTGAGAGGAGAGTCACCTTGGAATGAATAGCCCGTTGGAGCGAGTAATAGACTTACCAATAATTTTACTCTAGAAAACCCATAAATATGGGCGTTATAATTGATACAGCCGGTCGATCAAAACAAAAGGCAAAAAATCATGAAACAACTAAGTAATTTATTGATAGCATTGTCCGTCGCGGTGGTAGCTAACCTATCCTATAGTCAAGAAATGATCACTTTAACAACTGACAAAAACAACTATCGCGCAACAGACAAATTCGTTGTGAATATTGTTAATCAATCGGAACATCAGGCGGCGTATTATCGCCTTTCGGTACAGCAACAAGTAAACCAAAAATGGATTTTTATTCGGGCCGATACCGGCTGTCCATGCCGCTCAAAATGCAAGAAATCACCGATAGAGTTACCACCTGGAAAAGTAATCACTGAGACATGGGATATGAAGGATAACCAGTGTGCACAGGCTACCAGCGGCAAGTACCGTTTGGTTCTGTTGGGTGGATGGGACAGCATTAAGAAAACTAATCGGACAATGGCTGAATCTTCGAGTTTCTATATTGAGTAAGACTGTCATAAATAAGACTGTTGCAGATAAGGCAGTTATAATCAAGTCGCTATTACCAATCTCAAATCAACCTCCCTTAACCTTATCTAGAAACTCTAACAAACCCATTCACCCACTAAATCTCTTCGACAACATGTGGCATTGGCTTAGCAATACCAAAATCCTCTAGAATCGAATATAGGCTTGGTAGCACAAATAGAACCAACATCGTCGATGTGGCAATGCCAAACACAATGCTCGTGGCTAATGGGATTAATACCTGAGCTTGTAAACTCGTTTCGAATAACAGCGGTGTCATACCTGCAATCGTTGTAATGGATGTCAAAAATACCGCTCTAAATCGATCATAGCTCGCTTTGGCGGCGGCATCATGAACCGACAAACCTTGCTGGACCCGTTTCTTTACAAACTCTACCAGCAGAATAGAATCATTCACGACGATGCCCGCTAACGAAACAAACCCCAACATTGACGGCATGGTGAAATCGAGGCCCATAATTAAATGTCCCCAAATAACACCAATCAATCCGAGAGGAATAGCCACTAAAACAACCAAAGGTTCAGCATAGCTTTTAAACTGAAACGACAGTAAAAGAAACACCCCCATTAATCCAAAAATGAATGAACGAGCCATAGAGCCTTGGGTTACCGCGCCATTCTTAATTTCACCTTCTATTGATAAAGAGACTTCTGGAAATGCTTTCTCAAACTCAGGTATCCAGCGTTGACTCAAATCATTGACCACTTGTTTGGTATTATTGACTGAGCTATCAATGTCACCATACACCGTCACCGTCCTAGTATTATCGACTCGGCTAATTCTGGAATAGCCTCGCGTTGACTCGATAGTAGCAACACTCGATAGCGGAATGATGGCTCCTGTTTGAGCGTTTATAATTGGAAAGTTATCGAAGTCAATAAATTCGTCACGCGATTCTTGATCTAACATGACCGTTACTTCAAAAGTTTCTTGACCGACATTTGTTTCGAGGACTTTACTCCCTTGAAATGCAGCCCTTACTTGATTAGCAATATTTTGAGAGTCGATCCCTAATGCGAAAGCACCGGGTTTTAGCTTCAAAGTAAACTCAGGCTTTCCGGGTCTCAAGTCGTCAATTAAATTATTAACGCCGGGATAGCCCGCCAACCAGTTTTGTAGTTTTAGCGAAGCTTCTGAAAGTTGATTAAAGTCTTCTCCGCTGAGCCTAATTTGAATCGCACGACCACTGGGCCCGATAGCCGGTTCTTTAAAAGAGATCGTTTGCGCTGCAGGAATATCACCAGTACTCGCTCGCCATTTATCAATGATCGTTTGTATACGACTATTGCGGGTTTCTGCGGTTAGCAAGTCGACCGTGATGGTAGCCAAGTGAGGACCGCTTTCAAACGCGTCACTGTTCTGATTGTGGCTAACGGTTACTGATTTAACCAACGATTCTTTTTCATTTTTAGATAATTGTTGGTCGACGTCTCTTAAACCTTCTAACAACTGTTCAACGATTTGCTCGGTCGTTTTAAGTGGTGTGCCAGCAGGCATGAGAACTCGAGCTTCTACCATGTCTCCTTCAACATTTGGGAACGCGGAAAATTTTAACGTACCTGAAATTAGCATGCTCAGCGATACGAAAAAGAGAGCGATGACTCCACCTACAAACGCATAACGGTATTGGATGGTTTTTTCGACGACTCTAAACATTTTTTGTCGAAGTCGCTCAAACCTTTCTTCGAAGTCTTTTCTAAACTTAGAAACCTTCTTGTTATGGGCGTGTGAAAGAGAATGGTACAAATGACTCGGCAGGATGAGAAATGCTTCCACCAGTGAGACAGTGATAACAGAAATTAAGACAATGGGTATCACTTTTAATATCTGGCCTAAGTCGCCTTCAATAAAAACTAAGCCAATAAAAATACAAAGCGTTGTTGCAAAAGAAGAGGCAACGCCTCGAGCGACCATTGAAGTGCCAACAACCGCTGCTTCAAGTGGCTTTAACCCTTTTTTGATTTGGCTTCCAATTGACTCTGATATTACGATTGCGTCATCCATTAAAATACCAAGCGCTAAAAGTAGGGCCACCATGGAAATCATATTAATGGTGATGCCGAACTGGCTGAGCAAAAACGCGCTTGCCAAAAATGACACGGGTAATCCCATAACGACCCAAAAGGCATAACGAATCGTAAAAAATAGCCACATGGTTGCAAATACTAACAGCAATCCTTGCCAAGCATTGGACAGCAACATGCTTATTCTGTCCTTGACGATGCTTGTTGCATCTTGAGTGATTTCCAGATTGACCCCGTTTGGAAGTTGCGATGACTCCTGTTGAATAAACAACTCAACAGCACTAAGAACTTCCAAGCTATCATCCACCGTATTTTTACTTACTTTTAATAGCGCTGCGGGCAGTCCGTTAAAAGTGACTTTGTCTTCCGCTAGCTCAAAGGTATCAATAATTGTTGCGATATCACCCAGTCGAACTTCATTACCATGTTCTCCTTTAATCACCACGAGATTGGCTAAATCTGTTGGATTTCTTCGCTCGTCACTAAATCGAATCTGAACTTCTACTTGGTCCGTTTCAATCGAGCCCAAAGGCAAGTCTAAGCCTTGTTTAGCGATAAGGTTAGACAGTTCTTGTAGACTAAGCCCGTATTGCCTTAAGTTGCTTTGACTTACTTGAACCCGCAGTTGCCGTTCCGAAAAACCGCTGACTCTAACCAAGGGAATATTGGGTTGCTTAAGCATTTTTTGTTTTATCTTTTCAGCGAGATTCTTTAATTCCGATCGGGGTATATCAGCTGTTAACGCGACCGCTACTACATTTTGGGTTCGACCTTGTTCACTGACAATTGCATCTTCAGCTAAGTTTGGAAAATCGTTAATTCCATCCACGGCGCTTTTAACGTCATCGGTGAATTTTTGAAAGTCCCCTTGTTCCAGCATCTTAACCGTGGCTAATCCTAGATTCTGACGAGCTTCACAAGTTTTTTCATCAATAAAACTAATGCCATCTAAGGCATCCTCTAGACTTAAACAAATACCTTGTTCGACATCTAAGGGGCTAGCGCCCGGATAAGGGACTTTGATTTCAAGGGAATAAACTTTTATTTCCGGAAAAGTCTCTCGCTTAATATCGGGTAATACCGCCAGGCCCATGCCAACTAGAAGAAGCATCAGTAGCGTGGCGGCGGTGGGATGCGCCGCAAAATATCGAATCATTGCGCTGTCTCCGACCACTCGACCAGTTTGCTTTGAAGCGACTCATCGAGAACCGTTTCTAGTCGCATGCCATTAACGGCAGGAAAAACATCTGAACTAACGATTTGGTCACCATGATTAATACCGATGTTGGCGGCCATCGTTAATAGTGCTAGCTCTCCTTGCATTTGAATATGGTCCACGTTTAGGCGTTGTAATTGACTTTCTTTATTTACTCGATAGATTTGCTGTTGGTGAACTGCTGAGCGGGGTAGAATTAAGAATTCTTGAGCGGCTCCTTTGAGCTCAACTTTCATATAATTCCCTTCGAGCAATGGTGGTCTTACTCCGGGTTGGATTTGACGGTAACTATCAGAAACACTCACAACTACACCAACGGTCCGGCTTTGTGGATCAATATCGTCGGATATTCTTTCGACTTTGGCATCCCAAACCTGCCCATCGTTACTTGCGATAGATACGGTTGACTCCAGTCCTAAAGCTGACATCAGTTCGCTCATTTGGCCGCCATTAGTAAGGTCGTCAAAGTTCAGCTTACTCTTATCAAAACTAGCGGTGATTTTCTTGAATTGCTCCACTGGAAATTGAGCATTGATAATTATTTTGTTCATGCCAGAAATATCAAACAGTGAACTACCAAGTGCGACGTATTGATCTTGTTCGGTAGAAACACTTCGTACTCGAGCGTTAAACGGCGTTCGTATTTCAGTCCGTTCTAGATCTCTTTGACTCTGCTGCACTTTCGCTTTGGATATTTCGATTTTGGCTTTAAGTACTTCTATTTGCGAGGGTAGTGTTGTTTGAGTATTTTCAAGTTGTTGTACTTCTTGCCTTTGTTGCAAAAGGTTTTGCCGCTCAGCATCCAATTTTGATTGGGAAATCGAACCGCTCTTACGAAGCTTTTCTAAGCGAGAAAACTCTTTTTGTCTTACTTTTAATTTTTCTTCCGCCAACTTCAAATCGAGTTCGGTATTTTCAATGGTTAGTTGCATTTCTTTTAGATTAGCCTGATTAGACAATAGGTCTGCTTCGGCCTGGCGTAGCGATAGCTGGTAGTCTTTATCGTCAATCTTAACGACTATTGTATCTTTGGCTAAGGTGGCACCTTTTTTGAGTTCGGGGTGGACATAGGTCACTCTGCCTTTGACTTCGGATTTAGCTTGCAAGGTTAAGTCCGGTTCGACATTGCCATATCCGATAATCGTCGGCTTGATGGATGCTTTGTTGACGGTAATAACATTAACCTGCATTGGCTTCTTATCCTGCGGCACATGGGTCATCGAAGGTTGCAGTTTGACAATCAGAAAAGTTAATAGAATTCCGGCGCCAGCGACTATCGGTAGGCTGCTTTTCTTGCTTAACCATTGTTTGATTTCTTTTGGATCAGTCATTGTTTTTCTCCAACCGGCTTCCGATCATAAATAATTGATAAATGTGTTCTGCCCAGGCTTCTTGTGCAAGTTCCTGCGCGTCTATTTCCCAAGCTTCTTCTCTAATGGGGGCTGCTACGTAGGGAAGAACGATTAGTCCCATTAGTGTAAAGGCTGTGTACTTAGGGTTGAGGCTCGGACGCATCTTTCCAGCTTTTATTTGTTGTTCGATCAATTGGGGGAGTATGTTCGCCATTCTTTTGGGAAAGCGCTCCAGGAACGCTTGTTTTAAAGGGGAATCACTTTGCATAATTTCATCGTGAATCATTCTTGCCAAACCGCCATTTTGGTTGAGCATGGCGAGCATGGCGATTATGAATTGCTTGATCGGTTGCTCACTGCCCATGACATCTTTCATAGCTCGAAAGTGCTCGCTCGACATCTGGTCCAATAGCGCGACAAATAGTCCCTCTTTATTGTCAAAGTAATATCGAATCATGGCTGAATTGACCCCAGCGGTATCGCCGAGTTGCCTAATAGTGATGCTTCGGTAGCTTTGATTCGACAAAAGACTAGCGGCGGCTTCAACCAGCTTGCGCTTTTGCTCCTCCTGTTTGTCAGGATCAGCGGGACGGCCCCTTGTTTGATTCGTTTTCGGTTTAACGGTCATAGGTAATATCAATTTTGTTAATTAATTAATCGCGTGAGTAATTAAATAGTAAAAACCAGAGTAATGCAAATAGTTTTAACTAATTTTATCGCTAGTAAATCCGGTGGAATCTCAAATTATTCGAGTTTTTGGCCAATTATCATGAGGTTACGAGGGGTCATCGACTTTTCACAAAATTCGCCTAAATCGACTTGATAACCATTTTCTTGTAATGCTATTGCTCGGTCGAGCACCAACCATAACTCGATTAGTCGTCGAAAAAGATGGCGAGGTAAGCTGTATCGGCGGTAGTTTTGGTAGCGAGTTTTCCCTTTGTTAAGCCAAGGTTGCCAGTCGGTATCGGGGGCAACTTTTATATTTTTCGATTCGGCTAAGTGATGCATGAGCTCGTTTGTCGAAGCTTTAGCCCATGACTGTGCCAGAGTGGGGGTGGGTGTGTATCGATTGCAATTTGAAATTTCTCTACAGAATTCATCAAATGCTAGTCGGTGGTGCTGTAGCTTTCGATGCTTGGTGAGCTCTGCCTGTGCTCCGGTGACATGCTCTTCCAAAGCCAATCGCATTTCGTTTTTTTCAAGGATTAGGCTCGAAATTTTACCTGGCGTTGATAAAGGAGAATAAAAATCTTTGGGAAGCAAATGGTAGCAGCAAGGCGCTAGTGCGAAGTTTTTAACCGAGTGTTTGATCACCTGTTCAAGCAGATTCAAATGTAATTGACCGCAGGCGTGTAAGGCGACAAAACTACTTGGGCGTTCAAATAGTCTATCGGTGTTGTTTTTTAATACATCGATTTGGTGAAACCTAGCATTGACGTCGAATTTGTTGGCATGTTTAAGGCCTCTCTTACAAATAGATTGGTCATACTCTACACAATTGATTTTCTGTTGATGTCTTAACCCGTATAGTTGCGCCAAATAGCCTTTACCAGAACACCATTCAGTGAGTTCTTGTTGAGCCCAGGGGATACATGCTTCAAAAGCCTGTATTTGCTCCCATTTACGCTGCTTGATCCCCGTTCTAAAAAAACGAAGGTCAATGGGCCTCGTATTGTTCAATGGTAATCGAGAAACTCTAGCGAGCTCGATTAAATCTTTCGCGACGGGAAAAACAGCGCTAACCGAATGCGCAAACAGGTTAATATCGGTTGAATATTGCTCTACTTGCTCATCCGTTAAACCTAAAAGAAAAGACTGAAGCTCAGAATATTGAGCAACCCAGCTCGGATGTAACGATTTAAACGGAGAAGGGCTCCATAAATCACGATACTTTAACAGCGCTTGAGAAATGGTTTCAAACTGGGCCGAGAGCGACATCGATATATCCTAATGATCACTGATACAAGAAAAGGAATGAAAAGAAATCTTACCACAGAGGCACAGAGGGCACTGAGATAAAGACATTAATTCAGATGGTTTGTGAAAGAGCATACCTCGCCAATGACACGTGCGGATTCGTTCGCATCGTCCCAGCCTTTCTAATATTCTGTCAAATCGAGCGTAGCGCTGCGATCTCGGTGCTCGAACTCTATACCCATCCCACCTCAAGATGCACACGTCAGCGTGGCAATAAGCTATCATATTTAAGGCGCTGCAATGCTGTATTAGTCACTCTAATTCAAGTTGCAGTAACGAAGAAGATGATAGCTTATTGCCTCGCCCTACGGGAGTTTCACCAGAAAACTTGCACAGCGTTACAGCTTTTGCCAAGGGCTAGCCATTCCCTACAAGCTGCGCCTCGTTCAAGCTTTCTGGTGAAGCTCTGAAGTATGCATCTTGAGGTGGGATGGGTATATATGTAGCAGGTACTAGTAAAGGAAGTAAACACTAAGCCGTTAACCTCTGAGAACTCCGTGAGCTCTGTGGTGAAAAGCATCTTTTATCTTTTGTTTTTGCTCTCGAAGTTCGAATTACAGGTATTTCACACTGATTTTACATTGAATCATTTACTATCTATTTATGGAGTTTAGTTTGCCTATTGCTTTATTTGTTATCAATGGTGAAATAGGCTATCGCTAAAGACTAAAGCGTATTTGAACTAATGAGGTAACGATCGCGTGTTGAGAATATTAATATTATTGGGTACCGTTTTATCGCTGATGGGGTGTAGTTTGGCCAATCAGATCCGATTAAGAAATTCCAATGACCATTTAGAACCACAGTGGCCTGCGGCGACAAAGCAAGTTAATTTGGGGACTCACTATTTGGGAGAAAAACCCTATGTTGATGTCACTTTAAATGGAGTACCTGGATTCAAGTTTCTTATTGATACCGGCGCATCCATCACTATTGTTATGGATACGCCTAAGGTTTTGGCGCTAAACTTGGAACGAGGTTATGATTTAGCTTTAGGCGGATGGGTCGGCGAAGGTAAATCACCGGCATTTCAAACGTCAGCAAAGACATTAAGTCTTTCCGGTGTTGGGTTTGAAGTGGTTAACCTGGCCTTTATTCCTAGTACCACCACTAAGTATTTTTTAGACCCGACCGAAGCGGTTTATGATGGGGTTCTTGGGCATGACGTTTTACATCATTTTAGTTGGATATTTGACAAGCAAGAAAACCGTATTGCGATTAGCCGTGAGGCCTATGTTGAACCAAAAAACGCGACGGTCATTGAGTTTGATACATTCTTTAGCAAAATTGACATCGCCGGAAAAATAGACTTTGGAAACGGCCAAGTTATAGACCATGAAATCATTATTGATACAGGTAGCCGTCATTACTTAAAGGTGGCGAGTGAGTTGATCGAAGGCGAAGATATTGAACTTCCCGGTAAAACTATTACCGCCGTCGATTTTGGTTTGAGCGGTCGTGCGGTTCATCAAAGAGTCACTTTACCCGAATTAGAACTTGGTAATCTGAAGTTAAAAAAGATAAAAACGAATATCATTGGTGATGGCCTAGAGGATGACTTTTCTGTCATCGGTAGTGCGTTGCTAAACCAATATGTGAGTGTTATCGACTATCATAGCGACAAAATGTATTTGATTCCTTATCCAAACGCCTCCTTCAAAACTAAATACAACCTGTTAGGTTTGGAGCTTAGAAAATTGACCTCGGGTGATTTTATTGTCAGATATGTTTTTCCGGAATTGGTTTCGACAAACTATGATTTTAAGGAAGGCGACCTAATCACGAGTATAAATGGCAAATTGAGTAGTAAGATAAGCTTGTCCGATTGGCTAAACATTTCCGCTAAACAAGGGGAGTACAAGTTGTGCCGAATGCGCCAACAAGAGCAATGTTTTTTGGTTGAGTCTAAACCGGTTGAAGGGTATTCGAGTAGCGTCGAATAGTCTTTAATAAAAATCAACAGAGATAAGATATCAATAGAGAGAATAAAAACTCATGAAGCAATTTATAATCATTTTTATATTTGCGATGTTTAGTATTTCGTATGCTGAGTCAGCGAGTAACAAGCCACTCGTGAAGCAATATTTTGAAGCGTGGGTAGCGTCGCAACAACCGGACGCCAGTATAAAAGACTTAGAGCATTATCTTTCTTTTTTGAGTGAAGATGTAGCCTGGCAACATTTACCCTACGCTAAATCTGACGAACGAAAAGCTGGTGGAAAAGAAACGTTAAAACAAGGCATGTTAAATTGGTTGGGAAATCATCATAGTTATAGTGCAGAGCTCATAAGAGTTGAGAATAATCAGCACTTTATGATAATTGAGTTTCGCTCCGTGGCGCAAGCTATAGATAGTAGTGGTGAGAAGGCGATGATACGTCGTCATTATCTTGATGTACTTGAATTGGATGAAAACAGAGTTGCGATCGTTCGGCGTTACGATCTTCAAGCAGAAGAGCAATAATTTTAGATGATATAGTTTGTTTACGCGACCTTTAAAATGGTTGTTACTATAGGCTATAGTCATAGACTCGGAAATTTTTATGAAGCTTTATAATACTGACAGGCTGAATGTTTGTCAGGTGACTAATCCTAGCGATATTTCAGTAGCTGTTTTACCTGGTATATTGACGGCCTCAGTGACCAAAGAATTGCCTGCTCATTGGCAACCGGTTATGGATCAACAGAGTTCGCTTAATTGGATCGCGGAAAGGTTGTCAGAGGGGAAACTCTATTCGGTCAATGAGTTGGCATCTGGCTGTTTAATAGGTTTTCTCTTTCTGCATGAACTATCGATTAACGAAGAGTTAGACTTCAAAAGTCGGAATTTAAGTAAGAATTTAAGTCAGGTTCACATTGGCTATTTGCTTTCTGAGAATTATTGGAGAAGAGGCTTTGCTAGCGAGTTAATAGACGGCTTGGTAAAATTTTATCAGCAGTCTAACAAGGTTCTGCGTTTGGTTGGCGGAGTTGAAAGAGCCAATGTCGGTTCATCAAAAATCCTTGAAAAGAGCGGTTTCAAAATCTTTGAAAGCCGTGATGAAACCGTGTTTTATCATTATCAGTTTGAACGACTATAGTGGTTGCATTTGATAAGAAAGGTGCAGCCGATTCTACAAAAAGTAATAATCGGCGCATTTGCTAAGGACTTCTAGTAATGACTATTTATTACGAAAAACTTACTTCTAAAATAAAAAAAATTTTAGCTAGTATAACTTGCGTTGGTATTTTAGTCGCGTTGGTATTTTAGTTGTCCTGCAATCCATGTTTGTTGCACTTGTGTTTTCCAAATATCCTGATGTTTACCATTAACGACATCTCGGTCTACCAGTATAAAATCAGCCCATTTACCAACCTCCAGTGAGCCTAAGGTTTTTTCTTGGTGTGCCGCATAAGCAGCGTTAAGTGTGAAAGAGATAAGAGCTTGGCTGGTTGTAAGCTTTTCATTTGGAAGCCAGCCATTTTGAGGTAAGTTGTTTCTATCTTGGCGGGTTACTGCCGCATGCAGACCATGAAATGGGTTAGGGAGTTCCACTGGAAAGTCGGAGCCGGAGGCGATGATGGTTCCTTGGTCGATGAATTTTTTCCAGGCATAAGCTCCCTTTATTCGCTCTCCGCCAACACGGTCTTCTGCCATGTTCATATCACTAGTAGCGAAAACAGGCTGTATTGAAGCTATCATGTCTAGTTCTTTAAAACGGGGAATATCCTCAAGAGAAACAACTTGGGAATGCTCGTTTCTGTTCCTTTGTTGCTTTCCGCCAACGGTTTTGTAGGCTTTTTCAATGGCATCCAATACGATCCGGTTACCACGGTCTCCGATAGCATGAACGTTTACTTGAAATCCACTTTTTAGGATGTTTTCGACTAGTTTGTCTAACTCTTCAGGCTGGGTAAGTAACAAGCCTTTATTATCTCCATCATCGGAGTAGGGCGCAAGCATAGCTGCGCCACGCGAGCCGAGGGCTCCGTCTGAATATAATTTAACGCTCCTAATCGATAGCATTTCATTTTTATCAGTGACATGGCCTTCTTTTAACCAGCGCGTTAAATCGGAACTAGAACCGGATAACATGCCATAAATTCTTATCGGTAGCCTGTTTTCTTTAGCGCGTCGTTTGTAGCTATCAATTTCTGCTTGTGAGATGCCTGCGTCATGAACGCTCGTAATACCTAAGGACAATAAGTGCTCATAGGCTTTATCAAAAGCATGCTCTAACTCAAAGGAATTCATTGGAGGGATCTTGTTGTAAACCAGGTTTGACGCTTTATCGATAAGAATGCCGGTAGGTTCACCGTTTTCATCCTTTATAATTTTCCCGCCTGCTGGATCTGGGGTGTTTCTATTGATTCCCGCCAAGCGCAGCGCTTCACTGTTTGCCCAGGTAGCATGGCCGTCAATACGAGATAACAGAATGGGTCTTTTAATACCGGTAGCGTCCAATGATGCTTTTGTCGGAAAATTCTTGTTTAGCCACAATACTTGATTCCAACCCCTTCCCATAACCCATTTTAACTTTGGATTGGCACTCGCAAAACTTTTTACTTTATTAGCCGCCATAGCTTCTGACTCAACGCCTCTAAGCACCACGCGGGTCATTTCAGTCCCAAGGCCTAGCATATGTGCGTGAGCGTCCGTCAAACCCGGTAACATAAATTGCTGTTTAGCATCTATTTTTTTGCAATTTCTAAATTTTTGAGGGGCAGGGTTATTGCCCGTCGCGACTATTTTTCCTTGTTCGAACGCTAACCAGTCAAACGAAGCAAGTTCGGCTTTATTGGCTACCGGTGTTTGGCCTTTTACATTCACAACAATATGGCATTCAGCCCATGCATTAAAACTGGTTAAAAGGCCAAGGCTTAAAGGTATGAGCGTACGTGTAATTATTTTCATGGGGCTACTCAGTTAGTTGATATACGGCCAGTTTAATAGAAAATAGACCGCTTTGTCTAAAGTAACCGAATACGACCAATAAGAGCCTTTTTGAGATTGTTAGCGAATTAATATTTAATCCGATCAATCCTAATGAGATAGGTTTCTTGCAAAGCCTATGGTTAGCAGCAGAAAGCTACCTTTCTATGGTAGATCGACAACGCAACTTATTAATATGGAATTGCGTCGGTAATTGTCCCGGTATCTTTTTAGTCAATTATTTTTCTATCCATTGCTAACGAAGTTGCCGCAGTGCGAAAACAAAAACATTTGCTGTTAACCAACTTTCCTAATAGGTATATAGGGATTTAGATTTCGTCGCTATAATCGCGCTTTATTAATTCGCCGCTAGCCAACATTGAACATCTATGCCTATAACCGATTCTGACCTTGCGTTTGACCGCAGCCATATCTGGCATCCCTATACGAACCTAGAAGAACCAACCCCCGTGTTTGGTGTTGAATCTGCGGATGGTGTCTATTTAAACCTTAGCGATGGTAGCCGTGTGATTGACGGCATGGCATCTTGGTGGTCAACCATTCATGGTTATAATCATCCTGTGCTTAATAACGCAGTCGCTGGTCAAGTCAGTAAAATGAGCCATGTGATGTTTGGCGGCTTAACTCACAAGCCGGCGATTGAGCTTTGCAAAGCGCTGATAGCAATGACGCACCGCGATTTGCAGAAGGTTTTTATTGCCGATTCTGGCTCAGTAGCGGTTGAAGTGGCCATGAAAATGGCTCTTCAGTATTTTTATTCAGTTGGCAAGAAAAATAAGACCAAGTTCTTAACCATCAAGAATGGATATCATGGTGATACGTTTGGAGCTATGTCAGTTTGTGATCCTGAAAATGGAATGCACGCCATGTTCAGCGGAATTCTTGCGGATAACTATTTTGTATCAGCACCGAGCTGTCATTCCGATAGCGATTGGCAAGAATCCGACATCCGTGAGTTTAAACAAGCTATCAATGAACACGCTGATTCGATTGCCGCAGTTATTATTGAGCCGTTGGTTCAAGGAGCTGGAGGAATGCGTTTTTATTGTCCTGAGTACCTGCGTCAAGTTCGTAGATTATGTGACGAACATAACGTATTACTGATTTTAGACGAGATAGCAACGGGGTTTGGGCGCACAGGTACTATGTTTGCTTACGAGCAAGCAGACATTTGTCCCGATATTTTATGCTTAGGCAAAGCGCTTACTGGGGGCTACATGTCGCTTGCTGCGACTTTATGTAAAGAAGAACTTGCTCGGGGCATAAGCCGTTTTGAAGGCGGTAATTTGATGCACGGGCCAACGTTCATGGGTAACCCGACTGCGTGTGCTGTCGCTTTAGCGAGTTTGACGCTATTAAAAGGGGCAGGTTGGCAGCAGCAAGTCTCATCAATTGAGAAACAGCTTATTGAAGAGCTATCGCCGTGCCAATTGTTGTCATCCGTTTCTGATGTTCGTGTTAAGGGAGCAATCGGTGTGGTGGAGCTTAAAAATGATGTCGATATGCATTGGATTCAACCTAGACTTGTCGAGCTAGGGGTTTGGATTAGACCTTTTGGAAAACTCCTTTATATCATGCCAGCTTATATCATGACTCAACAGCAACTTAGAGTTTTGACTAGTGCCATAAATACCATAGCCAAAGAGCTGGAGTGATTTATTTAAGCAGTAGTTACTGCACTAGCACCTAAAATTTGTCCTTCAGAATTTCAGCTATCGCCATTCGGTCAATTGGTTATTTGAATATAATGGTTTGCTATTGGTTCTAAATTCAAATATCCGTAAAATTCTTTTATCACAATGGGCTTGCTGTTTATTTAATGGTGGGCCATTTCCTTTTTTAAGCCCAATTAGTAATGAAGAGTGGTTAATGGATTATTTACCGATTAGTTTGTCGATAGAAAATAAACCATGTTTGGTGGTAGGTGGCGGTAATATAGCGCTAAGAAAAGCGAAGCAATTGTTAGCTGCAGGCGCTAACTTAACCGTGATTGCAAAAGACTTTCATAACGAATTTGACCTTCTTCGTGAGCAGGAAAGTCAAATCGCGCAAAAGCCAGCGGTTGACTTGTCCGGTCAACAACCTAACTCTGTTCGTGAAGCAGAGTTGAGCCGCGCCATCCCGCATAGCCAAAGTAAAAATGCGACAGCTGTTGCTAATAGGGGGTCGGTGACTTTGGTAAGGCGTGGCTATATAGCCGATGACGTGACAGCGAAACTAATGGTTATCGCCGCAACTGATGATTTAGAGGTTAATCAGCAAGTTTTTAATGACGCTGAGCGTTTAGGTGTTTTGGTAAACGTGGTAGATCAGCCTCAATTGTGTCGGTTTATAACACCGAGTGTAATTGACAGAACGCCGCTTACCATTGCTATTTCTAGCGGCGGCAGCGGTCCGGTTTTGGCGAGAATGTTACGAGAGAAAATAGAGTGGTGGTTGCCTCATAATATTGGGCCCTTCTTGAGCAAGATAAACCTGCTTCGTCCAGAGGTTTCGAAGCAGTTAACAAGCTTGCAGCAACGTAAAAGGTTTTGGGAGAAGTTATTTGAAGCGGTACTCGGTTGGAATACGATAGAGAATGTGGCCGATTCATCGTCAAGTGATAATTTGGCTGAGGAGGATAATTTGAATAGTTATGCTGATTTGGAGCATTTAGCTAATGCCTCTTCAGCAAGTGACACAAATACTTCCTTTATGACGTTTGTTGACTTTGGCAGCGCCAACATTGCAGGTTTGACTGTTGCTGCCATCAACGCGTTAAGAAAGGCCGATAGGGTCTATCTGTCTGCAAGCAACTACATTTTGTTGCAAAACCTAATTAGACGAGACGCCGATATTATTCAGTTGGATGAAAACAAGATCACTGATCAGCTAGCCGAACGCCATTATGCGGAAGTTGCCGCACAGCCGTCTAGTCATTTTGTTTACCTTCGCAATGGTAGCTACTTTGAAGAGTTCCGCAGCTTTAACGTTGATTCGTTAGCTTCCTCGGAAGAGTTTGGGAATCAAAAGATCGTAACAAGCTTTATTAACGCCGTTGGAATAACTTGATACTGATGAGTAGATAGAGTTTCAACTTGGCCATTTTGTGGCTGTGATCACTCATCGTGCTATTTCAGCCTTTATGGCCATTCAAAATACCCTTTCAATATGCTACATTATTTAACAATTACCATCCAACGGTTAACAGATTTGTTTTAGGGGATTCGCTACAATTTCCACAAGTTGTAGTGATTGATAGAAATATTAACAATACTTTGGACTTCCCCTTAGGAGTTATATAATGAAAATAATTATTCCCATATTAATAGTGTTGCTAGCAACCGCGTGTGGTAGTGATAGTTCTGATTCTACGTTTGATGATGCCGATAGTCGAATATCTGTTTTGATTAAAGCCTCCGGAATTAGTTCACCGATTATCATTTACGAGTCAGTCGAGAAAGTTACCTATACCTTACAGGAGGATGGCAATTTTGAGTTTTTGCTAGCCGATGGACAAACGTTGTTTAATTTTGATGTTGTGTTTACTGGCGGACAAGCCTGTGATTTGAGTGCTAACCATGACTTAGTCTGCACACAGTCTGCTTGTACTGCTGATTATATGCCGGTTTGTGCTAAGCGACGTTTTGCGGGTGTTGAGTGTGTGACTGCACCATGCGAAACCGCTCGCTATCAGACCTTTACAAATAGTTGTGCAGCCTCCGTCGAAAATGCCTGGTTTGCGTTAGATTCAGAGTGTGGAGCACTTGATGAAAAGGCTAGTTTTGATTTACGACCTGTTTATATTACGGACTTTGCTTTGCTTGATCTTTTGGTGCAAGACTTCACTTTAATTAGTGCTAGCATAGAGGATGACCATGCAATGTTAGAGCTTGAAGTAGCGGGAGGCTGCGGTACGCATGACGTTAGCCTTTACGCGGATAATCAATTTATAGACTCTGATCCCTTAGGAGCAAACTGGCAAATTGGCTATACTGCAACGGATTTGTGTGAAGCTATCATTCGAATTGAAGAAACTATTGATTTATTACCGCTTAAGGAAATGTATCGTTCAGAAAACCCCGAGGCAAGCGGCGAGCACTCAGTTATTCTGGAAGGTATTGGTACGTATACGTTTGAGTTGCCATTTGACTAATTAGTCTGCTTATAAATAATTATTTTCTGTCTCTTATTAGCTCTTTTTTAAATTGGTTAACATTAAAAAAGAGCTGTTCGCTCATTCTAAAATACCGTCCGAACTCCCTGTCGGTTAATCTAAGAAGCAGCCTAGACGTTAGGTTACTCACTTTTCTTTAACTTCTTGCTCGTTTCTCGGCTGTTAACGGCTATAAGTTTAAGGCTTACCGTCAAAGAAGTCTTCCTGTAGACTTCGCCTTGCTTGTCTTAACTCCCTAAATTTGGCCAATGGAATAATACGATGGCGCTAAAACCCACAATATATAAAACGAATATCACCTTATCCGATCTCAATAGGGATTATTATGATAGCTTTGGTTTGACCATTGCACAGCATCCATCGGAAACACTTGAGCGAATGATGGCTAGAGTGGTCGCTTTTTGCGTTAACGCAGAGCAAGGTCTTGAATTTACCAAAGGGCTTAGTGAGGTTGAACAACCCGACATCTGGAAAATTAGTCTTGACGGTCAAATTGAACGTTGGTTAGATGTTGGTGAACCGGAGGTTGAGCGAATAAAAAAAGCAACGCGTAAAGCAAGTTCTGTTGAGGTATTTAGCTTTAACTCTAAATCCGATGTATGGTGGGCACAATCCAGAGAAAAATTTGTTCAACTAAACGCTCATTTCTATCGATTTAATTGGCATGAAATTCAACAACTAGCCTCGTTATGCCAACGCACCATGAATTTTTCGGTTCTCATAACGGGAGAATCGGCGTTGATTACCTTTGAAAATGGTGAATGTGAGGTCAATTGGCAAACTTTGAGCTAGTTCTTTTCAGCTAGTCCGCAATTAGAGTAGAATAACAAATGCTTCTCGCTTATCTAAATGTGAGAAATTAACTAGTTTGTTTAACTTACTGATTTTAGACGTGATGAATAAAAAAGATAAAAAAGCTCATCAAAGCCAGTCAGAAACGGTCCTTTCGGATTCCGTAGTCCCGCCGTCTATTTCTGAAACAAACCACCCATTATCAGATGCACAACAAAAAGCGCTGACTCAAATAGATACTCAAATGCAGTCTGAGCAAACTGAGCAAGGGTTTATTACAGCTAAAGAAGACGCTGACCGTGCGCTTGCTGAAAACAAGATTATTCTGAATAATCGTTTTGTTTTAATGGAAGCATTAGGTGCTGGCGGTATGGGCACTGTATACAAAGCTCAAGACTTGCGCAAAGTTGAAGCGCGCGATATGACGCCTTATGTCGCTGTGAAAATTTTAAACAGTGATTTTAAAGAGCATCCTGATGCCTTTATATCGTTACAACGAGAAGCTAGTCGTTCACACTTACTTTCACACCCTAATATTGTCACCGTTCACGATTTTGATAGAGATGCCGACGCGATCTTTATGACCATGGAGTTGTTAGATGGTCAAGACTTAGAAACGTTTATCGCTGAGCATGCGAACCAAGGGCTAGAAAAAGAGCTTGCTCTTGAGATTTTTGAAGATTACTGCCAAGCGCTCGATTATGCTCATAAAAAAGGAATTGTTCATTCGGATCTTAAACCGGGCAATATTTTTGTCACTAAGGAAAATGGCACAAAAGTACTTGATTTTGGCATTGCGAGATTTGTTCTTGAGTCCAAGAATCTTGACCATTTTGACGCGGGAAGAATTGGTGCTATTACGCCTGCTTATGCCAGTTTAGAAATGATAGGTCGACAAGCTCCGGATCCGAGTGATGATGTTTTTGCAGCGGCGGTTATCGCTTACGAATTATTTACCGGTAAGCACCCCTTTGCAAAACAGTCCGCTGCGACGGCTTTGGCAAAAGGGCTGAAGCCGGAGAAAATCGAGGGACTAAGCAAGCGCCAATGGAAAGCGCTTTCTCAAGGGTTAGAACTTCGTCGCGAAAACCGTATTGGCAGTATCAGAGAGTTGATGTTGGCACTGGTAACTGTGCCCAAAGCACCAATATACAGGAGTATTTCTTTGGTTCTGTTAAGTGCCTTAGCTTGGTTTAGTTACAACCAATTTTTTGCACCTAATGAATTGAGCCGTAAAGTAGAAGAAACGCTTACCAAGGCAAACCAATGTTTTGTTGATAAGGACTTTCAGTGCGCCATTGAGAGTGCTTCGGCTATTTTGGAGTTAAGCCCAAATTACCAACAAGCGTTGGTTTTAAGTAGAAATGCGACAATCGCTAAGTTGGTAGAGGAGATAGAAAGCTGTCTAGCAGAACAAAGCTCAACCGAATGCTCGGTAGCCCCTTTAGCTCAGTTGTCTCAGCTCGAACCTCAGCCCGAACAATTAACTTTGATGAGGAACAAAGTCGACGCTAGAATACGTACTTTGTCTGTTCAACAATTTTTGAGTAAAGGAAACCAATGTTTTGCGGAAGCCCGTTTTAGCTGTGCGCTTGAAAATGCTAAACAGGCGCTTGCTATTGACGATTCTAACTTTAAGGCTCAGCAGCTAGCCAAAGAAAGCGAACTAGCCTTTGAAAAACAACGCGTTGATAATATCAAAACTGACCAGCAATTTAAAAAATACTTAGAGGACGCAAATGAGTGTTTTGATCGGCAGGCGTTTAATTGCGCAGCGGAGAAAGCAAGGCAAGCGCTTGAACTAAAACCTAATTCTGAATCGGCAACGGAAGTGCTGCAAAGTGCAACCTTTGCGGAAAAGCAACGTCAGGCTAATTTGCAAAGAGCGGATAAAGTGCTGCAGGACGGCTATCAATGTCTGAAAAAGCTTGATTATAGCTGTGCCATTGCTAAATCTGAGTCGGCGTTAGAATTTTTGCCTGGCTACGCTAAAGCGATTAAACTAAAGAAAGACGCAACCGATGCGTTAAATCGGGTTAAGAAAAAAATTGAGATAGAATAGAGTATTTCTGCAAGCGTGATAACATAGCGCTTGACGTTGTTTTTATCGAATACCTTTGGGGGGCGGATTATGGCTTCAAGCAAAATTTCAAATAGAAACCGATATGTAGCATTATTTCTTTCGTTAACATTAATAACAACTGCCGGTTGTGGTGGTGTTAGTAGTAAACGTTGGAAGCAAATAGGGACGGTAATCGCTGTTGGGATAGCGGCCAAACTTATTTATGATATGGTGGTTGATTACCAGTCAAAACAGGTAAATGACGAGGATGAAGTGGTTAATAACTACATGAAAACTCACAATAAACTACCCTCTGAGCCACAGTTGATTTCCTACGAATCTAAGCTAATGCCTGGTACTGTTGTAACCGCAGGGAATAGTATTTCTGTTGAGTCTAAATTAGAGGTTGTTAGGGGAGAGTCAACAAGAACAGTTGATATACAGGAAAAAATTACTATTTTTGATAATGAAGACCC
>CAJQOL010000145.1 GCA_905479925.1 uncultured Kangiellaceae bacterium | reverse complement strand
TTAGTTCTTGCAATGCTAGTTATTCGACTTTATGCACATTTTAAGGATTACTAAAACTGAGTTAAGGTTAATTATTTTTTTAAAAATCGTTTAAACTAACGGTTTATTGAAACCGCTATAAATAATCCACAACGAGACTTCATGAAGAACCGTCAATTTGATGTAAGTGATCAGCAAACTCTTGAGAGCATTCTAAAAGCAAGGCGTGATGTCAGAGGAAACCGATTTTCCGATGCACCTGTAGCTAATGAGGATATTGAGAAGATCCTCGAAGCCGCCAGCTGGGCGCCTTCGGTTGGTTTCTCGCAGCCTTGGGAATTTGTATTTGTACGTGATAATAAAATAAAACAACAAGTGATAGAAAGTTTTGAGGAAACCAATCAATCTGCAAAACAACAATTTGATGGTGAAAAACAAGCCCAATACGCGCAGCTTAAGCTAGAGGGCATCAAGGAAGCGCCGGTTAACATTGCGGTATTTTATCGCGCTTCTAAGTTGCCCGTTTTAGGCCAGTCCTCAATGTTAGAAACCGGTAAATACAGTGTTGTTTGCGCGATTCAAAATATGTGGTTGATGGCTAGGGCGCTAAATATTGGCCTAGGTTGGGTGAGCATACTCGAGCCTAGGAAAATGGAAAAGATTCTTAATGCACCTGAAGATGCTGAGTTTATTGCTTATTTGTGTTTAGGCCACGTTAAAGAATTTCTTGAAAAACCAGAGCTAGAGAAACTCAAATGGGCACAAAGAAAAGAAATTGAAAGCGTGACTTTTATTGACGGTTACTAGTTAATGCAGCCAATGGTCTATCGAGTTTCTGTAGTACTCTAACACCTGCAAGGAGTTCTCTCTAAGTTGGTATCTTCCGTCTTCTCTGTTTACCAAACGCCTTAAACATAACATTTCCAAAGCGGCTTCTAAGTTGACCAGTTTATCTTTGTTGGGAAATAGAACTCGTCCCTCTTTGGACTCTATATGTTCAATCAAATCTCTCGATTTTTGCATTAGGGTATCTTTAGTAACGGCTTCACTTTGTGTTTCGAGCAATACAGATGCTAATAAAACAACCGGAACCGTTGGAACGGTTTTTTCAATAGTTTTCATTAAATGATCGGCTAATACAGCGACTTCTTGGTAACGCTCTTGGGTTTCTAGTTGGTCAAAATTAATTTGGTTATTTTCACAGTATTGTTTGGTGGAGATCGGTTTCGCGAAGTTGACGCTAGCGTAGCCAAACCGTTTCCACTGATGTTTTCTCGCCAAACGAAAATTATGATACCAAAATTTAAACGTGGTCTTAATCGCATACCAGCTGGTTCTGCTAGTAGCTTCGGGGTCAAGTGAGCGGAGTAGGGTGCGGTCTTCCAGTACCCGGTCGTAATTGATACCTACGGGAATAAAAACGATGTCTCTGTTGTTTGAATGGTTATAGTCTCGCAACATATAGTCCAAAAATCCCAATTTAGGTGCGCGTAATTTACCATCGCGGGTCAGCCCACCTTCAGGGAAAACCGCCTGACAGACGCCTTCTTTGGTCGCCATGTCGATATAACGTTCCAAGACTTTGCGATACAAAGGATTACGGGAATTTCGGCGCACAAAATACGCTCCCATCGATTTTACTAAACCTTGCAACGGCCATACTCGAGCCCATTCGCCAACGGCGTAAGACATGGTAATTCTTTCGGAAACTAAAAATGAAACCAATATGTAATCCATATTGCTTCGGTGATTCATAACGAACACAACCGTTGAATTTTCATCAACCTGGTCGAGTTGGCGCTTAGATTCTGCACTAACCCTCACTTTATAAAGCATCATGGCTAATTTTTTTGATAACCAAAAACCAAAGCGATAATAAATATAGGCATTAAACGAGGGAACGATTTCGCGGGCGTAGGTTTGCACCTTCTCCATTAACACTTCGCGGGGAACTTCATCTTCAATTGATTGTGTCTGAACAAACGCTAATACTTGAGTATCGTGTATTAAACGGTCTAAGAGTACTTGTCGCTTAGTTAATTGAAAGGGCCTAATGCTAATGTTAAGCCGCTGGTTTAGCTCATTAATAGCGACATTAATCTTCTTTCGAAAAAACCAACGAATTCCAGGGAATAAAAACTTTTGGATGACAACGAGGGTAGAGATTGCGACTAAAACAATAAAGAACCATAAGGGAATTGTTATTTGTGCATCCATATGAGTCATGTGCTGTTTTAGGTGGGATACAGGTTAGCACTTTAGGAGGGGCTGATACAAATATGAATTTTGGTTGGAGATTATATTTTGTTTTAAACGGTTCAATTTTTACTAGAAGACGACGCGCAGTCCTAAATGGTAGCTAAGAGGTTCGCGATTTTGCATTTCATAGGAATTAATCCCGCGTGGTTCCGGTTGCAATCCGTTATTATCAAGCAAATTACGAGCGGTAAATGAGAACTCGTATTGTTTGTTATGGGTATAGGAATAACTGAAGTTCATAAAGTTCGAAGATTCACTGTTTTTTCTGCCAGACAATGACTCTAACGATGCACCGAGCATTTGATTGTCGGATTGCCGGTAGGTAAATCCGCCACTGAGTTCAAACTTTGGATAAATGCTACCTAATAAGTCTGTCTCTGGCGAGCTATTACCTTCTTTTAGCCAGCCAGAATTAGCAAAAACTGTCCAGTTACCACTCTTGTATTGAAAGTCTAATTCAAGACCGCTTCTAGTTGTATGGTGAATATCGTTTGATGGTCTACTGTCACCTGGGTTACGTACGATCAAGTTCTTGGCTTTTGTATGGTATAAATTGGCAACAAATAAGACACCTTTGTCGACAAAATTATAGGACAAGTCGCTCGAAGAAATTTCTTCTGCTTTAAGGTTGGTCTGTAATGGGTTTCCTAACCCATCAACTGACGGAGTTTGATTGAAGCTTGGTGAACTAAATCCGCTTGAATGAAGTAGCTTAATGGATTGTTGTTTATTGATGCTATAAACAATACCAGCCCGTGGCGTTGTTTTAGAACCAAATAAGCTGTTATTGGTATATCGAGCCCCCAGCAATGCTCTCCAGTTATTAACGGTGTAATCTAACTGAATAAATGCGGAACGCTCTAAAGCTCGGTTTTGCGGAAAAATAAGTATAGTTTCACGGCCTTCGGGAAGAGGTACTGGGGAGAAAAGGGCGACTTCAGTGCCGTTAGCACTATCGGCAAAAACATACTCTTCGGAGCTACGATCTTCAAATTCAAAACCGGTGAAAAAATCGACGTTTTTTGTAAATTCCAAATTAGCAGATGCACCAAGGCGTATCCTGTCATTACCATTGGCATCATCTAAAAAAGTAAAACCGCCGGATGAGCCTGGCAACTCGACAATAGAGAGAACGTTATCAACGTTTATTGCCAAGCTATACTGGTTATAGTCGATATAAGTCCTGTAGTTTACGTTGTCCGACTGCCATTGTCTGCTTCATGCCCTGAGCCACTCGGTCAAGCGTTTACTCTTCAACAAGACGCTTCATCAACGGTGAACCTCTGCGCTCTAAAGCCTTTAAATAAGTTGATTCATCATAAGGCTGACGATTCTTCCAGCAACGAAAGAGTATCC
>CAJQOL010000144.1 GCA_905479925.1 uncultured Kangiellaceae bacterium | reverse complement strand
AACACTCAAAGCCGTCAGTCTCTTTTTCCCTTTGTATATTTCGAAAGCCACCCAAAAAGCAATTGCAGGGATAACATGGTCAATCACTTTTAGTGCTACCACATAAGGAAGCATTGTGACTTCCCCACTTAGGGAACCTATAATTTCGGCGCCCCCAATCAAAAGTAGTAACGAATAACCGACAATAACGACAAAGATAACTAATACAAAACGATAAATGAGTTGGCTGTGGTCGGTATTTGTCTTATAGCTTAACAATCCAAAAAAGACTAACGAACCGACAATGGCTATTATCAATCCAACTTCCATAAGCTCATACATTGATGCGTTATATTCGATAGTACCGATTGAAAAAAGAAAACTAACGAAAAGAAAGGTTACAAAACTCATTAACCCAACTAACAGTTCTTTTCCGTCAATGGTCAGCGATGAAGACTCCGAACTTTCGGCGGGAAATGAGACTAAAGAGACAACAAAAATAACGGTGCAAGGTACCGCCATCACTTGGATTAGCGTTGAGAAATCATCGAACCGTATTTCATTTGGTAGCGACCACCAAATTGCAGATGAGAATGCCGAAACGATTAGCAACAGCAATCGCTCTTTGGCCGTTTTTTCATTAGCTGAAAGACATAAAAAATACGCGAACAGCAAGAAAAAAACACTTGATAGTGAAGATAAAAGCAGTAGTGCAATTAATGTCAACTCTTCATCAAATGTATAATTATGCTCTTGAAACGCGATAAAAATTAGCAGTGTTGCAAACAAGCTAAAGCATGCGGTCAATAAGATCTTAGGACTGTAGCCCTTGGAAAAACCAATAGCGACAAACACCAGCAATAATAAGTCGAGCGTCCATCGTGTAAAATAGTTTGAAAAGCCGAAAACGGCCTGAAAGGTAGTCGGTAAATCAAATACGGCGAATTGCAGTTGTCTAACTTGAGAGAAAATAAAGCCAAATAATAATAGACCTATAAAGGCCAGTATTATCTTTCGATTGGTGAACTTTTTTAAGACTCCATCCATTTATTATTATTCTTCAAATGTTAATTGAGTATAAACAAAATCAAAGTAGTGGCGAGTATTTCCACATATAAAATAGGGCTTAAGCTGTATACTTTATGTATCAAAGTAAATCCGAAATAGGCCAATTTTGCAAGCGGTTTTTGAAAGTCCGCTGAAGTTGACCACGTAACTTATGCCTTTGTGGTGTCTCTATATAGCACTCAGAACTTGTTAAGCATAGAAAACCAAGGTGGTCAAAGGTGATTAAACGAAAGGTAGATGTAGCTATTATCGGCGCCGGAACCGCTGGTATGACGGCCTATAGAGCAGCTAAAAAACAAACCAGTAATGTAGTAATAATAGAATCAGGAAGTTACGGAACCACCTGTGCAAGAGTTGGTTGTATGCCCAGTAAGTTGCTAATTGCAGAAGCAGAAGCCGCACACAATGCAAAACATGCGAGCACCTTTGGCGTTTTGCCGAGCAACGTAGCCATAGATGGTCAAGCTGTCATGCAACGAGTACAGTCTGAGCGCGACCGTTTTGTAGGCTTCGTTCTAGAAACCATTGAAGGATACAGCGAACAGGATAAACTAGTCGGCCATGCAAAATTTATCAACCAAAATACTTTACAGGTCTCAGACCACACTGAGGTTATTGCTAAAAGAATTGTAATAGCAACAGGCTCCCGGCCGCATTTCCCTGAGTTCCTATCACAGGCCCAAGATCGGCTTTTAACCACGGATTCGCTGTTTGAACTAAAGAACTTACCTAAATCGATAGCAATATTTGGTCCCGGTGTCATTGGCCTTGAACTTGGCCAGGCTTTGAGCCGACTAGGAGTAAATATAAAATTATTTGGACGTAGTGGCTCGATAGCCAAGATTTATGATGATGAGGTTAGAGAGTATGCTTATAACACTTTTAATCAAGAGTTTTATTTTGCTCCCAAGGCGCGAATTTTATCAACCATAAAAAACGATAACCTTGTTGACGTCCAATATGAAGATAGAAATGGAAAGGTTCAAACTGAACAATTTGAGTATATTTTGGCGGCAACCGGGAGAAAAGCCAATACCGATAAACTTGATATTGAAAATACCTCGATAACCTTAGATAAACGTAACAACCCTATACTCAATAAATTAACCCTACAGACTTCCGTTGAGCATATTTTTATAGCTGGCGACGCCAATGCCGAGCTGCCACTGTTGCACGAAGCCGCCGACGATGGCTGGATAGCAGGTAATAACGCCGCCAATTTTGCAACCGTCATTGAAAGCGAGCGGCGTACGCCGATATCGATCGTTTTTAGTGACCCGCAAATTATCAATGTCGGCCTCAATCTAAAGGACCTTAAACGCTTATATCTGCAGCAAGATGACAGCAGTGGTTATGTTGAAGGAACCGTTAGCTTTGAAGACCAAGGGCGCAGCCGCGTGATTGCGAAGAACAAAGGACTACTTAAAGTTTATGCCGATAGAATATCAGGTGAATTTTTAGGGGCGGAAATGATAGGACCTTCAGCGGAGCACATTGCTCACTTGCTGGCTTGGGCTAGACAACAACAAATGACGGTAAAATCAATGCTAACCATGCCATTTTATCACCCCGTTATTGAGGAAGGCTTAAGAACGGCACTTAGAGATGCCTCTCGTAAGCTAACCACGGAATGACCGCTAAACTAGCTAGCCCAATTAATAAACGCTAATGTCGCGTAGAGCCCAACCAACTAATCAGGTTGGGCTGTTTAACGAGCAGCGTGTATTAAGGTCTTTGCAATTGCTCAAACAGGTAGGAGTAAACCATCGCATAAAGGTGAGCGACTTGATTATTATCCGCCGCACCGCCATGGCCGCCTTCAATGTTTTCATAGTACAGAACGTTCTTGCCCATAGCTTTCATTTTGGCAACCATTTTTCTAGCATGAGCAGGATGAACTCGGTCATCTCGTGTCGATGTGGTAAAGAAGACTTTCGGATAACTCTTGCTCTTATCGAGGTTATGGTAAGGAGAAAAGCCTTTAATATATTCCCATTCTTCGGCTTTGTCGGGGTTACCATATTCCGCCATCCAACTTGCACCCGCTAATAACTTGTTATATCGTTTCATGTCCAATAACGGAACTTGACAAACAATCGCGTTAAACAAGTCAGGGCTTCGAGTAATCATATTACCCATAAGCAAACCACCGTTGCTTCCCCCTTGTGCTCCAAGGTGTTTTGGTGAGGTTATTTTTTTAGCTATTAGGTCACGAGCAATCGCTTCAAAGTCTTCATACGCTTTATGGCGATTTTCTTTAAGTGCCGCTTGGTGCCAACTGGGTCCATACTCACCACCACCACGAATATTAGCAAGCGCGTAAACACCACCTTTTTCTAGCCAGGACTTGCCAAGTAGCCCCGAGTAATAAGGTTGCATTGATACTTCAAAACCACCATAGCCGTACAATAACGTTGGATTTTTACCGTCTAGCTTTAGCTCTTTATTCATCACTAAAAAGTAAGGGACATTGGTTCCGTCCTTAGATTTAACAAAGTGTTGCTCAACCTTTAGCCGACTAGCATCAAATTTTTCTGGAAGTTTTTGTAACTCAACCATTTTAAAACTCTTACCGTTGATATAGGAAAGCGTACTCGGCTGAAGAAAATTGGTGTAGTTTATGAAGAAGCTATCGCTGTCTTCTTGCATACCAAAGATACTAACGCTACCTTGGTCATCAATAGGCAATTTTTGTGAAACCCATTGACCCTCTTTATTAAGTTCCATCCTTTCTACAACGGTTCGCACATTATCCAACCAGTTTACCCAAATGTAATTTTGCGAGAAACTTAACCCTGAAATAATCCGTGTTTTACTTGGCTCAACAAAAACACGGTAATCCGGCTTACCAAGTTTAGTAGAACTCAATGACGCATAAATAAACGCCCCTTGTTTGAAGTTTTTATTTTGATAGGTCCAGTCAGATTTTAACTCAACAAAAATATTGCCATTATAAAGTCCCGACCAACTAGCATCGTCGGGTTTAACCAACTTAACCTTTTTGTCGCCATCAAGTAAGTAAATGGTATTGGTGTAAAAAGATGTGCTGTCGTATATGTAATCTTGATGACCATGAATACTAAAGGATCGTCCCGCTGAGGCAGAAACAGATTCTAATGCCCCTTCATAAACCGTTGTTGCGTCATCAAGTTTTGTGCCGCGACTCCAAAGCTTCGCAATTCTTGGATAACCCGACTTTGTGAGGCTTTTTTCTCCGAAATCTGTACCTACATAAACCGTGTCTTTATCTTTCCAGGACACTCTTGACTTAGCTTCTGGCAAATAGAATCCGTCTTTTACAAATGCCCTTTCTTTAATATTGAATTCACGAGTAACGGTCGCATCGGCGCCGCCTCGAGATAATGAAAGTAGACACCTTTCATAATCAGGAAACAAACAAGTCATTCCGCTATATACCCAATTTTCACCCTCGTCTTTGCCCAACTTATCAATATCGATGACCACTTCCCATTTTGGCTTATTCGCCAAATAGTCGTTCAAGCTCGCTTCTCTGTAAACGCCACGAACATTATTCTCATCGCGCCAAAAGTTGTACACTTTATCGCCGCGAATAGTCGCATACTTAATTTTATCTTTTGAGTTAATGACTTCCAAAGCTTGCTGATGAAGTTCTTTATAAAATGGTGACTTCGAAAGCTCACTTTCTGAAATTTCATTTTGAGATTTAACCCATTCCATGGATTTTTCAGCTTGAACATCTTCTAACCAAATGAACGGATCTTCATTTGCATTTGCTGAAAAGTGTTGTAAAGACATAGAGACAAGTCCTATTAGCCATATTTTATTCATTGTAATTCCCTAAAATTAATCGTTGCTGCGTAAAGTACGATCAATAGCTAGAAAAAGAAAGTCATAATCATGAAATTTAATAGAAAATCTGAGAGTTAAAACCGAATAATGTTTCCAGAGTTGGGATTATTGTGCACACAGACAATTTTTATATTAGCTGAGCTATTTTATACCCTTGTTTTGTCGCTAACGGCAATGTGATGAGGCCACCCAAAAATTCCCCACCCTAAAATGCCCTACCGAGAAATGCACCTCAGGTAAGCTACCTGAGGATAGGCTATGCCATTAATCGCAATTAGCTAGGCTATTTATCCAGTCGCCGATCACCTGTGTCGCCTCTTGATCCTCGAGCAAGCTCGCTAGTGGCGGCATACGAACCTCATCCAACCGTTGCATACGCAATAACATAACCGATGCATCAGCGTTACCTGGAGCAATTCTGCGTGCATTGGCGACGCCCAAATCACCAGCTGATGGTAAAACGTCGCAACTATTGGTGTCTGATAAGGGGGTGGTGAATCTAAGGTCCATAAACCCTGCAGCTGATCCAGGGCGATGACAACCGGCACAATTGCTATGTAAATAACTTCTTGCACGCTGCTGCAGCGATGCCGACTGGTCGTCGATAGAATAAAGTTGTGGTTGTTCCTCATTTTCGATTAACGTCGATAAATAACCGGCGTCGCTTAAAAAGGTAAGCTGGTTTGCGCCTAAGGATTGCGGGCTTAGATTTAACTGCGCAGTCTCGATACCAAGACTAAAATTCGCCGCTGGCGTATGACAAATCGAGCATTCGTTAGCACTAGGGAAAGTATGTACAAAATCAACGACGTCTTCTGTTTTTCCTTCGGCCAAAAGGACAGCATCCGTTTGTTGATCATTCCACTCATAACTATAACCTGTCCAACCATTGCTTTGATTAATCAAAAGTCGAGTTTCTAAATAGCGTTCGCCATTCAAAAAATGTTTTATTAGAATGCTGTTTAAAGGAAAGTCAAAATCGCCATCATTGAGCAAATCAATTGTCTCACCATCAGGTATCGCAAATGCACGCTGTTTATTAGCACCATCAGACCAGAGTGCAGAGTGAACTTCATAGTCAAACACACCGGTTTGAGAGGATTTATTTTGGGTATCAAAACAACCAACGTCGCTCAAGTTATCCGGCAACACGATACTGCCTGTGCCATTATCTTCAGCGAAAATTCTATAAATACCATCCCCAGGATCACCATCCAAATTTAACAAGTAGATTTCACCATCATTACCTTCGGCCAGCCCAGCAATCAGCCGACTACTGTTAAAAATAGAGGTATAGTCTGCTCCAGGTGACGAGTCAGCTGGAACCGATAGAAATTGGCTAGAAAAAGTATCTCCCCAAATATAGTGCCCTTGCATACTTGGAGACAAAGCCCCTCGATAAACGTAACCACCAACAGTGGATACACCAACAGAACGAGGATATTGGGTAATGGGTAACTGCAACCCGCTTGTATCGCAGTTTTGGCCATCGAAACAAGCGTCTCCCTCCATAATTGGCCAACCATAGTTACCACCGAGAGCAACCCGGTCTACCTCTTCAAAGGTATCCTCTCCGACGTCCGCTAACCATATATCGCCGGTTTGGCGGTCAAAACTCCAGCGCCATGGGTTTCGAAATCCATAGGCGAATATCTCAGGACAACTGGTTGAATCTCCCTGAGCTCGTTCCCCAGTTGAACAGAGGGATTGTGAATTATTAAAAGGGTTATCCAATGGAATTTGATAAGGCTGAACTGAAACATCAATTCGAATCATAGAACCATGTAAATTGAAAAGTTGTTGTGAGGTGCTTGCATCCGCACCGCCATCGCCAAAGGCAGCATACAAAAAACCATCTGGACCAAATGCAATATCGCCACCGTTATGGTTACCTGCCGGCTGATCGAGCGTCAGCAATTCCATTTCGCTATTGGCATCTATAACACGAGTGGCGGTATTAACCATAAAGGAAGAAATGGTGGAACGACCGCCTTCGTCTGCATTGTTATATAACGCGAAGATTCTATTGTCCTGAGGATAATCAGGATGAATAACGAGACCAGTGAAGTCCCTTTCAAAAGCGGTAGTAACCTTTGACGAAACATCTAGGACTTCGGTCAGTGAGTCTGCTGAGGAATTGTTATCAAAAGTAACTACCCGACCAGCCCTTAATGCAACAAACCAAAAACTACTATCGCTCTGCGGTTGTACCATAGCGAGCGGCGCACTGAGCAACGGCAAGTCGGCAAAACTCGCTTCAATATTGATGTCTCCCGGAGTACCGCCGGTTGCAGCGGGTGGTAGGCATGAGCTATTGGCTACCCTTGCCGCTACAACATTAACTGTTCGAGTTTCGCTGGCGGTATTACCTGAGCTATCAGTCGCTGAATAAGTGAGAATATAGGAGCCAACGGTGAAACTATTGACATTGCCGGAAGTCGTTACTGACACATTGCCGCTAATTGCATCCGTTGCTGATACACCAGGCTCAACAAAAGCCGAGCCATAATCTAGCTGCAGTGGATTATCTCCAAGCAATGTTATTACCGGAGGAATCGAATCAAGACCACTCGGCGGGTCAATTTCGCCACCACTACTACCACCGCAAGCACTCAATAAAGTTAACAAGTACAATGATAAAAAAAACACCAAGCTCTGAATAATCTTAGTCATAGTCCAATCCCCTAATATGCTAGAGAATAATCTACGCTCAATATTAATCCTTTGCGATTAAAAGTTGATGAGTATTCTTTATTTTCCGACAAACGGCTCAAGAATGTGAACCGGCATCGGATTATTGAGCCCTAGCTAAATAGTGATTTAACCGGATGCCAAAGTTGACCTAAGAAAGTGGACGGTAGTTTTTTAGTTGTACCGTATTCAGCCGGCCAATGCTTGTTTGGCATGTGATAGGTACCAAAAAGTCTGTCGAACAAAACTAAGTGAGCCGAATAATTGGTATCTATAGCGGGCTTTTCCGAACTATGATGCCAATGGTGAAATTGTGGCGTAACAAAAATATACTTTAGCCAACCAAACTTAATGTTGGTATTGCAGTGAATTAATATTGCCTGCAAGGCGGCAAACGATACATAAATATCTAATGCCGCACGATCAGCCCCTAATAAATAGAGCGGAACCAGAACCATTGCTCTTTCAGAAAACACTTGAATAAAATGACCACGTGACCCCGCTAACCAGTCCATTGTTTCGACAGAGTGATGAACCGCATGAACTGGCCATAACACTTTCGCTTCATGAAACAATCTATGTTCCCAGTACAATACAAAATCGGCGCAGATAATTATAGCTACCACTTGAGCAACAACCGGCAAAGATTGTACCCATTGCTGAAACGAGATATTCACAGCCCAATCAAAGTGAGTAACGTGGTAATTAGCATAGAGAAGAATAGCGGAAAGCGCTAAATGATTAAAACAGAAATAAAACAAATCCAGACCCCACTCTTTTCTAAGAATGACCTGGTTTCTATACTTGGGAAATAGTTTCTCTAGCGTCATGAAAAAAAATACCGACAAAAGAAACGCTAAAATCAGCCAGTCGATACCAAGCGATAATTCCCGAGGTTGAACATCATTAATAGGTACGCTGTATCCGCCTAACGCAAAAGCGACCAAGGTGATTGAAATTCCAAGAAATCCATTCAGTCGACGCTTTCCAAGAATGAAAGTAAGCGCGCCAAAAAATAACGAAAAATACATACCATACTTCAATAGTTTCTGTAACTGAGCGGCGTCATAAGCTTGACGAAGTTCCGTAGTGGTAAGGTAGGACGGATACAGATAAGCGAGCACTGCCAGCAGACTTAGAATAGCGAGAAGGACCGAACTGTAACCACTAATTCGACCATCTCCGATCCTGAAAGCTTTGTTTTCGTCAACCTCGACTTCTCTTTCTCGATAGACGTAGTGCTTTTTCATGTGCATACCCTGACTGTTACTCTATTGAAATTAACCAAAGGATATTTAACTATAGGGTCAATAGCAATAGATAGCCGGCTAACAAAGAATAAGTCTCATAGGCCGCGACTTAGGTATTACTTGCTGACCAATATAGATACGAAAAAGGCTTCTTACTTAATTGTTTTGATTACGAACAGCTCACTATTCTATAAGGCTCGGTAAGATATAATCTTCTAGTATCATTCGATAACTACGTTGATCACGCTCATTATCTTCGTAAGCATCACCATTAAACGCTACCACGGCATTTAACGCAGGAAAAACAAAAATGTGTTGTCCACCTAATCCGTCGGCATAATAAGTTTCATAAACAGTCTCTCCCACAGAAAACTCTGTCATCCACCACTGATAACCATATCCCCAGGTATCGTTATCGACGCGTTTAACCGTCGAATGTTCAATCCATGACTCAGAGATCACCTGATTTCCATTCCAAACGCCTCCATCAAGGAACAGTTGCCCTAACTTTGCCATATCTCTAGTCGAAAGATACAAGGCGCTTCCCATATGCGGTGTATTATCGAGAGACCAGTAGGTATAGCTAGTAATTGAAAGGGGATCAAATAAATGCTCCTCCATATAGTTTGTCAGGCTTTCCCCACTAGCACGTTCAACCAACCGACCAAGCGCAAATGAAACACCTGTTGAATAAGCAAATACACTACCGGGCTGCTCTGCCAGAGGTTGATCAAGCAAGAACTGCATAGGATCTGAGGCGTTATTCATCAACGCGTTTTGATTTTCCGGGTCAAAATAGGAGACATTCCATTCATCCCATTGATAACCATGGCGCATTGTTAACCAGTTTTGTAGGGTAATATTGGCTTTTGCGTCGCTCCAATTTGCAATGGGTTGTTTGTGAGGAAAATAGTCATGGACCAATAGGTCGGTACTACTTATTACTTGTTGATCAATTGCAATACCAATTAGTGTCGAGGCAAAACTCTTGCTAACCGAGTTTAGAATATGAAGATCCAAGTCCTGATTGTTTGCCCACTGATCAGTAAAGTCTAATTCGTTCTTAAACTGTTCATTTAAAACTAAACGGCCATTTTTTGCAATTAACACGGCGTTAATATAACGAAACTGATCAACATCATTCTCAATATTATTCATTAACTGAGTGATTAAAACCTCATCAACATTTTGATTGGACAAATGATCTACTTGCCAGCCATCATTGATTGATAGAGGTATTTGATAGCTATAGGATTCTGATAAGGTTTCTTCGGAGCTGGAATCTGATCCTCCGCACCCCATTATTGCGATTGAAAGCGTCAGCGCTACGCATATACTTGCAATACCTGACCGATTCAAAGATGAACACCGATTAATTCCCATAACGCTATTTTCTCCCATTGATAAAAGCCGCTGTTTCCATTAGCGATAAATTTAAGGCTAACGATAATTAACACAAAATTCTGTTAACTATTGACAAACCGATTTGTAAATTTCTTTGAAGAAATTATTCGCCAGTCATTGTTAATTGGCAAGGCGACTGCGGTAAACAGCTGGAGTTAAACCGGTAAACCGCTTAAAATTTTGTGTCATATGACTTTGTTGGTTGAACCCAGTTTTTAAGCTAATCTCTGCAAGCGAGTGTTGTTCACTTAATAGTTTTTTTATTCTGTCGATACGAGTTCGGGTAATATAATTTGCAGGGGATTCACCAAAACTCAATTTAAACATTCGGGCAAAATGAAAAGGACTTAATTCAGTTTTGTTTGCCAGATTTTCAATCGTTAATTTACCTTCAAGGCCATCGTTAATCGCCTCTCTACAAAGATTAAAATGATATGGAGACAGACCGCTGTTAATTTTTCTAGTCGATAGATGAGCAATATTGTAATGACTCAAAAGGTGGTGCATAACTCTGTGAGTGGACTCCTCAGCATAAAGTGGTGATAAGCTATTCGATTGACGACAATAAACAAAATTATCGATGAGTAACGATTGAAGCTCACTATCGTCTTG
>CAJQOL010000143.1 GCA_905479925.1 uncultured Kangiellaceae bacterium | reverse complement strand
CGCTAATCTAGACTATAAATAACATAACGGGTCAAAGAGATTTAAATCCGCAGTTTTGGCCGTTTTGTAAATTCACCAATTATAGACACCGCAATGGACTGACGTACGTGTAATTCGGTTAATTATTGAGGTTTTTGTGAGTTCGCGTGATCACATCGTTCACTTTTCTGCCAGTTCGAATAACGAGTCGCTTTCGGAGTACAGACCTTTGCCTGTGTTAGTCAAAAGTGTCGAACAAATTTTTGTCGATGAGCTACAAGTCAAATTAATAGAAATGTTGGATACGGCGGATGACCGCCTGTTCGATATGTCTGAAAACAGTTATAACAACGCTCAGTTTGACGCAATGCGCCTGCTAAGGGTTAAGCGCGAAGGTTTGATCACTCGGTTTAACCAAGAGCTAACCAATTTCTTTACGCAAACCTTAGGTAAAAAAGAAGGAGCAACCCGTTCTAGGGATAACGTTGAGTCACTTTCTTTTGAAAACATTGCATTAGTTAAAGATGATGACCTTGAAGAAGATATTGCAACCGACGGTATGGTCAATCGGGCTCGTAATAATAACCAAGATGCTTTAGAGCATATAAGAATTCGAATTGATACCTTGGTTGCTGATAAGAGCATTGAACAGCATAACAACCCGGTTGAGCCGGTATACATCTGTGAGGCGTTTAGGCTATCAACCCAAGCGCTTGATTTAGACATAGCTTCGCTATTGGTTGTTTACAAACTGTTCGATCGCAGCGTGCTTAGCGAACTTGAATCAGTTTATAAAAAGATCAACGAGTTCTTTATTAATAAGGGCATATTACCTGACCTAAAAAGAGTTGCCAAAGCTTATAAGAATCCGAGTCCCGCAAGCGACAGTCAGTCTATCATTGATCAAATGCCCGTTAATGAAGATAACCAAGATGTCGGTATTCCTTTAGCCTCAGGTATTGAAGGCGTAGAAGGGGGGGAAGGCAGTGCTCCTTCGGACTCGACGACCGGTACAAATACCTCTTCCGACAGCGGTGTTTTATCAGTAATTCAGCAATTATTAGCTAACCACAGAGGAGGAGGCTCAAGTGCAGCGGTTTCTTCGGCTAATTTAACCGCCAGCAATGTATCCAATAGCCCCGCTCAGCGCAGTTCAAATCCACAAGTAAAAATTGATACCAGCCAGCTTATGCAGGTGTTATCAAACCTACAGGTTAATCAAACGGCAGCGGTAAACCCTAATTTGAATTTAAGGGACTCCATCGACCATCAAGTTCCTAGTGTTGTTGCAATTGACGGTGACATCAAAGACGTAGCGGCATCACTGGGCCAATTTAACGAAGACATGATTGATATAGTCTCAATGTTATTTGACTTTATTCTTGAGGATCGAAATTTATCGGTTGAGTTAAAAAGTGTGATTGGGCGATTACAAATTCCAATGTTAAAGGTGGGTTTAGTCGATAAGACTTTTTTTTCAAACCGTCTTCATTCCGCGAGGCTGCTATTGAATGAGTTAGCCTATGAAGGTATATCACTAAACATTGATGACCCAAGTTCGAAACCTATGTTCGAAAAAATTTCGTCGGTAGCAGAAATTGTTATCAATGAGTTTAGGGATGACGTTACAATTTTTGAGGGACTGCTAGAGGACTTCCTTAGCTTTAAGAAAGCCAACCAGCAGCGAGCAAAGATTTTCGAGAGACGAACTCGAGAAGCTGAAGAAGGTAAAGCCAAAACTGAGACGTCTCGCGGCGAGGTAAACAAAAGACTTACCGCTATATGTAGAGGCCACCAAATCCCAGACGTTGTTAAGCTGATACTCAAGAATATCTGGTCCCACGTTATGTTACTGGAGCGCCTAAAAGATAACCGTGAAGGTTGGAAACGCCGGGTTAAAGTGGCGCAGTTGTTAGTTTGGACTGTCCAACCAATTACTAGCGCAATTCGTTTAGAAAAAATGACTAGTCGAGTGCCTATTTTAATTAAGAGTTTGAGAGAGGGTATAGACGTTATTTCTTTCTCAACAATTGAGGCTTCTCACTTATTTGAGCAATTAGAGAAATGCCATCGACAAATTATTGATGATGCACGAAAGGAAATTAATAAACGAAAGCAGGAAGAGGTTCTTCGTTTACCTGCAATTAACGTTGATGTTGAGTCGGTAGACTTTGACAAATTATCTCAAGGTTTAGATAGTTTACAAGGCGAAGACGACGAGGTTGAAATTGTTGAAGAAGCCATTGTCATTGAAGATATCGGTTTTACACGGGAGCAAACCGGGCAGCGTAACCAAGAAAGTGTCGAACAACCGGTTGAAATAAGCCCTGAGGTTGTTCAAACAATTGAACACTTAAGAGCAGGCAGTTGGGTTGACTTAGAAATTGACGGTGATTTTAAACGTTGTAAGTTAGCAGCAAGGATATCATCCAGCGAAAAGTACATTTTTGTTAATAGAAGCGGTCTAAAAATGGCAGACTTCTTAACCAGTGAACTGTGTTTGCTGATGCAATCAAAGAAAATGCGAATTCTAGATGACGAAGCGCTGTTTGACCGTGCTCTTGAATCCGTTATATCAAATCTTCGCTCCATGAAAGCGCAAGCATAAACTCGATATCTAACGTTTTTTGTGCGACCATAAAAACCATTCAGCCATGCTCAAGGTGATTTAACAGCTTTGTACCCCTATATTTTCGGTGCTAGTTGTAAACAGAACTCAATGACCATAAAAAACGGCGAATTGACAAACGCCATACAGTTATCATCCCCTCACTTTAATCAAAGGCCCGATCCTTTTGATATATCGTTACTGGTTATTCATAATATCAGCTTACCCGCTGGTGAGTTTGGTGGTAACTATATAAGGGACTTATTTCTAGGTAAGCTTGATATCGATGCACATCCCTCTTTTTTATCTTTAAAAGGGGTAAGGGTTTCAGCTCACCTATTTATTGATCGACTCGGAAAAGCCGTTCAGTTTGTTAATCTAACGGATAGGGCGTGGCATGCTGGTGTATCTTCCTTTGATGGTAAAGATAATTGTAATGATTATTCGATTGGTATAGAGCTTGAGGGTACCGATGAAACGGCGTTTACAGATGCGCAGTATCAATGTTTGGCAACCGTAACTTCACAAATAATTAACACCTACCCCAAAATAACCAAACAGCGTATATGTGGCCACAGCGATATAGCGCCCGGCCGTAAAACCGACCCAGGTCGTGCCTTTGACTGGGAGTTCTACAAACGACTGATCAATTGAGCTATTTCATTTTAGAGCCTATTGTTTGCATTAGAGTGTGTTGATTACTTGCTGAGACTACAGGGTCACTAGTAAAGACTTGAAGAATTCGGTTATTATGCCCATTATTGAACTAGTATCTATTTATAACTACCGTCTAAATTTGGAGCTGTGATGACACTCATCTGTCTATTAATTGCGTTTGCTTTAGAGTTTCACTTTAAACTGGGAAGTGAATTTAGAAAATTTGCTTGGTTTGAGTCACTTCGCACTTTTCTAGAAGAGCAGTTTTCTGACAAAGCGTTTTTTGATTCATGGGGCGGGATCGCTCTAATTATACTGACACCTATTTTGGTATTGTGGGCCGGAACTAGCGTGTTTGATGGTATGTTGTATTGGTTATTGTTATTCATTATTTCAACGGTTGTCCTGTTTATTTGTTTAGGTCCTAGCCCATTAGAAAAATCCTTTAAACCTTACTTTGATTCAATGGAAAATGATGATATAGAAGGTGGCTATTTGCATATTAAAGAACTTAAGGAAAGTGGTGAAATTAGCAGCGATGACGGTGTTGTTTTGAAGGAAGATGATACTGACGCAGTGACAAGTGAAGGCGAGAGTATCGAAAAAGATGAGTTAATTAGAAGTGTCACAAGATTAATTTTAACAGAATCTCAAAAGCGATATTTTGGCGTAATCGCTTGGTTCATTTTCCTTGGTCCGTTAGGCGCGTTACTGTTTAGACTATCCCATCTATATTTTGAGCACTGTAAAAAGGAACGTTTTGATGATCACTTGCCGTTAATGAAGCAAGTAATTCACTGGATTGATTGGGTACCAGCAAGAATTACAAGCCTGCTATTTCTTCTTACCGGTGACTTCGTTAATGGTTTTTACCGAATTCAAGATTATTTAGCCGACGCCAGTGCTGACAATGAGCAACTTATTTCAGAAACGGGTATAGCGGCACTTGGAATTGAGTTAGGGGTTAATGATGACGACGTCGCTGAAAACCTAAAAACCCAAGATATGGTTCAAAGAACCGTTATATTTTACTTGGTTGTTGGTGCCATCATTACGATGGTGTTGTAAACCTCATTGTTTTAACAGTTAAACAGCCACGTTTTTCTGCGCTTTACTGATTCAAAAGCTTTTCCGTAAAATTTGCCCGGTAACATTGTTGGTTAATCTGCATTGTTACCGCGAGTCATGCTGCCTATTTCTCTCATTATTTAGCACTTCAAATGCTTTTTGCTGCTTACTGAAATCTATCACAAAAGAATATTAGCATGTTTATATTGTTAGCTAGGCTAATTTAAATGTTGTCGAATAATTACTCCAATTTAGAACAGTTTTTTCGATTGCATATAAACCGTTTTTAGCAAATGGCCAGTGTCTTATTTATGTTAGCCATGCTAAATATTGTAAAAACTACTAGCAAATGTTAACCTTGCTCGCAAATGCTTAGTAGTAATTCCGACGTCGACCTTTATGGAAGTGAATAAAACGCCGAATTCTAGGCTCTTAACCGGCGGAGCTAACCGGTGCAATTACCGAGCAGTTCCTACAGGAATTGCTATACTTGATAGGTTTTATAGCTGGTTGCGGTCGTAAATGAGCGCAATTAAAGCGGGCTGAACGATAAATTCTTGGTGCCAAAAAGAAGCCGTTGTAACAGCCTGTTATGAAAATCTCCATTAGGTCTACAAAAATTCGACTTTTGGAAGGTTAATTTCATAGCAAAGCTTGGTAGGACCCCAACAAAACAAAAAAGAGAAATCATTATGAGTGAGCTTAATACCCAAGATGTTGATCCAATTGAAACTCAGGAATGGCTAGAAGCGTTAGAAGCCGTACTTGAGGAAGAAGGGACCGAGCGGGCGCACTATTTGTTAGAGAAGTTAATTGATATGGCGCGGCGTTCTGGCGCTCACCTTCCCTATAAAGCAACTACCGCTTACCTCAATACGATTCCAACCTCTAAGGAAGCAAGAATTCCAGGCGATCAAGCGATGGAACAGCGACTTCGCTCTATTATTCGCTGGAATGCTATTGCAATGGTTCTTCAAGCGAGTAAGAAAGACAAAGAGCTTGGTGGCCACCTTTCTAGCTTTGCATCTTCAGCAACTCTATATGATGTCGGGTTTAATCACTTTTTTAAGGCAACTAACGCGGACCAAGAAGGTGACTTAATCTATTTCCAAGGGCATTCGTCTCCAGGCATTTATGCGCGGGCGTTCTTAGAAGGACGTATAACTGAAGACCAAATGAAAAATTTTAGACAAGAAGTTGATGGCGAAGGATTATCCTCCTACCCGCATCCTTGGCTAATGCCTGATTTCTGGCAGTTTCCGACGGTTTCAATGGGTTTAGGACCAATTCAAGCGATTTATCAAGCACGCTTTTTAAAATATTTAAAAGATCGAGAACTCTCTGACACGACCGGTAGAAAGGTTTGGGCATTTATGGGAGATGGTGAAACCGACGAGCCGGAATCTCTCGGAGCAATTTCTTTAGCAGGTAGAGAAAATTTAGATAATTTGGTTTTTGTTATTAACTGTAACTTGCAGCGTTTAGATGGACCTGTTCGTGGAAATGGCAAAATTATCCAAGAGCTAGAGGGCGTATTTAGAGGCGCAGGCTGGAATGTTATTAAAGTTATTTGGGGTCAATATTGGGACCCGTTATTAGCCCGAGATGTTGATGGAAAACTTCTTAAGGTTATGGAAGAAACCGTTGACGGTGAATATCAAAATTATAAGTCTAAAGGCGGCAAATTTACTCGTGATTATTTCTTTGGCAAAGATCCTGCGCTGCTAGAGATGGTTGCTAATATGTCTGATGCGGACGTTTGGCGTTTAAACCGGGGCGGACATGATCCAACCAAAGTTTACGCGGCTTATCATCAGGCTGTTAATCATCAGGGGCAACCAACAGTAATACTAGCGAAAACCGTTAAAGGTTACGGCATGGGAGCAAGTGGTGAAGGAAAGAACATTTCTCATCAAGTTAAAAAGATGGACTTAGATGCGCTCAAGCATTTTAGAAATCGATTTAATGTGCCAATTGAAGACAAAGATCTAGAGAGTACACCTTTCTACCATCCCGGCGAAGACAGCCCAGAAATCAAATATATGAGAGAGCGTCGCGCGGCACTTGGTGGTTATCTTCCTGCAAGACGGCAGGAATCAATGAGTCTTGCGGTTCCACCACTAAAGAATTTTGACTCGATCACTAAAGGTTCCAATGGACGAGATATCTCAACGACCATGGCTTTCGTAAGAATGCTTAACGTGTTGTTAAAAGATAAGTCGCTGAATCAGCATATTGTGCCAATTATTCCAGACGAAGCTCGTACTTTTGGTATGGAAGGCATGTTCCGCCAAATCGGCATTTATTCTTCCGTTGGTCAGTTATATGAGCCAGTCGATTCGGATCAATTAATGTACTACCGCGAAGACAAGAAAGGTCAAATTCTCGAGGAAGGCATTAACGAAGCTGGTGCTATGTCTTCCTGGATTGCTGCGGCAACCAGTTATTCTAGTAATAACTTGCCAATGATTCCTTTTTATATTTTCTATTCGATGTTTGGTTTTCAACGAATTGGTGATTTAGCTTGGGCCGCTGGCGATATGCAAGCGCGAGGTTTCTTGATTGGTGCGACCTACGGTAGAACGACTCTAAACGGAGAAGGTTTACAACATCAGGATGGTCACAGCCATGTATTTGCCTCAACGATTCCAAACTGTGTTAGTTATGACCCGACCTATGGCTATGAAGTGGCTGTTATCGTGCGTGAAGGCATGCGTCGAATGTACCAAGAACAAGAGAATGTTTTCTATTACATAACGACCCTAAACGAAAACTACGTTCATCCTGAAATGCCAAAGAATTGTGAAGAGGGCATTATTAACGGGATGTACTTGCTTAAAGAAGGAAAGAAATCTAAAGCTAAAACGAAACCGGCAAGGGCTCAATTATTAGGGTGTGGTTCAATCTTGAAGGAAGTTATTGCCGCTGCGGAACTGCTCGAGAAAGACTTTAAAATCGTTTCGGATATATGGAGTGTTACCTCATTTAATGAGTTAGCGCGTGACGGTATGAATGTTACCAGAGAAAACTTACTTAACCCTGAGAAAAAGGCGAAAGAAAGTTATGTGGCAAGTTGTTTAGAAGGTCGCGAAGGGCCGGTAATAGCGTCTACCGATCATATTAAAGCTTATGCTGAACAAATAAGAGCCTATGTTCCTGCAAGGTTCAGCGTTTTAGGTACCGATGGATTTGGTCGCAGTGATAGTCGCGAAAACTTAAGACGTTTCTTTGAAATTGATCGCCATTTTGTGGTTTTGGCTACTCTTAAGGCTCTCGCTGAAGAGGGGACAATAAGTGCCAAGCAAGTATCGAAAGCGATCAAGTTGTATAACATTGATATTAATAAACCCAACCCATTGCTTAGCTAAGGCTGGGGAGATATAAATTGACTAATATAATTCAAGTAAAAGTGCCTGATATTGGCGATGCGGATGGAGCGGATATCATCGAATTACTGGTTGCCGTTGGTGACATAGTAGAAGTTGAAGCGCCATTAATAGTATTGGAAACGGATAAAGCAACGATGGAAGTTCCATCGAGTCACGCTGGGAAAGTAACTTCTGTAGCGGTAAAAGTTGGCGATCAAGTCTCTAACGGTGACCTAATTGTCGAGTTAGAAGCGGTTGGCGCGAGTGAATCATCAAGCGCTTCAGAGCCTGTGAAGGCTGAGGTCGCGGAAAAGGCGGTTGAAAACTCAGCAGAAACAGCTACCAAATCCGATGCTGTTGCAAATACAGCTACAGACACTGTCGTAAATACCGTTGTAGACACTGTCGCCAATACCATTATAGACATTGTTGTTCCGGATATCGGCGACGCAAGCGATGTTGATGTTATCGACGTATTGATTGCCAGTGGCGCAACGGTCGCTAAAGAGCAAGGTCTTATCGTTCTAGAAACCGACAAAGCAACAATGGAAGTACCGAGTGAAGTGGCAGGTGAAGTCACCGAGGTGTCAGTCAAAGTTGGTGACAAAGTTTCCCAAGGCGACGTGATTGGAAAAATGAAGCAAGCGACGACGGCCGAAGCGGCGAGCACGCCTGCGACTCCGTCAGCGGAAGCTCCAAAAGGTCCGAGCCAACCGACGCATTCAGCTCCCGCTGTTATTGATAATAGTGCGGCTAAGGCTGCGCCAGTGCCCGATCACCCGCATATGAAAAAGAAGCGTTCAGATGGGGTGGTTCATGCTAGCCCATCGGTTCGTCGATTTGCTCGCGAGTTAGGTGCGGATCTTTCACAAGTTAAGGGCTCTGGCATTAAAGCGCGAATTCTAAAGGAAGATGTTCAAGCTTTTATTAAATTTGAGCTTTCTAGACCAAAAGCGACAGCGACGACGGGAGCTATGGCAATGCCTGAGATGCCAGTCGTTGATCACGCTAAATGGGGCGAAGTGGAAACCCAATCGTTAACACGTATCCAGAAAATCAGTAGTGTCAATTTGCACCGTAACTGGGTGTCTATTCCTCATGTTACTCAGCATGAAGATGCGGACATTACTGATTTAGACGCATTCAGAAAGTCGTTGAAAGAAGAAGCATTAAAAGCGGGAACCCGGTTAACACCTTTGGCGTTTATCATGAAAGGCTTAGTTCATACTCTAAAAGCGTTTCCTAAGTTTAACGCAAGCCTTAATAACGACGGTGAGAGCTTAATTCTTAAGCATTATTACCACATTGGGGTGGCGGTAGAAACGCCTGACGGTCTCACGGTTCCAGTGATTAGAGACGTTGATAAGAAAGGCATTTATCAGCTGGCAGACGAGCTAGGTGAAATCAGTGCTAAAGCCAGAGAGAAGAAATTAGGGGCCAATGATATGCAAGGAAGTAGCTTTACTATCTCTTCTTTGGGTGGAATAGGTGGCACAGCGTTTTCTCCTATTGTAAAATGGCCCGATGTAGCCATTTTGGGATTATCTCGAAATAGTATGCAGCCGGTTTGGAATGGTAAAGAATTTGTACCTCGGCTGATGCTACCTATGTCTTTATCTTACGATCACCGTGTGATTGATGGCGCAGACGCAGCAAGGTTTGTCGTTCATTTGGCGGCGACATTGAAAGATATTAGACGAGTATTATTGAACTAGATAGTGATTAGTCAGTTAAAGCGGTCAATTTATTGGCCGTTTTTTTAACCTGTGAAATAACTGTCTAGATTTTAGGAAGATTGGCTTTGGTCAATTGACGCCTTATTTGAGAGAGAAAAACTATGAGTAATGACATTCAAGCCCAGGTTTTAGTGATTGGTGCCGGACCGGGTGGATATACCGCAGCATTTAGAGCTGCAGACTTAGGTTTAAACGTTGTATTAGTAGAAAAATACGAAACGCTCGGTGGCGTTTGCTTGAATGTTGGGTGTATCCCTTCAAAAGCGTTGTTGCATTCAGCGAAAGTGATTGATGAAGCTAAAAGTATGGAAAAGCATGGTGTTTCATTTGGTCAGCCAAAAATCGACATTGATAAAATCCGCGAATATAAAGACGGTGTCGTTGGTCAATTGACCAAAGGTTTATCAGGCATGGCAAAAATGCGTAAAGTAAAAGTAATTCAAGGGGGTGCCAATTTCACTTCTTCAAGCAGTGTTAGTGTTGATTCCGCTGACGGCAAGCAAACAATTAATTTTGAAAACTGTATTATTGCTGCCGGTTCGCGCGTTGTTCAATTACCTTTCCTTCCGGAAGACCCTAGAATTATCGATTCAACCGGCGCATTAGAATTGGAAAATATCCCCGAAAAAATGTTGGTCATTGGTGGCGGAATAATCGGTCTTGAAATGGCAACCGTTTATCGCGCTTTAGGCGCCGGTATCACTATCGTTGAAATGTTTGACCAATTAATTCCAGCGGCGGATAAAGATGTCGTTAAAGTGCTTCACCGATTTGTGGGTAAGCAATACGATTCAATTATGCTTGAAACCAGCGTCACTAAAGTAGAAGCGAAGGACGATGGTTTGTGGGTGACATTTGAAGGTAAGAAAGCACCTAAAGAGCCGCAACGCTTTGACAAAATATTATCGGCTGTTGGTCGTCGACCAAACGCTGATAGATTAAACCTTGAGGCCGCTGGTGTTGCGGTTGATGAGCGCGGTTTTATTAGCGTCGATAAGCAGCTAAAAACCAATGTTGCCAATATTTATGCGATCGGTGATTTAGTGGGGCAACCAATGCTGGCTCACAAAGCGACTCACGAAGCACATGTCGCTGCTGAAGTAATTGCAGGTAAGAAACATGCATTCGAGCCTCAGTGTATTCCAAGTGTGGCTTATACTGATCCTGAGCTTGCTTGGGTTGGCTTAACAGAAAAAGAAGCAAAAGCTAAAAACATTGATTATGGTGTTGGTGTTTTCCCATGGGCTGCTAGTGGACGCGCAATTGGCGCTGGACGCACCGAAGGATTCAGTAAGACTCTGTATGACAAAAGCAATAACCGAATCATTGGTGCCGCTGCCGTCGGTGTTAACGCCGGTGAATTAATCGCTGAAATGGGACTTGCTATTGAAATGGGTTGTGAAGCTGAAGATATCGCGTTAACTGTACATGCTCACCCAACCCTGTCTGAGTCATTTGCTTTTTCTGCTGAAGCCTATGAAGGAACTTGTACTGACCTACCGCCGCCTCGTAAGAAGAAGTAAAGGTTAGTTAGTAATATCTAAAAGGAGCCCCGGTGGCTCCTTTTTCTTGCCGGGGTCTATAAAGTTATCAAGGACCATTAAATTATCGAGGCCCATGAAATAATCGAGGTCCATTAAATTACCGAGTCACAAAACCGAAAATTCTTATCGGTTTACAATTTTTATCTCCCATTCGAATTATTTTATTTGACTGTTACCATGTATGATTAATAGACTGTTTAATTATTTACGGGTAACTGGTTAATATCTACTGATACCTGGTTAATTACTACGGATACTTGGTTAATATCTACTGATACTTGCCAAGACCTTTTATGAAGTCGCTGGTCTTTGCGGCTACTATCTGAGCAAGCGTTTGCACGGGCCAAGGCTATTAATTGAAAGTCATAACACTAACTTTTCTGATACTGCTAACTGCTTGCGCTTCCGTGAAAGCCGTTGTCATTTTGCAGTACCACCACATCTCCGATACTACTCCAGCAATAACCAGCCTGTCACCTAAACTGTTTGAACAGCACCTAGCATACCTACAAACCAATAATTTTACGGTTTTATCGATTGAGCAATTATTGAGCGGGCTCCAAGACAAAAAGCCATTTCCCAATAAGTCCGTAGTGATTACATTTGATGATGGTTATCGTTCTATTTATGACACCGCATTTCCGCTGCTAAAGCGATACAATTATCCATTTACGGTTTTTGTGCAAACAGCTCCGCTTGAAAAAGGGCTACGGCAGTTTATGAACTGGCAAGAGCTAGAGGAACTAATTGCCAACGGAGGAGCGATAGGCAATCATTCCGTGAACCATGATCACTTAATTCCAAAGAGCGACAGTTACTCAAAGAAGCGATTAGAAAGACACGTTAAATTTGAAATTAGCGAAGCCCAAAAGGCGTTATCCGGCAATCTTTCCAAGGTGGTTAATGTGTTTGCCTACCCCTATGGCGAGTTTTCACAACTCACTAAGAAAGTCGTGAAACGTTTAGGGTATGTTGCAATGGGGCAGCACTCTGGCGCTGCGTCTTGGCAGTCTGATTTACAGGCGCTTCCGCGTTTCCCGATGGGGGGACGGTATGGAAAAATGGATGACTTTTCTCTCAAAGTGAATAGTTTAGCCTTCCTAGATGTCCAGACGCGATTACTCGACCAACGCCGTGATATTGGTATTTCTCATTTATTGCCGAGCCTGCAGAAGCGTCCTCGACTGCAGATAGAGTTTTTGAAACAGGGTGTTGGCAGGTCCGCTTTAGTTAACGGTATACGATGTTATGCAAGTGACGGCAGTGAGCTGGTGAAAGCGATTGAAAGTGATAATAAGATAATCTTTTCTATGAAAAATGATGTTATTGAAGGGCGTTCACGTTTTAATTGTACTGCACCTAGTGCTCAGAAAAATAGATTCTTTTGGTTGTCACAGCCTTTGATATCAGTTGATAGTAACGGCGGGTATTATTAGTTTATTGTGGGACTATAAGAGGGGAAGCAAGCATAGGAGCTTCATAATTAACGCTTTATAGCAAAGGTTAATCTCACTGCTCATTTTATCCCAACTGTTGATGGTCGATGACAACAGAGTCTCATTGTTAGATCAAATTCGACCGTTACATCAAAGCAAAAAATCAGTAAATATGCCAGTTAGTTTGCTCTTGCAATAGAGCTTAAGGCCAGCGCTTAATACTTGTGCTTAATACCAATGCTTAAGGCTAGCGTCTAATCATCCAGAGAGTTGTCTTTAGACTCGCAGAGAATCCGAAAGTTGGTCGATACAATTAATGACTTTTTTTAAAATTCAGATGGTGCTGAAAAGGTATACTTTAAATAAAATTTGGCAGTTTACATTTAAGCGGTATCTGGTTTTGAGACCTTGAACAGCTCCAAATTTATTTATGTTTATGTTTATGTTTATGTTTATCTTTTTCTAGAACTCAATCTATTTTACTTTGTAAGTCTCAGGTTTTTCTAGCGAATAGACAAAAAAAAAAGACAAATACGATGGTTATCCTATTTGTCTTTTTGACGGCCATCTATACAAACATGGCCAACTACTTATGACCTTTCAAAGGTCGGTGCAAGGCTGGCGCAAGGTTAGCGCAAGATTAGTACAACACTCCCCTAGCACGCTTTCTTCGAGTGCCAACTAACACCAACAAAGGTAAGGTTAGCCAGATAATGGAACCACCACCTCCGCCACTAGAGGTTGGCGGTGGCGGCGGTGGAGGAGGCGGTGGCGGCGGTACAACTTCTTCATGCACACCACCGGTCATCTCAATACTTCCATTGAGTGCGCTATCGGTATCGTTCGCGCCGCCTTCGGTAATGGTTAACATTACGCAAACGTTACCTTCAATCAAGCCGTCAACATATCGACTATCGTTCGGCGGCGGGCAGAAGCCTACGAATCCACTTGCCGATTTAATCGTTTCGGTTTGCGATACGACAAAATCTCGCCAAATGCCGTTTTCCAATAAACGATAGAGTGGATCACTTGGTATCGCTTCTCGCAGAGGAATAACAACACTGACTGTTTGCCCTTGCTTAGCAAGTTGTTGGATGTTGAAATTAAAACGTCCACCGGTTGTTGTATGGCTATCGTCGAGTAAATCAGCTTGAGCATTAAAGTCAGCGACTGAAAGAAGCACGCCACCATCTGCACTGAGTAACGAGTATTGGCTACGGTTCAAACAGGTACCGGATTCTGATTCAACTAAAAATCCGGAAGTCACACTGGCTTTATGCGGAGATACATAACAAGGTAACCCTAAGTCGCCGTTGTCAGGTGTATCGGTAACCAACAGATCAATAACGGCAGCACTTGAAAGGGAAGGTGAACCATCATCTGAGACTTCTACTTGTAACCGGTACACACCTTGCGAAAGGTTCGACGGGTCAAAACTAAATGTGCTGTCAGTTCCATCCTGATCCGTTAAACGGTTATCACTAGCGCTCCAATCGAAGCTTAAGCTGTCGCCGCTATTTGGGTCAATAGCCGTTGCTGTAACTATGACTGTTCCCAAGCTTGGTGACACTTCTACCACGCTAACATTATTTTGCTCAGCACTCGTCGACACTGATGGTGCAAGATTTTCTTCGCTGATGGTGATTTCAATGGTCGACTTTTGACCTTGGTTAAGACCGCTACCTAATTCAGCAACTATCGTTTCTTCGCCTTCACCGGCGCCGTCATCGACTAAGTCAAAGGTGATTGATATCTCGGTACCTTCGTTTATGAAAACGCTGCCCGACGGCCAATCAAAATCATCGCCTTGGGTCGCCGTACCACCTCCAACGGTGTAGTCAATTTCCATCGGGTAATCAGGAGCTTCTCCGTTAAGTAAAATTCGAACGCTGACTGAACTACCTTCAGCGCCGTCAAAGTCTGACCCAAATGAAACAGTAGGGTTTACTTTAACGATTTGAATTAGCTCGGTTTCATTGTCCGCTGCGTCAATGGCTAGCCAAGTGACCAACGTAGTTCCCGGTGCAAATCGCTCTGGGGCATCGTTGCTAATGCTACAGCAGGATTCGCGTATACCATCAACAAAATCAAATGCTTCTGCGTTACCTATCTCCACCAGGTTAAGTAACTCGGTGGCATCGACATTTATATCGGCGGGAATTATCAACTCAGGGGCGGCGTCATCGCTATTAGGATCGGTACCGGCAAGGAACTCATCTAAGTTTGAAACGCCATCACCATCAGCATCTTCCGATGCATCTGACGCATCAAAAGGGTCTAATCCGTTGGCTGTTTCAAAATCGTTGCTCATGCCGTCGCCATCTATATCATCGTCTTCGTCATCGGCAATACCGTCTAAATCAAGGTCACCTTTAACTTCAATGCTAAACGCTAGCAGACAGGCGATGTTATAAGTATCATCAACACAAATTTGAATGTTGTCATAGAGGCCCTCATCACTTCTTACCGGCGTACCCGATAGGTTTCCTGTTGCCGTGTTAAACGAAGCCCAACTTGGCAAATTGCTAGCAGTGAAACTGAAGCTGACATTACTCGATGCATCTACGGTCGGCGTAAAGTCATAATTCACTTCCTCTAAAACCTCACTGCCTGGAACGCCTGTTATAGCAATAACTTCTGCAGTGACAGTAACACTTACTTCTGCTGCCGCGGTGCCTCCGTTGCCATCACTAATTGAGTAACTTATGGTTTCTGTTCCTAGGAAAGTAACCAGCGGGGTATAGGTAATCTCGCTTTCGGCGGTGATGGTAACGGTTCCGCTATTAGCGCCCGCAGCTAGCACCGTTAATGTATCACTACTGTCGACATCACTATCATTATCTAATACATCAATAGTGACCGTATTAGCTTCTTCAATCGTGACAGCATCATTTAATGCAATAGGGTTATCGTTGATCGCATTGACCGTTACACTGACAGTCGCGCTATCGGCTCCCCCGTTGCCGTCATCGATACTATAGCTAATAGTATCGTTACCGTTAAAGTCGGCATTAGGCTGATATATAAGGGTTCCATCATTCTCAATGGTGACTGATGCGTTGCCTGCGGATGCTGAAGTAACTGATAAACTATCTTCATCAATATCTGAGTCATTATTCAAAACATTAATAGAAACAGAGTTGTCTTCATCGGTAGTTGCCGAGTCGTTTTCCGCACTAGGGTCATCGTTTACATTGTTAACGGAAATCGCGAACTCTGTGAGCGGCTGATTAACACTTGAGTCGCTAACGGAAATTAAAATGTTGCCATAACTACCAACATCATCATTACCCGGAGTCCCGGTGAGAGCACCGGTAGCGGCGCTAAAGCTAGCCCAACTTGGTTGATTAACAATGCTAAAGGTTAACGTATCATCATCAATATCATTGGCGGTTGGAATAAAGCTATAAGCACTATCTTGGTCGACAGTTGTTGCCGGCGTGCCGGTGATGGTTGGCGCATCATTAACCGCATTGATAGTAATGGTCACATTGGCGCTGTCAGTCACGTTACCATCGGTTACGGTATAAGTTAATGAACCAGAGCCATTGAAGTTAGCCGACGGAGTATAGGTTATTTGATTATTCTCAATGCTAGCGGAGCCATTGGTAACGGCACTGACGGAACTTATAATC
>CAJQOL010000142.1 GCA_905479925.1 uncultured Kangiellaceae bacterium | reverse complement strand
GGTGCTGGTTTTATTCTAGCGACCCATGATTTAGAGATTCGCGGCGCGGGTGAGCTACTTGGTGAAGAACAAAGTGGCCACATGCAAACCATCGGTTTCAGTCTTTACATGGAGTTACTAGAACGAGCGATCGAAGCTATAAAAGAAGGAAAGGAACCTGATTTAACTGATGCGCGAAGCGAAATGACTGAAGTAAACTTGGGTATTTCCGCTCTGCTTCCTGAGGACTATGTACCAGACGTAGCGATCCGTTTGTCGTTATATAAACGTATCGCTGGCGCTAAAAATGCATTAGAGCTGCGGGCATTACAGGTAGAATTAATTGACCGGTTCGGTTTGTTGCCAAACCAAGCAAAGAACCTGTTTACAAATGCCACCCTCAAGAACAAACTATCCGGTATAGGTGTTGTTAAACTTGAGTCAGGACAACAAAAGTTCACTATTGAGTTTTGTGCAGAACCCCACATCAATACCACTAAATTGATTGGTCTAATACAAAGCCAGCCCGGAAAGTACAACCTAGTGAAAGGCACCTTGCTGCAAATTAACCAACACGCAGACAATATAGATGAAAGGTTGGCGCACATAGAAACTTTAATTGAAACCCTTACCAGCTAACGTGTAGTATTAGCTGATGCTTGATAAAATGCTATATAGAGAACTTTTTGTTGAACTTTACAATGAACCAAACACGAAAAAACAGACAACCATCTAACATTTGGCAGGGCTTCAAAGCTGGCTTTTTGAGGTATTCTTTTACCAGCGTGATGGCGTTATTTACAAGCTCGTTATGGGCAAGTGAGCAAGAAGAGCCCGAGGAGCGATGGTTTGAAGTTGAAGTCATCCTATACAAAACAGCCTCAGATGATGGTCTTTTTAGAGAATCTTGGGATGATGATGTAAAACTGCAAATGCCGGAAAACATCATCGATTTTCTGCAGCCCTTTGGCCCCGCTGAAATAGCCGATGAATCTTCTAAAGATGATGAGCTGGCGGCCGATCAAGAGTTGCAATCTGAACAACCCAAAACCAATCTAAAGCAGGGTGATTCTGTATCCCAAGACGTCGGTGAAAAACCAAATGAAGATAACCTTTCATCAGAATCTGCACAAGTTGAACTAAACGCTGAACCAGAGTTAGAGAAGCCATTTGTGTTATTAGATGAAACACTCTTAAGGTTATCCAGCGAATCGAGAAACCTTGCGCAGCATCCAAGTTACCAACTATTAGCGCACTTTGCGTGGCGCCAACCGATTGCTGCCAAATCGACTTCAACACCTATTCGAATTGCAGGTGGCGCCGATTTCCATGAAGCGTTTGAATACTCCGGTGCAAAATTAATTGAGTTAGATTCTCTTGAAGACTTTGAAGACCCGGAAACCGAACAAGAATTGTTGCAAGATGAAAATAACCCGCTGCTAACCGATGAAACAGAACAACCCTCCTTGGAACAGCTAAACAGGGTAGATACAGAAGCCTCAATACCAACAGCAGAGTCTGCCGATGAAAAAAATAAAGAGCAGGACTCCCAATTAGACGCGCAAACATCTGAGCAGCAAGCGCTAGTTACCGATGAGATTGAAGGCTCTTCGTTAGAGGAGCCAGAAATGATTGCGTTACCTTGGGTTCCTGAAATAGACGGAAGTATCGAAGTTTACATAAAAAGAAACTATCTACACATTGATACAGACCTCTACTTCAGAAGACCTGACAAAGAAGAAGTCGATATGTTTAACCTGGGTGGAGCTCTTGAACTTATTGAGACCGACCAGCAGCTCCTTGAGCCAACTCCAGAAGAGATCGAAAGCCCGCAAAATTTCAATGATTTTACTTGGGAGTATGACGGTGATTTTCTAGAACAAGATAGTCAAAAAATATACACCGAAAGGCTATTCAACTACCCTCTTAAACAAACGCGACGTTTGCGCAGTACTGAACTACATTATTTCGATCACCCACTAATTGGAATGTTAGTTGTTATAACACCTTACGAGTTAAACTCGACCGAACCTGAGTTGGAGCAAGAGTAGTCGGCAACGACTACTGGAGTCATTTATGTCAAAAATAATCGTATTTGGTGCAGGTCTTATCGGTAGAGCTATCGCTTTAGATTTGGCTGAAACTCATGAAGTCACTTGTGTCGATAACAACAAACATGCCCTCACGAGGATAGCTAAGGAAAACAGCAAGGTTAAAACAGAACGGTTTGACCTTGCAAAAGAAGACGCATACGACCCGTTGGTTAAAGAGTTTGATCTTGTAATCAGTGCGGTGCCTGGCTACCTTGGTTTTAACACGTTAAAAAAGACTCTGTTGGCAAAGAAAAACGTCGTCGATGCTTCCTCTTTTCCCGAAGATTGTTTTGCTTTAGATCATCTCGCTAAGAAAAATGATGTGTACGCAATCGTTGACTGTGGCGTTGCACCAGGTATGGACAATATTATCCTTGGTCATCTAGACACAAAAATGGAAGTTAATAAATTTGAATGTTTGATCGGTGGTCTACCGGCCAAACGACATTGGCCATTTAATTTTAAGTCACTTTTTTCTCCACTAGATATAATTCAAGAATATACCGGCCCTGCTCGCTACGTTGAAAACGGAGAGATTGTTGAACGCGAATCGCTTAGCGACTGCGAATTAATGGAAATTAAGCGAGTTGGTACGCTAGAAGCGTTTAATACTGATGGTCTTAGAACATTGATTAAAACCATGGACCATATTCCTTACATGAAGGAAAAAACCCTCAGATATCCCGGTCACTGCGAATTCATTCAAGTACTTAAGTCTTCTGGGTTCTTTTCCACAGAACCAATCGAACTTAACGGTATAGAGTTTTCCCCTCTCGAGGTTAGTGCGAAAATCTTAGAAAACGACTGGAAGCTCGGTAACAACGAAGAAGAGTTTACCGTTATGAGAACCACTATCGAGGGTGATGAAAATGGCAAGAACAAGCGTTATATTTATCGTATGCTCGATAAAACTTGCCAAGAAAGTAAAACATCATCGATGGCCCGAACAAACGGCTATACCGCAACGGCTGTAGCTAATTTTGTACTACAAAATAATTTGCCTTCGGGGATATGTGCTCCAGAAACCCTAGGAGCATTAGATGGCGCATTTAAGTTCATTGTAGATTATCTTGAAAAACGCGGTATTCATTACCGGACAGAAGAAAATATAATTGATTAGACAAAAACTTTAACCTGTTAAAACAGAAAATAACTAACTATGGAAAACATAAAATGACAGAAACCAGACCAGTTTCGGAAGCACAACTTGCTGAAATTAAAGAAAATTTTGAGTTTTTTGACCGTGATTCAAATAATCAAATTGATCAAGGGGAGTTCACTAAGCTTCTTAGAGTAATATCACCAACAGCAACGCTTCAGCAATCGTTAGACGGTTTTAAAATGATTGACGAAAACAAAGACGGCCATATTGATTTTAACGAGTTTATGGCATGGTGGGAAAGTTGCTGGTGGGAATACTAGACCTTTCAATTAAAGAAATAGGACAGTCGAGCTGGCCGCTTAAAGTTAATAACGGCCAGCTGACTCTACTACTTTTCAAGTCCAGTACTTTTCCATAAATCGTCGTTGTTATACAGATCATATAAACTTTCGGCGCGACGCGTTAACTCCTCCGCCAATTTAGTTTGGGTCTCTGTGTCCTGAATATCGATTTTGTTATTAGCCACACCTTCTTCGAGCTTTGCCGCTTGAACATGCCAACTCATTGAAAAATATCGCAGCGCATCTCGGGCATGCTTTGCCGCTGTAGAACCAACCATATCCGTTGGAAAATCTCCGCTAATCGCCCAAAGGTCAACTTTTTTGTCGTCTGTAGTTACATACCAAACACCTAACACAGGTGGTAAGGTTTGACACTTTGACTGGTCTAGACCCGTTACTTGGTAACCTTTACTGCCACAAAATTTGTTAACTTTGACATATTCTTTCTGAGACCACTCTTTGAATTTTTTTTCTACTTCTTCAGGGCTCAACTGTTGTTGATTTTCAGTCATTTACTTTCCTTAATCATAATTGTTTTAGCATACTATCAATAGTCAACGCTGTTTTACAGCGCAGTAGATAATGTTTGGCCGATAAACTAAGGGATTTCACCAATGACTTCAAGGGTTTTGTACCTTAATCGACCAAAAATGAGCACCCTTTTCTGATCAGCGCTAGCCACTGGCTTCTGGTTGACCGTAAACGGTAAACTACCGGCCCACAAAACAGCCTATTCTTTATGTTTAATTTCGTTTAAGAAGTGGTCAGATGTGTTTAAAATAATCGATTATGCAGCTATCTTCGGCTAATTTCGCTTTTATATGTTAATACAAAAAAGATTAAACTAGCTATTCACGACTAGCAATGGTATCTTTGCGCCAGATTTTCTAAGCGCACTATTTTTGAGCGCTTTTTTATGGCTTTTTTGCACCTTAATTAGCCTTTCAGTTTTTATTAAGCTTCCATACCAAGAGTGATTTTAGTCATTTAAGGGTTGTCTTAGTTTACAAGGTTGTCGTTAACGTAAACGACAAGGAGAGATATGACTATTTTAGAGTCTCTAGGTATTTCCAGCGAAAACCCTGGCGCGTGCTGGGGTCCAAATCAATGGGCTAGTGATTCTAATACTCAAACTATCGACTCCATCAACCCAACCAATGGCAAGCTGATCGCATCGGTTAATGCCGCTAGCCAAGATGACTATACTAAAGTAATAGAATCCGCTGAATCAGCATTTTTGAGATGGCGTTCCACCCCTGCCCCGCTTCGTGGAGAGATCGTTCGCCAAATGGGTGATGCGCTTCGTAAGCACAAAGACTCACTTGGCAGTTTAGTTTCGTTAGAAATGGGAAAAAGTAAGGCCGAAGGTGACGGTGAAGTACAAGAAATGATCGATATGGCTGATTTCGCAGTTGGCCAATCAAGAATGATGTACGGAAAAACTATGCACTCTGAGCGGCCACAACACCGCATGTATGAACAATGGCAGCCACTTGGTATAGTCGGTGTTATTTCGGCGTTTAATTTCCCCGTAGCGGTTTGGAGCTGGAACGCGTTTATTGCCGCCATTTGTGGAAATGTAACCATATGGAAACCAAGTCCTAAGACACCTTTAACCTGTATAGCAGTTCAAAATATATGCAACCAAGTTCTAGAGGAAAACCAAGCCCCCGCTATTTTTCAATGTTTTGTGGATAGCCAGAATAATACCCTTGCCGAAAAATTTATCGATGACAGCCGAGTAAAAAAAATGTCCTTTACTGGTTCATCGACCGTTGGAAAACTTGTAGGAATGCGAGTTGCCCAGCGAATGGGGAAAAGTCTTCTTGAACTCTCTGGTAATAATGCATTGATAATCGATCAAACCGCCAATCTTTCACATGCTATTCCTGCAGCAGTATTTGGAGCAGTAGGAACAGCGGGTCAACGCTGTACTTCGACCAGAAGGCTATTTGTACAGGATTCAATTTATGAGAAAGTAAAAGCGTTAGTTGTTTCTGCCTATAAACAGGTAAAAATTGGTGACCCGCTAGATACGAATAACCATATGGGACCACTAATCGATCAAGTAGCGGTTGATAACTACAAGCAAACCATCAAACAAGCGTTATCCGAAGGCGGAAAACTAATTGCTGGCGGCAAAGAAATTGACCGAAAAGGTTATTTTGTCGAGCCAACCATCATCGAAGCAGAAAACCAATGGCAAGTTGTTCAAAACGAAACTTTTGCTCCCATTTTGTATCTAATGCGTTTTTCAGATATCGAAAATGCTATTGAATTGAATAATCAGGTTAGACATGGCTTGTCTTCCGCACTTTTCACCAGCAGCCTTCAAAATTCTGAAAAATTTCTGTCCTATGCAGGTAGCGACTGTGGAATCGCTAACGTCAACATAGGCACAAGCGGCGCTGAAATTGGCGGAGCATTTGGTGGCGAGAAAGAAACCGGTGGTGGTAGAGAGGCTGGCTCGGATTCTTGGAAGGCTTACATGAGAAGACAAACGAATACGATATTTTGGGGAGATACTCCGGTTCTTGCTCAAGGAATTAAGTTCGATTTGTAAGTTATTTTAAAGTTCCTTGTTAATTAGTTGACTGACCCAATCTGGTAATCACTTTAACAAGGCACAAATTGTTAGAAAGCGTGGGATTTTCGCTAGCACGTAGCCCACAACCTTAAAATTTTATAGGAGTAAACTATGGCTGTTTTTAATTTACGAGCATATGACGACCACGAACAAATCGTATTTTGTCGTGATGTAGAGTCTGGCTTGAAAGCTATTATCAGTATCCATTCAACTGCTTTAGGCCCAGCTGTCGGCGGTTGCAGAATGTGGGAATACAATTCCGATGAAGGGGCACTAATTGATGCGCTTCGCCTTTCTCGTGGAATGAGCTACAAAAATGCCCTAGCAGGACTAAAAATGGGCGGCGGAAAGTCGGTTATTATTGGTAACTCTAAAACCATGAAATCTGAAGAGTTATTTAGAGCTTTCGGTCGTTTTGTTGATAACCTTAATGGCCAATATATCTCTGCTGAAGACGTTGGAATTAATCCAAATGATATGGCAATAGTACACAAAGAAACTAATCATGTAGTTGGCTTGGAAGGCAAAAGTGGCGACCCATCACCGGTGACAGCTTATGGCGTATACAAAGGTATGAAAGCTGCGGTAAAACATCGACTTGGTAGAGACGACCTAGACGGGCTAAAGATAGCAGTCCAGGGTCTTGGACATGTAGGCTATTATCTTTGTGAACATCTTAGAAACGAAGGTGCTGAGTTAATCGTTACCGATATCAACAAAGAATCAGTTGATAGAGTTGTTGCCAACTTAGGCGCCACAGCGGTTGGTATTGATGACATTTATGGACAAGATGTTGATGTTTACGCTCCGTGTGCACTAGGCGCTTCTATCAACGATGTCACTATTCCTCAGCTTAAATGCTCTGTAGTAGCGGGCGCGGCAAATAATCAACTGGCGGAAGACCGTCACGGTGCGGTTCTAAAAGAAAAAGGTATTCTCTATACACCTGATTACGTTATAAACGCCGGTGGTATAATCAATGTTTCTTTTGAACACCAACAAGGTGGATATCAAAAGCAAGACGCTTTAGATAAAGTTGATGAGATTTACGGTACTCTAATGGAAATCTTTAGTGCTGCAGAAACCGAGCAGAAAACAACCAATGTTGTTGCTGACGAATTAGCGAGAAAGAGAATTTCTGACGCTAAAAAATAATCAGCGTTTTTAACAAGTTGATATTAAATATGTCCCGTCCTAAAATATGTTGACGGTTTTAATAGAAAGCCTGCTGAGTTATCAGTGGGCTTTTTTGTGTACCTCATTCGGTGTTTTCATTCCTAGGCTCAGGTGAGGTCGATAATAA
>CAJQOL010000141.1 GCA_905479925.1 uncultured Kangiellaceae bacterium | reverse complement strand
GAGTTGGCTCTCTCTAAGAATATTAGTAGTTACACTAATGTATCGGTTCGAATAGTTGCTATCGATTTTGGCCCAAACCAAAATGCCCGTAGAGATGCATCCCTCTTAGTTATGTATACCACTACCCGTTGTGGTTATTGTGCCAAGGCGCGTCGTTATTTTGCTGAGCACGGCATTGAGTTTAGTGAAAAGAATATAGAGCTTGATACTCAGTTTCGAGAAGAGTTTGACCAAATCGGTGGCAAAGGAGTGCCGGTCATAATAGCTGGAAATAAAAAGATGACAGGGTTTAGTGAAAGCAAATTTAAACGAAATTTTGCTGATTTCTTGTCGGCGCGTTCTCGTTAGAAATTAGCGATTAGGGTGTATTACACCGCCTTGTAGTCTAGCGCTGAAGAAAGCATTTTTGCGGTAATATCAACAATAGGAATGACTTTTTCGTATTGCATTCGAGTTGGTCCAACAACCGCCAAAACGCCGACAGATTCGCCTTTTTGTTTGTAAGGCGCTGAAACAATGCTACAGCCACTTAAGCTTTGGCTGCCGGACTCTTCGCCAATGAAGATTTTAACGCCTTTAGCCGCTAGCGATTGATCCAACAAGCTCATAATCTTTTGCTTTTGTTTAAATGCCCCAAAAACTTGTTCAATATTGTCTAGCTGTCCGTGGGTCGCCATTGAAACCAAATTAGTTTGTCCGGATAAATGAAACGATTCGCCGTCGTTTTCAACGTTACTGGCGGTTTGAAGTCCTTGTTCTGCGAAGTCGATTGCTCTTTGTAACACCAGATCAAGTTTTTCTTTTTGCTTTAACATATCCCCAAATAGCTCTTTACGTGCGCTATTGATATCTTTTCCAACTAAATGATTATTTAGATAATCAGCCATTTGAGATAATTCGTCACGCTGGTAATCCTTATCTACAGTGATAACACGATTTTGAATTTCTTCGTTTTCTAAAACCATAACGACCAACAGCTTCTTTCCTGAAAGCGGCACAAAATCGATTTGATGAAGTTTGTTCACCGGAGTACACGGAATTTGTACCAAACTGGCCATTTTAGTCATATCTGATAACAGGTTTGAAGCATTACCTAAAAGCGCTTTAGTTTCCTGATTCGGATTAAGGTTTCGTTTAACGTGCTCGATAACATCAGCACGAACTGAGCGAACTTGAATTAACTGGTCAACAAAAATGCGCAACCCTTGTGTTGTTGGAATTCTGCCTGCTGAGGTGTGCGGCGAGAGCAATAACCCTTGTCTTTCCAGGTCCGCCATTATATTTCGAACGGTAGCTGGGCTTACTGATAGGTGCGAAGTGCGAAGCAACGCTTTAGACCCAATAGGAGTTCCTTGTTTCACATAGGACTCAATTAGGGATTTCATCAGTATTAAATCACGTTCTTTCATAGATTTTTTCTTGTTATAGGCTATTTTTCACGTTAGCGTCACTATATCCTTGATAATCAAAGAGAATGCATAGATTATTAACCCTATGTCATTGTGCGCAAGATATTCAGCTATCTCTTTAATAGGGGTTATTTGTCTGAATTCAACGGCTAAACAAGGAAATCAATGGATTTACTATGCCTCAATCTAAAGCATTTCAAAATATAGCGCTTGTCGGAAAGCCCGGAAGCCGAGCTGCCCAAGAAACTATTGACGTTTTATGTCAGCAAATTGTCGAACTAGGGTTGGAAGTGTATTTGCCAGAGTCAGACAAGTATGACTTTCCGAGTGGTGATGCTAAAAAAATCCCGCTCCAGTCAATTGGCGATTGTTGTGATTTGGTGATCGTTGTCGGTGGTGATGGCAGTATGTTAAAAACCGCAAGGGACCTGATTGATAGCCAAGTGCCAATGCTTGGTATTAACCGCGGTCACCTTGGTTTCTTAACCGATATTCGTCCAACCGAAGTTGATACACGTGTTCCTCCCATATTGGCCGGTGAATATACCTTGGAAAATAGATTTCTGCTTAATGCTGAAGTCTTTCGTAATGACAAATTAATCGGTGCCTCTTGTGCGGTAAATGACGTTGTTTTGTATCCCGGCGAAATTGCAAGAATGATTCAATTCGAACTCTACATGGACCACCAGTTTGTCTACAGCCAGCGATCCGATGGGTTAATTGTTTCAACGCCTACCGGCTCGACCGCTTACTCATTATCAGGTGGCGGCCCGATTCTAGCGCCGCAAACCGATACAATTGTATTAGTGCCCATGTGCCCGCACACCCTAACTAGCCGCCCTATTGCGGTGAACAAGGAGCGAGTGATCGATATTGTTATTTCGGAAACTAACCCTCATAACCCACAACTTAGCTGTGACGGTCAGGTGATTATTTCGTTAGCACCTGGTGATCGTATACAAATTAAGCAATATCCGATTGAAATGTGCCTCGTCCATCCGCTGGATTATGACTACTTTGAAGTACTAAGAACCAAGCTTGGTTGGGGTCAAAAACTATAGACCTCAAGTGCTTTGCCTGCGCGGCCTATGCCTGCTATATACATGGCAAAGGCCCACCGTTTAGGTTAACATTCTTGCACTTACGCTAATTGACTAACAGATGACCTCATAGCTATGCTTTTATCGATCGAAGTCAGAAATTTCGCCATTATTGACTCTCTCCAACTAGATTGGCGTGACGGCATGAGTGTCATAACCGGTGAAACCGGAGCGGGTAAATCGATAGTAATTGACGCTCTTGGTTTGGTTCTGGGGGAAAGAGCAGAGCAATCGGTGGTTAGAGCGGGAACCGCACAAGCGGAAATAGCGGCGGTTTTTTCAGTTGCTGCCAATAGCGCTGCTTTTTCTTGGTTGGAAGAAAATGACCTGTTAGATGAGCAAGATATTGAAAATCCCCAAGATGACTGTGAATGTATATTAAGACGAGTGATTGTTGCCCAAGGCAGAACTCGCGGATATATTAATGGTCGAAGTGTTACTCAATCGCAGCTTAAAGCTTTGGCACGTTTTCTTGTCGACATTCATGGACAACATGCACAACAGTCACTGCTTAGACCAAAAGAGCAACTCAGCTTACTTGACCGCTTTGCTAATCATGACGACCTTATTAATAATGTGCGCCTGTCACATCAGCAGCTTAGTGAAATCAAGGCAAACAAGACACGGTTAGAACAGCAACAGCAGCAACGCGATTCACAGCGAGAACTATTAACCTATCAAGTAGAAGAACTGCGCGTCGCAAACCCGCAACTTAGCGTGCTAGAGACGTTAGAGCAGGAACATAAACAAGCGGCTTCAACCCAAGATCGTTTGCAATTAACTTCACAAGCACTTGAGTCACTCTCGGTCAATGAAAGCGGTGGCTGTTTACCTCAGCTCAGCCAGGTGATCGCTCAGGTAAATCAGCTCTCGGCAATTGACCCAAGCTTGAGTCATTTAGTGGAAACATTGGCCGATGCGGAGTCACTTTTACAAGAAGCAAATACGGACCTAAATAATTACCAACAAAAGGCCGATAGCGACCCTGATGCTTTGAGTCGTTTAGACCAGCAGTTAAGCGTTTTTCATGACCTTGCAAGAAAACATCATGTAAACCTGGCTGAGTTGCCTGCAAAGTACGCTCAATTAGAGTCTGAATTGGAGCAACTTCAGTCCGATGATGAGGCGTTACTAGCGGTCAACAGTCAATACCTGGAAGCTATAGAAATCTATAACAAACAGGCCAAACTATTATCTGCCAGTCGAGTAAAAACAGCTAAGTTATTGGGTCAGTTGATTACCGAAAAAATTCAACCGTTGGCAATGGACGGCGGTCAGTTTGAAATTCACCTTCATCAACGGGAGTCAATGGCCGCTGTTGGCATGGAAGACGCTGAATTTATGGTCTCTGCCAATCCCGGGCAACCTTTGCAGCCGCTTAACAAAGTGGCTTCCGGTGGCGAACTTTCGAGGATTAGCCTAGCGATATCAACAATTACTTCTGAACAGCAACTAGTCCCCTGCATCATTTTTGATGAAGTTGACGTGGGCATTGGCGGAGCGACAGCCGAAATGGTTGGTGACTTATTGCGAAAATTAGCGTCTGGTCGACAAGTCATTTGTGTTACTCACCAACCGCAGGTTGCCTCACGTGGCCATAACCATTTAGTTGCTAGTAAATCGAAGAGCACAGATTCAACAACCACGCAGTTGTCTTTGTTGGATGATACGCAGCGAGTTAACGAACTCGCCAGAATGTTAGGCGGAAAGGTGATATCGGATAAAACGATTTCGCATGCCAAAGAATTATTAAAGTTTGACTAAATGAAGCGCATTTTAAAGCCATTCCCTTGTTACTTATTTCTTTTTACCTGCCTTATCTCGGGGTGTTCTGAGCCGCCACTTAAGCCACTTAAACCAGATGCGGTTATTCTAGCTTTTGGTGATAGTCTGACCGCTGGCGTTGGTGTTACGCCTAAGCAAAGTTATCCGAATCAGCTTGCAGCTATGACGGGATTGCATGTTATTAACGCTGGAGTTTCCGGAGAAACAACGGGACAAGGATTGCCGCGTTTAGAGAAACTCTTAGCTGAGTCAAATGATATTGACCTAATTGTATTACTTGAAGGTGGTAACGATATTCTGAGAAATCTTAACCTCCAACAAAGTAAGAATAATCTTGCCGCCATGATCCAACTGGCCTCTGACTATGATATCCCGGTGGTGTTATTAGGTGTTCCGAAGAAGGCTTTATTTTCCAAGAGTGCAGATATGTACTATGAGCTTTCAGAAGAATTTCAGCTAGTTTTTGACGCCAAAATCATTGCTTCGCTGATAAAGGATCCAAGCATGAAGTCGGATAGTGTTCATTTTAATCAAAAAGGTTATCAAGCGCTCGCGGAGAGCGTGTTCGAATTGTTAAGGGAAAACGGGGCTATAGACGACTAAACCTATGAAACAAGGCTGTTTTTCAGCCGTTTTGGGACAGCAACTTAGCTGGGAGGTAAAATGGCGGCAAATAGTCTATGCTTTTACTACTAAATTAGTAAACCTTTAGGCAGACAAAAACCGCATTTATGCCTTATATATTCCGCCAACACATCGATTATTTAAGATTTTCCTCCTCTTTCTCAAAACAGCTCTGCTGTTGGTTGGTGGTGCTTTTATTAACCAGTGTTTGCACAACAATTAACGCAGCTGACAACGGTATGTCTCAATTTAGTACTGACCGTTTTTCTACGTCAGACGGTTTACCCTCTCGAATCATAATTAACCTTGTACAGGCTAAGGATCAGCGACTTTGGGTGCACTCTTCTCTTGGTTTAAGCTTGTTCGATGGTCGTTCTTTTCGCCATGTTAAGTCAATCGATGGAATAAGTACTCGGGATGTATTAAGCCTGCAAGTTGACTCCCAAAAAAATGTCTGGGTGGTATTGGACCATTCTGAGTATGAAAAACAGCTTTATCGTTTCGATGGTAATCAATTCGAACTGTTTGCGGTGATACCGTTTAGAAGCCAATATGTTTTTAATATTGACCAGGAAAAGCAATTGCCGCTAGTGGTGGCAAAGCATAATGGTCAAGATCATGCGGTTGTCTTAGATTATCAAGGTGGCATTTGGTCGGCGACTACCGAAAAAGTGGAAAAGCTCGACCAGCAAGCAATCGATTACCGGCGTTCTAATCTATTCTACCGAAATGGACAGTTTCAATTGATTAGTCAGCGTTTTCATTGCACCGGCTTAATAACTGGCGTTGATTGTGTTGCTAATGAATCCGAGGTGATTAACTCCACGGTGACTGAAACGGGAAGACTTGTTCAATTGACTGCCGGTTTATTACAAGTTTCACAGGGTGGTTTGAATCAACCCATTAAATCTATTAACGTCCCGAGCATCGATCCGTTAACTTCCTTTGTTCATAGTGTTGACAGTGAACGAGTTCATTTTGGTGATACCAACCAGTTGTTTGAATGGAATCATAACAAGCAAATTCTAAATCGCTTACACGATCACCTAGAGCAATCGATAAAACCCTTCATAATGACCATGTCAGATCGTCAGGGGCACCATTGGATTGCCAGTGAACAAGGGTTAAATCGAATAAATAGTACTCAATGGTCGGTACATAAACGTGATACAGGGCTTTGGGAAGACGAAGTCACTACGATAAAACAACATCCGGACGGAACCATTTTTGTGGGTCACAACACAGCAATTACGCTCATAAAAAATGGTATTAAACGGCAGATTACGTTGCCTATTGACGACTTAAAGCATGTAAGAATTTTGGACGCGGTGGCGGTAGAAGAGGGTTTTGTGTTTAGCGCCCGTACGGCTGGTGCTGGATTTATTAGTTTGTCAGGAGTTGTCAGTATGGCATCTGCTCCGGCTGCTCAGCAGATGAAAGTAGGTTATATGGTTGCAAACTTTCAAGATGATACTTATGTATCTGCGGAAACAGGCATCTATCAATTTGCCAATACGCAATTTCTAAAAGTGCACGACCTAAACAATGCCGGCAGTATGTCTCGTCGGTTCAAAAGCATCGGTGATTCAGTATATTTAACTGTAAATGGTGGAATCCTAGCTAATAGCGGAAAGGGCTGGCAAAAAATTTACCAAAGTCAGTGGCTAGATAAGGTTGATATCGCTTATGACCTTATTCGCTTGCCAAATAATGAGTTATTGTTGGCAACCAACGAAGGATTAAGACGCACCCAAAAAGGGGAAACTATTGGTCCACCAACCGGCTTAGAGACACTCGATCAACACTCTGTATATGCCATTAGTGAAAAAGATGGCGCGATCTATTTTGCGACTAATAATGGCCTATACCGTTGGTTGGACGGGCAACTGCTAAATATCAATACCAATAATGGCTTACCAGCCAATGAAACTAATCGCTCGGCGCTCACTTGGATTGATGACCAATTATGGCTAGGAACTACCGATGGTTTGGTCGTATTTGAGGATATCAAAAGGTTGAAACATGGCGAAATAAGCAAGTTAGTGGTTAAGAGTATCGAAGTCGACGGAAAAACTTACCCCTTAGAAAAACTCAATGAATTGGTTGCTGAAAAGCCGGATTTACAGTTTAACCTTGATTATGTGAATCTCGCAAAATCCAACCAAATTGACTTTCGCTATAGACTTTCTCCTATTCAGGAAAGCTGGAAAACGCAAACCAGTAGCTCCAATCCGATTGTTAATTTTAATCAGTTAGGTGTAGGGGACTATTTTTTTCAGGCGCAAGTATTAATCGGCGGAACAGTAACATCGGATATCTACTTACCAATTAACGTTACTCAACCATTATCAGATTATTTACCTAAGTTGCTGATTGCACTCTTTTCTCTTGTGTTACTGGCAGCATTAGTCGGAGCGTTAATGTTTTATCGAAAACACGCTCGATTTGACCGGTTAACTAATGTATTGAATAAAAGCGTCATGATAGACCTTATTGATAAAGAGATTAGAAAGGCGGGACGGCGCCAGCATAGTTTTTCGGTGCTATTTGTTGACCTGAATAGATTTAAGCAACTTAATGACCGTTATGGTCATCTGTTTGGCGACGAGGTCATTAAGGAGATCGTTGAGCAGATGAATCAGGTCACTAGACCAAGCGATAGCGTCGCACGGTTTGGTGGCGACGAATTCGTATTTCTAATTCGAAGTGTACGGTCAGAAGCTGAATTGGATTTAATTATTGGACGTATTAAGCAGGCAATAGCGCAACGATTTACCATTAACAATATTGATATTACGGTAAATGCTAGCATTGGAGCTGTCTCCTATCGAACCGAGCATCGTAATGCGTTACATATGTTGGAGCAGGCAGATATGGCGATGTACCAATCAAAGAAAAATGATGAAAATAATGTCGTACATTTCTTTAGGAATCGACGCGGTTCGTAGCGGGCTAAACACTTATCCTTATAACCCGTAAAAGACATCAACTGAAAAGACTATCCTGCGGTAAAAACTGACGGATATTAAAATTGAAGGGTATTAAGATTTAAAAGTATTAAAGCATGGGGCGAAAACGACGATTATGTCTGTTTCCGCTAATTCCCATTCTGAACCTAATTTATTACAGATTCGTTGTAAAAGCAGCATCTATACGTTGTACAAATACTTCCGCATCTTCTAGCCCAATGGCTCTAAGTCGTTTATCTTCAAAACCGTTTTTATCGAAGAACAAAATACTGGGTAATCCCCTTACCTCAAAATGTTTCATAAGGGCTTTATCTTGTTCGTCGTTAGCGGTTACATCTGCTTGAATAAGGACACTATTTGAAAGTGCTGCGACCACACCAGGATCGGGAAAAACGAGCTCTTCAAATTCATAACAGGCGGTACAACTTTCAGCAAAAAAGTCGAACATCACTGTTTTACCCGCGGCATTTGCTTCAGCAACCTGCCTCTCAACATCAGCGATGGTTTTTACTCTCTTAAAGTGAGTTTCTGAACCTGTTTGATGAGATTCAGAACTATTGCTAGCCGTTACGTTGAGTCCTTTTAACGGTTTAAGTATTTGTCCGTTACCCATTGCAGCGCCAATTAACAGTAGCAGCCCGTAGGCAAATATGACCAAACCAAGACCCTTCCACAGTTTTGCGATGTTGGTTTGAGCGTTGGAAAGCGCTCCCATATAGGTAGCACTTACAATAAGTAAAACCGCCCAAAGAATCATATTAAGGGTTTCTGGAATGATATGTTTAGTGATATACAAAGCCATCGCAATCATGCCGACGCCAAAAGCGGCTTTAACGGCATTCATCCATGCGCCTGCTTTCGGTAACAGTTTACCGCCGCCAACACCAACCAATAACAGCGGAATACCCATGCCAACCGCTAGTGAATAGAGTGCAACACCGCCGATTGTTGCATCGCCTGTCTGTGCAATATAAAGCAACACACCGGCCACCGGCACAGTTACACAAGGAGAAACCACCAGCGCCGATAATACGCCCATAACGCCCGCTCCAACTAGGGTTCCACCCTCCTGTTCGTTAGATAATTTGGCAAGACGATTTCTAATGCCTGCGGGTAATTGAAGTTCGTAAAAACCAAACATGGACAAGGATAATAAAAGAAAGATAATCGCAGCGGGAATAACAAACCAAGGCGCTTGCAAGGTATTGCTGTTAATGTCAGCGCCAAAAAATGAGCTTGCGCCGCCAACCACCAGTCCTATCCCTGCAAATGGAATGGCCATTGCCTGGGTATAGGTTAAGGACAATAAAAAAGATCTTCTGGTTGTTATTTCCTTACCTTGACCAACAATAATACTTGAAAGAATAGGAACCATTGGTAATACGCAGGGGGTAAAAGCAAGACCGATACCCAAAAGAATCATATAACCAACGATTTCTAATAAACTTTTGTCAGCTAAAAAATTTGAAAGCTCTTCTTGTTTAGGAACAAATTTTTCCTTGTTTTCATCCGCACTCTGAGCGCTCTTATTATTCTCCGTTGACTTTGGCGTTACGCTGCCTAAGGCCGGCTGATTAGAATCCGAAGGTGTGTTATTACTTGCATCAAAATTAGCGGCGGTGAGATATATTTTTTTCTCTTCTGGCGGGTAGCATAGGCCGGCCTCGGCACAGCCTTGAAACTCAACGCTAAGTACTATGTCAGCTTGATTGGCAACAAAAGGAATACTAATTTCGAGATTGTGGTGGTAGACCTCAACATCGCCTAAATATTCGTCGACCTTCTTTTTTCCATCGGGAATGTAAGCCTCTGAGAGCTTGGCGCCCTCCGCCGCAAAAAAGAACCGACTTCGATATAAGTAATATTCATCGGCAATATCGAAGCGAACAATAATCTCTTGATCAACGATTTCTGTATTTAGCTTAAAGGCCTCATCAACATCTAGAAATTCAGATTTCCCACCAAATAATTTGGATAAATCCGCCGATTCTTCTTCAGCTTTTAAGTGTGTCGTTTGGCCAATACCGATTAAAAATACTAAGGACAAAAAGCCGGTAAATAGTTTGTTCATACAATAATATGCCTTGTTGTTGCGGTCGTTATTCACCTGGTGAAAACGACTTAGGTGTCTCTGTTTAAGCGTCTTTTTGACTGACAGTTTTTCGATTTCGCCAATTTACGCCTTAATTGCACCCGTTAAAGTCTTAAATATAAACGTTAATAGTCAATAATGGTGACTATTGTATACGTTGTGTTTACTGTTTGCGGCCAAACATTTCGCATTTGTGAAGCAATTATGACGTGGTAAGCACGAGATTGTTTCAACGAGCATGTTACGAGGTGTGTTTTTATTGGCTCTCGTCGGTTTCAAACCACTCTAGGCTCGATTTTCCAGCTGCGATAGCCTGCTCTAGCGCTTTATTACTTCTTTCTAACCACTGGTGAGCATTATAGTTAGATGAAAGTGCCGATAAGCCTATGCTTATAGTTACCGACTTGTCTTGGTGGCGCAGATGAAATGGTAGATTTGAAAATTGTGTTTGCACGCTTTGCATGATTGATATCCAGTCCTTTTGGCGGCCTGACGTCAAGATTATACCAAGTTTACCTTTGCCTAGATGACCAATAATATCGGTTTTTCGGAGCCGCTCTCGAAGCAGTTGGGCCAGGTGGTCATGGGCACTATTAATAAACGAGTAACTTGAAGCGATGGTTAACTCTTGGATTTCATCAAGTGAAATGATTGCCAGAGCTACTGATGAAGGCGTTCGGCTCATGCGAGCAGTTTCAATAGTGATCATCTGTTTGAACTGAGTACTATAAAATAGGCCGGTTTCTGGGTTTACGTCGATTTGAGGCGCCAAGTCCCTATATCTTTGAGTATACAAATTGGCCATAAACATCAATTGTTCTTTTTGAACCGGTTTTACAATAAACGAGGTGCCTCCGGACATTAGTGCTTGATTCTGTTTACGAATACTTTCCTCTGCAGACAGAAAGATGATTGGCAAATGAGAATAGCGTGGCAATTGGCGAATCATTTGAGTGAGTTCAATGCCCGATGAGCCTGGCATTTGCATGTCCATTAGAACGGTTTCCGGGTCAAAACCCCGAAGTGCTTCCAGCAGTTCAGCAGGGTTGTTAACAACCAATATTTCAAAATGACCTTTATTAAGTACTTTCTCGTAATATCTTGCTTGGGCTTTTGAGTCTTCCATTACTAAAACACGACGCGGAGCGTCAGCTAATCGATCATAGAGATGCTCAATTTGTTCACAGATGGTGGTAAATGATAGTGGTTCAACAAGGAAGCCTGAACCGCCATTACGTATCGCTAATGCCCTATTCTCTTGATTGTCTTCATCCGCTACAAAAATCACCGGCGGACGTTTGATTTCAATTGTTTCGTCATCTAAAACGGAAACAGGTTCAGCTAGTGAAAGGTTAGCAATGATCAAACTACCGGGTTCGTTGTTAGCTTCCTGTATAGCTTCCGCTAGGGAGTCGACCGAACAATTTTCAACCCCCAATGAGCTAAACTGTTCGCTGAGGTGATTTTTGGTCAGGTTAGGACTGTCGGAGCAAGGTTCGCCTACAAATATCAGTTTTCCTTTATCGATATATAACCCAAACTCAGACTCTAGTTGATCAATGTCATCTTCTTCGGGTGCTTCTTCCAATGTTTCTGAAGGGCTCGTTTGCGTTTCCGGTTCTGGTTCCGGTGTTGGTTCTGGCTCTGGTTCTGGCGCAGGTTTAACCCTCTGTGGTTTAACCCCTAATTCCAGCTTTTCTGAGTGTTCCATTAACTTGGCTGAAAGGCGTTTGAGTAAAGGCTTTTGCGAGTCAACAGACTCATCCCCAAGAGAGAGTTGTTTTGATAGCTGATTTAATAGTCGAGCGGTTGATTCAAATTCTTGCGCAATACAGGCTTCTCGGGTTTTGGTGACCTGAGAGAGAAGCGCCTTTACCCTTAACGCATCGACTTTGTTTTCAAGCATATCGTTAAGCAGCCGCGCGAACTGCTTTAGTTTTATAGGGGTTCGCCTCAAGAACTGCTTTTGAACTTGATGGGAGATTGAACTGTTATCTTTATCTAGCATGTTTCAGCGTCAAACCTTTTTTAGTGGTAGGCAGCGAGAATTTTATAGCTTAGCGATAGTGCAATAGTTGTGTACCTATTCTTGAAACTATACCGCACGCCGGGTTCTCAATTAGCTGCTATACATTAAAACGTAATAAACTCATTATGTTAATAAAAAATTCGGAATCAAATAAAGATAATCAAAATGTGATTCATACGTGATTAATTTTGTTACACAAGGCTTTTTCCTAGCCCCTCAATGCAGTTGAAAAATGCAGACCTGGGCTCCATAATGGTAGTTAGCGTCTAACTACGCTCTTTTTTGTTACTTTACGGAGTGTACCGCTCGTTTAAGGAAACCGCATGTTCCGAATTTTACTTTCCCTATTTATTTTAGTCCCTATTATCGAAATTGCGGTATTTATTGAGGTTGGTGGCCAAATTGGCCTTAATTGGACTTTGTTTGTCGTAATTATTACCGCTGTTCTTGGGGTAAACTTACTAAAGCAGCAAGGCCTTCAGACGTGGCAGAATATTCAGCGACAAACAGCCCAAGGGCAGGTGCCCGCATTGGAGATGGCCGCCGCCGCACAATTACTGTTTGCCGGAGCGTTATTATTAACTCCGGGGTTTGTCACTGATATCGTCGGTTTTATACTGATGGTACCTAACATTAGGCGTTGGATTGCAACTAAAATGATAGCAAAGGCAACCATACGCTCTTCAACCGCTAGCTTTCATACCTTTGAAGGTGAATTTGAAAACCATACCGAGACTCAACGTCGCCCAACAGATGGTCGAGTCATTGAAGGTGAATATGAGGAAAATAAGTAATGAGTAGTAAATTTCTCCACTCGATGATTAGGACAAATAAACCGCAGGAATCGATAGAGTTTTATTGTAAAGGGTTAGGATTAAGTCTGATCAGCGAAAAGCGCGTAGAAGCAGGTAAGTTCACTCTCTATTTCTTAGGAGAGAACGCGCAGTCGCCGATGGTTGAATTAACTCATAATTGGGGAGATAGAGACTATACCGGCGGTGATCAGTTTGGTCATCTGGCTTTTCAGGTAGAAAATATTTACCAGACTTGTGAGCATCTTCAATCAATGGGAGTAATCATTAATCGCCCACCTCGTGATGGTCATATGGCATTTGTTAAAGATCCAAACAATATTTCGATTGAGCTTCTTCAAAAAGGTGAACCCCTAGCGGCTTGTGAACCTTGGGCAAGCGCCGCCAATCACGGTAGTTGGTAATCGGTTCATACCGTTAGATACTACATATTACGCCGCCGAATTATATTCCGGAAATTTAATCAAGTCCGGTTTTAATTCGGTTTTTAGCATACCGCCAAGATTCTAAGCATAATTTTCGATTATAACCAGATTAAAAAGCTATAATTTTTCCTTGTTTGGGTTCAGTTTTGCGCCAAAGAGCAGTATAATCCGCGCAATTATTAACCAAGGCTCTTTCTTCTATCGAGCGCTTTTAATAGGAATTTTCTATGGGTTTGCAAACACCTTTCTACCAAAACCATTTAGACGCTAATGCTAAGGTTGTAGACTTTGGCGGTTGGGATATGCCGTTACATTATGGCTCGCAAATGGATGAGCATCATATTGTGCGAGAAGATGCTGGAATGTTTGATGTATCACACATGACGGTTGTAGAGGTGACAGGTAAGCAGGCAAAACCCTACCTCCAGTTCTTGCTAGCTAATGACGTTGATAAGCTTCAAAAAAGCGGTAAAGCCCTATATAGCGGTATGCTGAACGAGCAAGGTTTTGTTATAGACGACTTGATTGTTTATTTTATTAATGAGACACATTATCGAGTGGTTGTTAACGCTTCTACTCGTAAAAAAGACCTAAAATGGATGAATCTACAAGCGACGAATTTTGAAGTTGCTGTTGATGAAAATAATGACTTCGCGATGATCGCTGTGCAAGGGCCTAATGCTATTGAGAAAGCTAACGCTGCTTTTTCTAGCCAGCAGCAAAGCGACGTGGAAGGTTTAGGCGTGTTTTTCGCCGCTGATAGCGACGGTTTTTTCATCGCGCGAACCGGCTATACCGGTGAAGATGGTTATGAAATCATGGTTCCGGCCGATAAAGCCAGCGAGTTTTGGAACAAATTATTGGCGGCAGGTGTTAAACCTTGCGGTTTAGGCGCTAGAGATACGTTGCGATTAGAGGCGGGAATGAACCTTTATGGCAATGACATGGATGAAACCGTATCACCTTTAGAAGCCAATATGGCTTGGACTATTGCTTGGCAGCCGGAAGAGCGTGATTTTATAGGTAAATCAGCACTATTGGCGGAAAAAGAGCGTGGAGTTGCCAACAAGTTGGTTGGATTAGTGCTTGAGGGCCGAGGCGTAATTCGCGCTCATATGAAAGTTCTCGTTGATGGCATTGGCGAAGGCGAAACGACTAGTGGCACCATGTCTCCAACCTTGAAAAAGAGCATTGGTATGGCCCGTGTACCCAAAGCCACTGGCGACTCAGTAATGCTTGAAATCCGTGGTAAACAAATACCGGCAAAAGTCGTAAAACCTTCTTTTGTTCGCAAGGGGCAAGCTTTGGTGTAAAATACGCCGCAAAATTTCCGGATAACGACTAAATTTTAATGAGTTGCTAGTAACAATATACGTATAGTGACCGTTAACAGTTAAAAATCACCAAAGTGACAAAAGAAAACACGAGGTAATAAAAATGAGTAATGTACCAAGCGATTTAAAATACATCAGCTCCCATGAGTGGGTTCGTGAAGAAGATGACGGAACAGTAACTATCGGCATAACAGATCACGCCCAAGAACTACTTGGTGATGTTGTTTATGTTGAGTTACCGGAAGTAGATAGCGAAGTAGCGCTAGAAGATGAACTCGCGGTAGTCGAATCGGTAAAAGCAGCATCAGATATCTATGCACCGCTTTCAGGTACCATTATTGCGGTAAATGAAGACCTAGAAGATGCACCAGAGACAGTTAACTCTTCACCCTATGACGATGGATGGATGTTTAAAATGAAACCATCTGAGCCTTCTGAATTAGATGGTTTACTGGATTCTGAGTCTTACCAGAATGAGATAGAAGACTAGCAAATAACCTTTGTTCGTCAGGCGAGAGTGTTATTTTGAAGCCTCAATTTATGATTGAGGCTTTGTTGTTTATTAAGGTTTGAAAAATTTAGTTTATTGAGGATGATGATGAAATCGACTCTAGATCAATTGCAAAATAGCCAGGAATTTAGTCAGCGCCACATAGGTCCTGATCAGCAAGAGACCCAACAGATGTTGGAGTCTTTAGGTTTGTCTTCTTTAGATGAGCTATTAGTGCAAACTGTGCCGAATAAAATCAGGTTACCTGAAGCGTTAAACATTCCTCTCGCAAGAAGCGAACAGCAGGCGCTTGAAGATATCGCTGACATCGCAGCTCAAAATGAAGTTTGTACTACTTACATTGGAATGGGCTATTACCCCACCATTACTCCAAAAGTAATTTTGAGAAACGTCTTAGAAAATCCTGGTTGGTATACCGCTTATACGCCTTATCAGCCGGAAATTGCGCAAGGTCGTTTGGAAGCGATCATCACCTATCAACAAATGACAATTGACCTAACGGGTATGGAGTTGGCAAGTGCGTCGTTACTTGATGAGGCTACCGCAGCAGCAGAAGCAATGGCTGTAGCAAAGCGTGTTTCAAAGAATAAGAAATCAAATCAATACTTTGTTGACCAAAATGCCTTCCCGCAAACCATTGATGTTATAAAAACCCGTGCTGAGCATTATGGGTTTGAGCTTATTCTAGGAAACCCTAGCGAAGCGGTTAATCATGATGTATTTGGTGCCTTTATCCAATATACCAGCAGAACTGGTGAAGTGGTTGATATTCAGCCTATTATCGAGCAACTACAAGCTAAAAAAGCCATTGTTGCTATTGGCGCAGATATCATGAGCTTAGTGATGCTGAAATCACCTGGCGAACTTGGCGCAGATATCGTTTTAGGTTGTTCTCAACGATTTGGTGTTCCAATGGGTTTTGGTGGTCCACATGCGGCTTATTTTGCAACTCGAGATAAGTTTAAGCGCGCATTACCCGGACGTATTATCGGCGTTTCCGTTGATAGTAATGAACGTCCAGCTTTGCGAATGGCCATGCAGACTAGAGAGCAACATATTCGTCGTGAAAAAGCGACCTCTAACATTTGTACCGCTCAAGTCTTGCTAGCTAATATTGCCGCGTTTTATGCCGTTTATCATGGACCAAAAGGCCTTAAGAGAATTGCGACTCGAATCAATCGTTTCACCGCAATTTTGGCGCACGTTCTTGAGTCAAAAGGTATTCAAATAAATAACACTAGTTACTTTGATACCCTTACCTTTAACGTCGATAACTATGATGAAGTTATGGTTCGAAAATCAGAAGCAGCGATTAACTTGCGTATTGATGGTAATGATCAATTAGGGGTGACATTAGATGAGACTGTTACCGAAGCTAGTTTACAGAGTTTAATCACCGTTATTACCGGCGATGAAACACCGGTTAATTTCGAAGTAATAGATAGCAGTGTTTGCGAGCTCATGTCATTTGATAGCAGTTTGCAAAGAGAGACAGCGATCCTAGAACACCCAGTATTTAATACCCATCATTCGGAAACGGAGATGCTTCGCTATTTAAAACAATTGGAAAACAAAGATCTTTCTTTAACTCACGCAATGATAGCGCTTGGTAGTTGTACTATGAAGCTTAATGCGACGTCGGAAATGTTGCCGGTTACTTGGCCTGAATTTTCTAATATTCATCCTTTTGCACCTAGCTCTCAGACCAAAGGATACCAACAGCTCACCGAAAATCTTGAGAACTGGCTAGCCGAAATAACCGGTTATGATGCCGTTTCATTGCAGCCTAATTCTGGTGCTCAGGGAGAATATGCGGGTCTTGTAGCGATACAAAAATATCATGAATCACGCTCTGAGGGTCACAGAAATATTTGTCTAATTCCTAGCTCTGCTCACGGAACTAACCCGGCAAGCGCGCAGATGGTTAACATGAAAGTCGTTATTGTTAACTGTGACGATGAAGGAAATGTTGACTTTGATGACCTTAAAGAAAAAACAGAGCAACATAGTGAAAACTTGTCTTGTTTGATGATTACTTATCCTTCTACCCATGGTGTGTTTGAAGAAAGTATTAAAGACATATGTGCACTGATTCATCAACACGGTGGTCAAGTGTATATGGATGGTGCCAACATGAACGCGCAGGTTGGAATTACATCTCCAGGGTTAATGGGGTCAGATGTTTCTCACTTGAACTTACATAAGACTTTTTCAATTCCGCATGGTGGCGGTGGACCAGGTGTTGGACCAATCGGTGTAAAAGAACATCTAAAAGCGTTCTTACCTAACCATTCGGTTGCTAAAATTCCTAACGTTAATGAAAATAATGGTGCGGTATCAGCGGCGCCGTTTGGCAGTGCTGGCGTATTACCCATAACTTGGATGTACATAGCAATGCTTGGTAGAGAAGGTGTTACAGAGTCGACAAAAATGGCGCTATTAAATGCCAACTACCTCACTAGCAAGTTGAGCGAGCATTATCCTATTTTGTACCGTGGTAGAAATGACAAAGTAGCCCATGAATGTATTGTTGATCTAAGGCCGATAAAAGCTGAAACAGGTATTACAGAAGTGGATTTCGCTAAGCGTTTGATGGACTACGGTTTTCATGCGCCAACAATGAGTTTTCCAGTAGCTGGAACATTTATGATTGAGCCGACGGAAAGCGAACCATTGTGTGAGATTAATCGTTTTATTGATGCGATGATTGCAATCAAGCAAGAAACTGATCGCGTTAAGAGCGGAGAGTGGGATGCGAGTAACAATCCTTTGACTAACGCGCCTCATACTCAAGTGGATCTTTTAGATTGGAATAAACCTTATTCAATCAAACAAGGGGTGTTCCCAGTTGCAGGACAGGAAAATCACAAGTTCTGGCCAAGTGTTAATCGCATTGACGACGTGTATGGTGACAGAAATCTAATGTGTAGCTGCCCCGCTCCTGAAGATTATCGCTAAAGCATACTAGAGCGTTTCATCTACAAACGGATCTCCAACGGTTATTTTAGTTGGAGCTTCGTTTGGTAAATAGTTTTCCGGTCCATAGCGGCGTGTAATTGTTTCGGAATGGCGCTATCGCTGCTACAAGTTAGCTGCAGTGAGAGATCTAAGTCTTGGTAAACCATTGGCGTGGCCAACTCCACAATGGCGCTTAGCAATGAGTCTGACTTTGATAACCTTGTTAGGCATTTATTTTGTCCGATACTTCTTTAAGCATTAAACGCATAGAATCATCAATTTCTTCGGGCTCTACTTTGGATATGATATTACGAAGCACTCGAATTTCATTATGATCAATTTCACCGTCTTTCTCTGCAATAGCCAGTATTTGTCCTAACTCTTTGGCGTCTAGTTTCCCATCATTTGAAAAACATTCTATCGACCTGAAAGACATCTCCAAATAATCTCTCGATTCACCCATAAATTAACTCCTTTATAGTAAACGTCCGGTCATAGGCACATTGAGTTTTAAATCGTTGTTTCCAGTTCGACATTCCAGGGCATCAGATATTCTAGGTCGTCAGGCTTTTTTGGTAATTCTTCCAGCAAGAACTTTAGATAGTTGAAGGGCGTTAAGCC
>CAJQOL010000140.1 GCA_905479925.1 uncultured Kangiellaceae bacterium | reverse complement strand
ATTATCAAAACTGCCGGTGAACACTAGCCACCGGCGATCATCATTTCAGGCATTAACCACGAGCCAGTTAGCACACTACTTCGATGGTCTAAGTCGCCGCCAATTGCAATAACGTTAGCAAACATATCCTTCAGGTTTCCGGCGATGGTAATTTCTTGAACAAAAAATTGTATCTCACCGTTTTCTACCCAAAAGCCAGATGCACCGCGAGAATAATCACCGGTGATCATGTTCACGCCATGCCCCATCATTTCAGTAACAATTAGCCCATTATTTAGCTCTTTAACCATTTGCTCAAAACTTAAATCCGATGAACTAGGTCCAGAGGAAACCTGCAAGTTATGTACTCCGCCGCTATGGCCGGTAGGCTGCATGGATAGCTTTCTGGCGGCATAACTACCAAGTAAGTAGGTTTGAATTCGACCGGCATTAATAATATCGCGTTCTTGAGTAGCTATCCCTTCGTTGTCATGCCAAGCACTTGCTAACCCTCTCTTAATAAAAGGTCGCTCACTCATGGTGACAAATTCCGGAAAAACTTGGCTGCCCATAGAATCAAGTAAAAATGTTGATTTGCGATACAAGTTGGTACCGCTAATTGCCGATTTAAAGTTACCGATTAACGAACGTGCCATTTCAGGAACAAACAATACTTTTGCTTTTTGAGTTTTTAATTGTCGAGCATCTAAACGAGCGATTGTTCGCTCAGCCGCTTTATCACCAATATGTTTGGCTGATTCCATAGCATCTGCCTGGCGAGCGATGGTATACCAATGATCGCGTTGTTTACCTAATGAATCTTCAGCTAATAATACGCAGCTCATGCTATGTCGAGTTGAAGGTGTAGCAGCCTTAAATCCATGGGAATTTGTATAAAACCTTATATTACGATGACTACTAAACGACGCCCCTTCGCTATTGGCAATTTTATCACTGTAATCTAAACCGTAGGCTTCACATTCTAACGCTTGTTGTTTAGCGGCCTCTGCGCTTATGCCCATTGGCCAATCAAGCTCAAGGTCGACGGGTTGGTTTGCCATAAGCTCGGCATCCGCCAAACCTGAGCACGGGTCCGGCTGGGTATACTTGGCAATGTTAATTGCAGCGTCAACCGCTTGGTGTAATGCATGCTTTGACAAATCACTGGTTGTGGCTATACCTTTTTGCTGTCCGTGATATACCGTAATACCAAAACTATTGTCTCTATTGTACTCGAGGGTTTCGATTTCTCGATTCCTCACCGTAACGCTTAAACCAATATCCTTGCTAACTCCTACTTCAACCTGAGTAGCCCCTTGCTTCTTGGCATAGTCGATTAACTCGCCGCAAGTCGTGTCGAAGAATTCGATTTCTTTATCTACGTCAATTTCATCTGCCGTTGATGGATTTTCTATGGCTTGGCTCATGCTCATCCTAACTTACTGATTATCTTTCAAGTAATTTTTTAACTTAGTAACAGCCTGATTATTTTTTTCGGGCGTTTTAGCTTTTTGAATATTTCTAACATGCTGTCTTAGCGTTTGTCGAGCAAGGGTTGGATATTCATCAAGTAGCACATTGATTTGCTGCTCGCTATTTTCTAGTAAACCATCAACCATCGTTTGCAGTGGATCAACTTTTTCCACAGCTTGCTTTTTTTTGATTTCTTGCTGGTTAGATTGCTCCAGAAAAGCTCGTATTGCGGGCTCATCTTCGGTTCGTAAACATTTACCAATATATAAAAAGTGGCGTTTACGAGCCAAATTGGAAGTGATTTTCTGATAATCTAACAAACTTTGGCGAGTCACATCTTCAACCGGTAGCGCGTTTATTTTTGCAACCGATAGTTCCACCAACTCCTGACCAAACTTGGTTAATGCATTAGCCTCATTCTTATTTTGAGTTTTGCTGTAATAGTCAGGATCGTTTTCTTTTCGGTTAAATCGTTTGATTGCCATTAGTTAGTCCCGCCAACGGTTAACTGGTCGACTTTTAATGTGGGCTGTCCAACACCAACGGGCACACTTTGTCCCGCTTTACCACAGATACCAACGCCACGATCTAATGCCATATCATTGCCAACCATACTAACCTTGGTTAGTACATCAGGTCCGTTACCAATTAACGTCGCACCTTTTACCGGTGCGGTAATCTTTCCGTCTTCAATGAGATACGCTTCACTAGTGGAAAATACAAACTTACCGGAGGTTATGTCTACTTGACCACCACCAAAGTTAGGTGCATATAAGCCATTTTTAACGGATTTAATAATATCTTCTTTATCGCTTTCCCCCGCGAGCATATAGGTATTGGTCATCCTTGGCATTGGTAAACAAGAATATGACTCTCTGCGACCATTGCCGGTAGATTTTTGTCCCATTAACTGACTATTTTTCTTATCGTGCATATAACCGGTTAATATGCCATTTTCGATCAAGGTCGTTGACTGAGTGGGTGTCCCTTCATCGTCAATGGTGAGTGAACCACGGCGTCCTTGAATAGTACCATCATCGACAATGGTGCAAAGCGGTGATGCAACCCGTTGACCGATACGATTGCTAAATGCTGAACTTCCTTTACGGTTAAAATCACCTTCCAGTCCATGACCAATAGCTTCGTGTAACAAAACCGCAGGCCAGCCTGAACCAAGTACCACTGGCATTTGACCGGCAGGAGCATCAATAGCCTGCAAATTTACATTTGCCTGATGTACTGCATCTTTTGCCAGCTGCTTTAGCAAATCATCAGTCAGTATTTGGTAACTATCACGCCCGCCAGCCCCTGAGCTACCACGTTCAGTTTTACCATTTCGGTCAATAATTACGGTCACATTAGCTCTAACTAATGGACGAATATCGCAGGCGAAAGTTCCGTCAGTCGCACATACCATGACTTTTTCGAATACGCCGGAAATAGACGCTATAACCTCACGTACGTTCGGGTCTTGTTGGCGAGCAAGTTGATCGAGCTTGTGTAGCAATGAAAGCTTTTCGGCTTCAGTTAAACTCATTAAGGGGTCATTATCACTGTATCGAACTGTTTGTCCGGTAACAGGGGACAACTTTACCGAAGCGGATGCTCCAGCCAAGGCTATCGATTTTGATGCTGCAGCCGCCTGCCGCAAAGCCGGCAACGCGATTTCTTCAGAATAAGAAAAACCGGTTTTATCACCATTTAAAGCTCTAATACCAACGCCTTTGTCACTGCTAAAGCTTGCATCCTTAACGATCCCATCTTCTAGGACCCAAGATTCGTGACGACTACTTTGAAAGAACATTTCAGCGAAATCAATCTTGTGGCTCATCATTGACTCAAGGGTTTGTTCAATATCACTAACGGAAAGACCATCATCGGCCAAGAATTCATTGGATGTATCGACCAGTATTTGAGACATATGGGTACCGCTATAACCTTGATAGAAATAAGTTGTTAAAAACCCGTTTGACTAGGAGGTTCTTCGTTTTCAGAGTAGATACGCTATTATAGCTTTTTATGAGCTAACACTGGAAACTCTTTTCGCAGCTTAGCTTGTTCCGCTAAATCAAGCTGAGCCATAACCAAGCCTGCGCCGCTGGCAAGTTCTGCAATCGTCTCACCCCAAGGAGATACAATGCAGGAGTGTCCCCAGGTTTCTCGACCATTTTGATGTTTTCCACCTTGAGCCGAAGCGACAAAATAGCAGAGGTTTTCAATGGCACGAGCTTTTATCAAAACCTCCCAGTGAACACTTCCGGTCTTATAGGTGAACGCGGCAGGCATAATAAAGATATTACACCCTTGTTCGCTTAGTTGACGAAATAGCTCAGGGAATCGAATGTCATAACAGATTGCTAACCCTATTTTGCCCCATGGGCTATCAAAATAAACAGCTTCTGTACCCGCCTTAGTATATTGAGACTCACAATAACTCCCTTGACTATCTTCCACTTGCACATCAAAAAGATGGACTTTGTCGTACCAACTGACAGTTTCACCGAGATCGTTAATGACATAACAACGGCCAAAGGGGCGTTGCTGCTCGTTAGAAACTATTGGGTGGCTGCCTGCGACAATCCAAATTTTGTAGACTCGGGCAAGCTCAGCCAACATTGACTGTAACGGTCCGTCTCCATGCTTTTCTACAAACGGAAACTTATCTGTCTCTTTGATACTCATAATCGCAAAATATTCAGGCAGAACGACTAAATCGGCTCCCTTTTCCGCAGCTTCAATAATCAGCTGCTTGGCGTCATTGAGATTTTGATTAAAATCGGCGCTTGATACCATTTGAAGGGTAGCAATTTGCGGGTTGGTACTGTGGGCTGAGGCCATGAAGTCTTCTCGACAGAATTTGAGGTGGTGTGGATATATTATATATCGAAAACTTTAAAGCTAAAACTGTGGAAATAAAAATGGAACAACCACGGAGCCACGGAGAGCTCAATGGTTAGGAGATGGAGGCAACAAAAGACACTCCCAACGGTGTCACACAACAATCTTCGGCTGAATCATCTCTCCACACCTAGCCTCTAGTCGGACCTGTGGTTACAAGCTTTATTGTATAGGCGCACTCAAGTTCACAAACATCGATTACACCTGGTTCTGCATAACAATATGTTCCACCTAAATACGTGTCTAAGGTGTTTGTTCACTATTAAGGACTTCGAATTGAACCGCAATGGTCAGAGAATATTCCACTTCGTCAAAAGTTTGTTTAACAGCAATTGGAGCATCACTGTCATAGGAATCTCTTTTCACTCTAGAGCCGGTAATAACAACTCTTCTCTCCAAATCGCGAGCCCCCTTTGTACCTGACTGAACAACATCTGTGTCTGAGAAACTTATGGCTTTAAGTTTGAGACCGAGTTGCGTTTCATAAAAGGCTTTTTGAGTCATAATTTTTGCCAGGGTTTTATTTTTCAATTTTTGCTCTACTTCGGACTTAAGCGTGTGCTCAAACTCAGTGCCAGAAAATGCTATTTCCTTATTTTCATCTGATAGCTTTGCTATGGTATTGAGTTGCTTTTCATCTGTTATGCTTATGGCCATTCGATTAACGACTTGGTAGCTTTTCGGTTTATCGCTAAACCAACCAAATTGGGGGGATGTTGAAAATTTGGATGTTTTTATATTTTTCGGTTTTAAACCAGATGATGTAAGCACTTCCGCTATCTTTACCCGTAGGTCACTATTCAATTGAAGGGCACCGGCCAAATTCTTTTTCTCCGTCGTTATTACTAAACTGACAATAGCTTTATCTGAATAGGCTTTTTCTTTTTCGGTCATTCTAATAGTAACTATTTTTTTGTCAGGATGAATAAATGACTTCAATTCATCTGGATGGCCTTTCAGCTCAGCTTTAGCTCCGACGGTGCTGGTAAATAGCAGTATAAAGAGACATAGAGTTATTCGGATCATTTGATTTTCCTTCTTATATTTGTATCGTTTTTTATTGTGGACCACCGATGCCAAGTAAAATAAGCGCCAGTTCCGCAAATATTCCGTCATTAGTTTACAGCAGACAACCGGATAGTTATGTAAACTTTCTGCAAATCATTTTCATTAACCAAATAAGTAGAAAGTAGATTGAATTAAATAGGGTCAGAATGCATTATCTATCTATTCGCAAATCCGTCATAAGCGAACATTCGGACCCATATTGATTATGTCAAGAATTGCAATTTAGCGGACGGCTGGTAAGTGATAGTTGCGTAGTATTTTGAATCCTGAAAGCAGACATTGGGCGTTTCACGCTAAAATAAATTGAGCGTTTTCATTGCTTGGTTAATTGTTGTTTTTGCGATCCTCGAGGAGGAA
>CAJQOL010000139.1 GCA_905479925.1 uncultured Kangiellaceae bacterium | reverse complement strand
CTTGACGACTTTCTTGCAAAGTTGCCTTAAATGCGGCGACCAAGTCGTGGGGCAAATGGCGTATAAAACCAACCGTATCAGATAATATAACCCGCTGCCCTGGCGTTATTTCGACTTGGCGGTGGGTTGGGTCTAAGGTAGCAAATAGCTGATCAGCAGCATACACTTTGGACTGTGTAATTTGATTAAAAATGGTCGATTTACCGGCATTGGTATAACCAACTAAGGCAACTGTCTGAATGTTACCGCGTTTTCTAGCCCGACGACTTTGCTCTCGCTGTTTTTCAACTTTATCTAAACGTTTGCGAATAGTTTTAATGCGGTCACCTAGAAGGCGTCGATCGGTCTCTAGCTGCGTTTCACCCGGACCTCGCAGACCTATCCCCCCTTTTTGCCTTTCAAGGTGGGTCCAACCTCTTACCAACCTCGTTGATAAGTGTCTTAATTGAGCCAGCTCAACCTGCAGCTTTCCCTCATGGGTTTGGGCACGTTGCGCAAAAATATCAAGTATAAGTCCGGTGCGGTCTATCACACGACAACACACTAGCTGCTCAATGTTTCTTTCCTGGGCAGGACTTAACCGATGATTAAACAACACGACGTCGGCCTGTTTATCTTCAACGATTTGGCGAATTTCCTCAGCTTTACCGGTTCCGATAAAATAACGGGCATGCGGGCTTTGTCGACTGCCACCGACAATGGCATTAATAGACAGACCGGCAGACACGACGAGGTCGATAAATTCGTCTTTATCTTCTTTATTATGAGAGTCTGGAAGCTCTATGTGTACCAGTACGGCGTTCTCGCCGCCAGAATGACGATCAAACAAAAGGGTTAAAACTCACTATGGTAGTTCTAGAAATTAAGGATGATTATAGACCAATATTAGGAAGGTGTATCACTTTGAATAGATGCAACTGACAATAACAGAACTTAAACCAAGCGACAACCAGTCGCTCAGTTAGTATTTCTCTGTCAACGATACTCTTTATCCCAAAAAACAAGACTCTGGGGCAATAAGCTATTTATCGCTAGTAGTTGCCCGCATTTTGAGTACTTGAACCAGCAGCTTCATCACCGTGTGGTAATTTAACATTTTTTGCCGGAACAACCGTCGAAATAGCGTGCTTATAGACCATTTGGCTGACGGTATTTTTGAGCAAGACAACGAATTGGTCAAATGACTCAATTTGTCCTTGCAGCTTAATTCCATTTACCAAGAATATTGAAACAGGTATATGTTCCCTTCTCAAAGCATTAAGATAAGGGTCTTGTAATGATTGCCCTTTTGACATAATAGTCTCCTTTTCTTATATGGTTTGCTAACTCGCGAAATGCGGTAAACAGCTAAACCAAATTTTCATTTTTGTTGTTATATTTAGTAATTTAACGCCATTAACACGTAAAAATCACCAAATTAGGAAAGCCCGCAGACTGATATTGCAAACTCAATTCAAACACCAATAACTCATATTACAAGTACTAAACGACTGGAAAGGTACTAGTTTGTTACTAAGTGCTCAAAACTTGTACGTAACTAATACTGAATGATTGCCTTAAAAAAGCGACCAAAATAGCTCAAAAATCATACAGCTGATCTAAGCTTAGCAGTTAAACGGATTTTCTACCAAAAATATGTCGGCTTGGTTGACACATTTATCTTTGAGACGCTGTAAGCAAATCAGTTTTGTACGTCACTTATCAATTAGTGGGGTTAATTAACGTTAAGTTCAATAGCTATTTGAGCTTTTAATCATATTTTTTTGAATTGAGGCCTAGTTCACTAAACAACTGGAAATTCTGAAAGCGACTTACATAAGATGACGATGCAAACATTTTTCAGCACCTAATATAAAGACAGAGCAATTGTGCCAACAACTTGGTTACGGACCTTCGAGCGGATGTTCTGCGACAAATTTATAGATTTGATTGATACATTTTCTTTGCTGATTTTCATTGGTAGGATCGAACCAGTGGGCGTCTTGCCAACTTCTGAGCCAAGTATATTGTCTTTTGGCTAGTTGGCGGGTAGCAATCACCGAGCGCTCTATCGACTCGGGCAATGAAAGCTCACCATTTAAATGCTGCCAAACCTGGCGATATCCGACGCTGCGCATAGACGCGCATTCTAAGTTTAACTCTGGTCGATTGAATAAAACCTTAACTTCTTCGAGGAACCCTTGCTCCATCATCATGCTAAAACGTTTTTCGATACGAGCGTGTAAGACCGCGCGCTCCTCTGGCGCTAGTGCAATCGACAATATCGGATTTTTGAGTGAGTTTTTTTGTTGCTCATCGTGCCATTGAGAGAGTGACTTCCCAGTAGCCAAGTAGACTTCAACAGCGCGAGTTATACGCTGGGTATCATTAACATGTAGTCTAGCTGCGGTTCTTGGATCAAATGTCGCTAATTCATCGTGTAAGCTTTCTAACCCGTTAGCTAGTCTCTTATTCTTTACCTCTTCACGTATTTTTTCATCGGTACCGGGCATGTCGGCCAATCCATCTCTCAGTGCTTTAAAATAAAGCATCGTTCCGCCAGTCAAAAGAGGAACATTTCCTCGAGCATGTATTGCGTTGATTAGCTCAATTGCATCTTCGCGAAAATCCGATACGGAATAACTGTCAGCCGGGTCGACGAAATCAATCAAGTGGTGCGGGGCCAACGCTAACTCTTGTTCTGTCGGTTTGGCACTGCCAATATTTAGGTCTTTATAAACCATCGCAGAATCAACGCTAATAATTTCGAAGCCGACACTGATTTCTTGTTGTTGGTATAACTCGATAGCCAAAGCCGTTTTACCACTGGCGGTCGGCCCCATTAAAAAAATAACTGGGGCGGCCTGTAACTTGATGGTCATATCATCCAACGCTCTACCTGCTTATCTTGCAGCAACTTAATCGCTTGAGAGTTAACGTTATTAGTTTCTAAGAGCTCTCTAATCACTACAATAGCAGCTGAAGACAGAGGACTAAGTAAATCATAAAGCTTTTCAAACTCGTTGGACTGGAGCGACTTTAGACAAGTTAAAAATAATTCTGTTAGCGAAATTTGTTCGCCAATAATCAATGCATAAGGGGCGGCGGTTATTTCAACCTGATTATTACACAACGGCTTGAGAGAGAAGCCGACTTTTTCTATATTTGACGCAACTTTACAATCTTCAAGGTATTCAAAATCGACTTCAACTTTGGTCGGAAAAAGAAGTGGTTTGGGTTGAAAAATCAACGACTGAAAAATAAGGGTTTGTTCATTATCAGCTGAAAGCATCACTGGCATGAAATCTTCGAAAAGCTTTTTTTCATCGATTAATTGCGGAGCGGTATCATCAATAAAAAGCCAAACCCCGGACTTAAATCGCCAACAACCATTTCCAGAACCATCCGGAGTAAGCATTGAAACCGTTTCGTTCGAGTAATTGCCGTTCAACAAATTGTTATTTTGGCTAGTGTTATTGTTTAAATAATGACTGCAACTGGTTTCGTTGATTGATGACTTGTTTGAATCTAGTTCTGACGCTAAACCAAGATCTGGAACTAAACCAAGATCTGGACCGGTAACAGCGGAGCTAGTGTTTTTATCTAAGATTTTTCGAGCAGCCTGGTTAATGGCTTGTGATGAATAACTAGCGTGAACTCTCGGTGTACGGTAACTATTGTCGGTTGGCGAATGAATACTTGGCTTGTTGGTTAAATCTGACGAATCAGTTTCGCTTGCAGGTTGATTTGGTTGGCTAACAAGCGCCTCAGCTCTATGGTTTGTCGGCAAGTCTAAAGTCGACTGGCAATCTGCGATGGTATCGCTAATCGACTTCACTAATAAGTCATGGATAGTTCGTTGTTCATCAAACCTTACTTCGTGTTTTGTCGGATGAACATTGACATCAATACGATTTGGGTCAATCGTTATGAAAAGGACATATGCAGGCATTCGTCCCGGAGGTAACAGCCCTTGATAGGATTGCCGAATAGCATGATTTAACATTTTGTCTTTTACGGGACGACCATTGATAAAAACATATTGAATATCGGACTCGCTGCGGTGGAATGAAGGAATGCCTAACCAACCTTTTATATTGACGACTTCGTGTAAGCAACTAAAAAAAACCGCATTATCGGCAAATGGTTTACCGCAAATATTTTCTATTCGCTTGAGACCATTGTCTTGCTCTGAGCTTGCCGGTACTCGTTTTATGATTTTTTGATTGTGCTTTAAAACAAAACTGCTGTTTGCATTAGCCAAAGCGTGCCGCTTGAATATTTCTTCTATATGAGAAAATTCGGTTTTCTCCGTCCTTAAAAACTTTTGTCTCGCTGGCGTATTATAGAACAAATCTCTTACTTCTATTCGTGTACCTACGGTAGCAGAGGCTGGCTGAATATCTACAGCCATATCACGACCTTCCGCGATAGCCTGCCAAGCATACTCTGAGTCTTTTGTTCTCGAAGTTAAGCATAGCTTGGATACCGAGGCTATACTTGCCAGTGCTTCGCCGCGAAAACCAAGAGAGTTAATTGCGGCAAGGTCAGCGGTTTGCGAAATTTTACTAGTAGCGTGTCGCGAAAGTGCCAGACCTAAATCGTCCTTAATAATCCCGCAACCATTGTCCGTTACTCTAATTAAACGAGTCCCGCCCCTTTCGATTTCAACCTCTACTTTGGTCGCCAATGCGTCTATGGAATTTTCAAGTAACTCTTTTACCACCGAGGCAGGTCGATCGACAACTTCGCCCGCCGCTATCTGATTGGCCAAACGGTTGTCGAGTCTATGTATTCTTGTATTGGTAGTGGGTGGCGTTACAGACAAAATCATACCGCCGGAATTTTGATCACTTGACCAACTCTTAGTCGGTCACTTTTTAAACGGTTATGAGACTTGAGTTTTGATGTAGATACTCCATGTTCAAGAGCGATTTCAGACAAAGTATCACCAGAACGAACTTTGTAGGAACGCGTTTTCTTTGATTTATTTTGTTTGTCATTAGCTGCAATTCTTGAATGAGTATTACCCGTTAATTCATTTTGTCGACCAGCCTTAATCAACTTTGCATAAAGAGTTCCGTCCGGTGGGTTTAATCGAAAATAAGCTTTTACACCGGCCAACACAGAGTTCGCAATTTTTTGCTGAAACGCTCTAGTTTTTAATTGCTTTTTTTCCTTCTTATTGGATATGAAACCCATCTCAACTAACACCGCCGGAATATCTGGCATTTTTAAAACGACAAACGCTGCTTTTTTTAGGTTTTTTCCATGCATGTGAAACTTATTGTTAGTTAGCTGCTTACGCACTAACTCACCGGCTTCAATACTTTCTCCTAAGGAATAATTCATTGAAAGATCCAGTAGTACTTGCGCAACCATTGGATCTTGTCGAGATATATCAACACCACCCGCCATATCAGATGCTTTCTCTCGCTGCTCTAACCAGCGTCCCATCTCAGAGCTTGCACCTTTAGGCGACAAAACCCAAACCGAAGCACCTTTCACTCGCTTATCAGAAAAGCCATCTGCATGAAGTGAAATAAATAGGTCTGCTTTATTTTTGCGAGCAATTTCAGTTCGTTTAAGCAAATCAACAAAGTAGTCACCGCTCCTTGTTAAGACGGCCTTCATGCCTTTTTCATTGTTAATCAATTTAGCTAACTTTTTGGCCGCTGCCAGAGTGATTCCTTTTTCACCCCCTGGAGCTCCTGGATCTTCTCCGCCATGCCCTGCGTCAATCGCGATGACAATATCACGGTCTTTGCTGGTTCTGTGGCTCTCTACGGTTTTAGTAATTTTCTTCTTACTATCTTCCGGTTTTAAATCAACGACTAAGCGATGACCGTATTTCTGATAAGGTTTTAGCTTAAAATGTTTGATGGTAATGGCTTTTTTTAAGTCGATCACGACTCGAGTATTATTATCGGTAATACTGCTTCTTATTTTGCTTACAAGTGATTTTGGTACTTCTATATCTTTCAACGCCGCTTTTAGCGACGACTTTTTTATATCAACCACTAACCGAGAAGGATTAGAGAGTGTAAATATCTTGTAATCAACATTATCGCTAACATCAAATACAATTCTCGTTTTCTCTGGGTCCTGCCAAAATCTTACGCCGTTGATCTGTGCAGACCACGCGGTACTCGATAGCAATGCAATACACACTATTATTTTGACAATGAGAAACTGCTTAAACACTCAAATTCACCACTATAATCTTCTAAGTAAAAACCAACTAATCCACTTGCTCTAATTTGCTACCAACCAGTTGACAAAATTTATCCTTCCAAGCAAGATTTTCAAACTCAAACGATATTCTTCTAGCGCCATCTTCATAGGCCAAAGTAATCTCGAGATCCGCACCTGGCAAAAAATCAGCCCCTTTCTCAGGCCATTCAATTAAACATAATGCCTCTTCATCTAAATAATCCCGAAACCCCATGTACTCAAGTTCTTCGGGATCCGCTATACGATATAGATCAAAATGATAAAACTTTCGTGACTCAACCTGATAAGGCTCAACAATCGTATAGGTAGGGCTTTTAGTACTCCCTACATGCCCACAGGCATTCAACAAACCTCTAACCAAAGTGGTTTTTCCAGCCCCTAAAGGGCCGCGTAAAAAAATGACCCCACGACCGGAAAGACACTCCGCAAGCTTTCGACCCATTAATAGGGTTGATTGTTCATTTGAAAGAAAAAAATTCACGTTTATTTACATTTCTCTTTAGATAACGCCTCAACGCCAAATAACTAATATTCTAGCATTTTAAGCTCGTTATAATCACCTTGAGATTCAATAATTAGCTGACGCGGCGTTAATCCGTGGACACCCGCTAGCGCTATAGCCCTTTAAACATGAAAGTTAATGCTCCGTGACCTTCTGATTTGCCTCGCCAGGTGCTCTAAAGTTATCAACCATTGCCTGAATATGTTTAGGCGCCGGTGCTGTAAAACGGAATACGATAGCTGCAACGGTAAAATTGACGATAGCTCCAACCGCTCCAAACGCATTTGGTGAAATGCCAAAGAACCAGTTTTCAGGAAGTGCTCCTAAAAAGCTGGTTCCTGGAATAAACATGATACCTTTGTGTTGAAAAACATAAAGCATGGTTATGCCGATACCAGCGACCATACCGGCAACCGCGGCTCTGCCATTAAGCTTTTTCCAAAATATTCCCATCATTAATGCAGGAAACAGCGACGAAGCAGCAAGACCAAATGCCAGTGCCACTGTGCCGGCGGCAAACCCCGGCGGTTTGAGACCTAAATACCCCGCTACAATAATTGACAGAGTCATCACCACTCGGCCAGTTAACAATTCACTTTTTTCACTAAGCTGCGGCTTAAAAATACCTTTAACCAAGTCATGAGAAATAGCGGAAGAAATTGCCAGTAATAAGCCAGCGGCGGTGGATAAAGCGGCGGCAAGGCCACCTGCAGCCACCAAAGCAATCACCCAATTCGGCAAATTGGCAATGGCTGGATTAGCCAGTACCATTATATCTTGGTCGACCTTAACCATTTCATTTTTTACCGGATCTGCTGAATATAAGACCTTTCCATCGTTATTTTTGTCTTCAAACTCAAGTAACCCCGTATTCTCCCAATCCTTAAACCACTGGGGGCGTTCTTCATAAACAAGTGCTTCTGCATTTTGCGGAGAGATAGTATTAATGAGGTTTAAGCGAGCCATCGAACCAACTGCCGGTGCCACGGTATAAAGTAAAGCAATAAAAACTAATGCATAACCCGCCGATGCTCTAGCAGCTTTAACACTCGGTACGGTAAAAAAGCGCATAATCACATGGGGTAAGCCAGCGGTGCCAATCATCAGAGAAAGTGTATAAGCAAACATATTGAGAGGGCTTCCCAAGCTCTCCGTTGTGAATTCATTAAACCCTAAATCAACAACAACTTGATCCAACTTATCAAGTAGATACACACCGCTGCCATCGGCGAGTGTACTGCCTAATCCTAACTGTGGAATGGGATTACCAGTTAATTGCAATGAAATGAATATTGCCGGAACCGTGTATGCAAAAATCAAAACACAATACTGGGCTATCTGGGTGTAGGTGATCCCCTTCATTCCACCGAGCACCGCGTAAAACCAAACGACCCCCATACCAATATAAATACCAGCCTCGTATTTCACCTCTAAAAATCGAGAAAAAGCGACGCCAACTCCTTTCATTTGACCAATGATATAAGTTAACGAGGCAATAATTAAACAAATAACCGCTACGACCCTGGCGGCCTTCAGTTCAAATCGGTCAAAGATAAATTCTGGAACGGTAAATTTTCCGTGCTTTCTCATATACGGTGCTAGCAACATGGCCAATAAAACGTAGCCACCTGTCCAGCCCATTAGGAACACTGAACCGCCATAACCAAGAAAAGCGATTAATCCGGCCATAGAAATGAATGACGCAGCACTCATCCAATCGGCGCCAATAGCCATGCCGTTTTGAACCGGTCCTACGTGCGCGCCCGCCACATAAAAATCACTGGTTGAACGTGCTCTAGCCCACCAAGCTATAGCAAAATAAAGAGCGAAAGAGCCAAATACGGCAATGTAAGTATACCAACGAAGCTCATCCATTTTTTTGTTCTCCGTTTTTGTACTTTTCATCCAGCTTATTCATCTGTGCTGAATACCAAAAAATAAGTGCTACAAAAACATAAATAGAACCTTGTTGCGCAAACCAGAAACCTAACTTAAATCCACCTAATCTAATTTGGTTTAGCTGTTCAACCAACAGTAATCCAAAGCCATAGGACACCACGAACCATATTGTTAAACATATAAATATCAGCCTTAGGTTTTCTCGCCAGTAGGAAGTTTGATTCTTCATTAGTCTTCTCTTGTTATTATTTATATTTAATTATTCGATTTATTAAGAACTGCTCCACGAGAATATCAAATCTCGGACTCTAAAAGCCGGTTATTCGTATACGCCAGCAAATAAGTAACTCGAGCATTCGCAGAAACATTTATTTAGCATAACTAACGGAACTACTAGCCTTCACCGACTCGCAGGAGTACAGGTATTAAGCAGCGAAACATCGTTAAACTTGCCTAGTGTAACTAAACACGATCCTACTTAGCAATTGGCAGACCGTTAACAATCCCTTGCTTAGCCTTTATCTACCCAAGCAGCAGGGATAGCGAATAGCCATTAGGGATTTAAAAGCGCAGGAAAATGATTAAACAAATCACTCGCTAGCATACCTCTGTAATAGCGGTGAGGCCCCGCCGCTCTATCAGCCGCTTCACCATGAATACAAACTCCCATTGTGGCAGCATCAATTAAACTGAATCCTTGGGCAAGTAATCCGCCAATTAATCCCGCTAAAACATCCCCCATCCCTCCGCTTGACATGCCAGGGTTCCCAACAGAGCACACTTTTTTAACCCCATACTGATCGGATATAATGGTTCCACTACCTTTTAGCACACAAACCCCGCCATAAATCTTTGAAAGTTCGTGAGCTGCGCCATATCGGTCTTGAGATATCGCGACTGTATCCGTAGCAAGTAGCCTGGCAGCTTCTCCCGGATGAGGCGTAATAATACGCTGATTATTGTACTTATCTTTGACGTCGAATTTTGCCAAAAAATTGAGAGCGTCAGCGTCCCAAACTTGGCGGCTTTGCTTAACGGTTTCATTGTCAATAACTTGAGCCATGATTTCCTTGCTCCACTCAGACTGGCCTAAACCGGGACCAATGACAAACGCCTTTTTTTCGCTATTAACCGCGGCAATAAGCGACTTAAAAAGTGTTTTATTGAGCTTATTAGCCATCACCTCAGGGGTATATTGATTAAGGGCCACCGCTGCGTTCTCACCAACCCATGCAGATGTTAATCCACTACCGCTTCTGGCGGCTGCGGTGGCAGCCAACAATGAAGCTCCCCCCATTCCATCATGTCCACCTAGAATAATCGCATGACCAAATTTTCCCTTATGGGCTGCCCGTTCTCGAGGCTTTAGCTTGTGCTTAATACTCTGCCAATTTTCAGATTGTAATATTGAGTTTTCAGCTTCTCCTTCAAAAAGCTCACTAGGAATATCTAATTCAGAGAGCTCGACTACCCCCCTATAATTGGCTGCGTCGCCGGTGTATATTCCTTTCTTTTGGCCAACCATTGTAACCGTCATATCGGCGTTTACAGCATCGGACTGAACGAAGCCAGTGTCGGCCTCTAGGCCGGTAGGTAAATCAACGGATAACACCGGAATAGGTGACGCGTTCAGCTTCTTAATCGTTGAGAGGTAGGGTTCTTTTAACTTGCCCTTTATCCCGGTGCCGAGCATCGCATCAACAACAAGATCATAATTTGCAAAGTCCAAGTTTTTGCAGTCAACCACAGAAACACTACGATGACTCATTTTTTGATAAGCCTTTAACGCATCGCCTGTCAGATTAGATGGCGATTCGAGGTAACATAAGGTAACTTTCAAGCGACGCTCTATTGCTAAACGCGCGACGATAAAACCGTCGCCAGCATTGTTGCCTTTACCAGTTATAACTAACACTCGTTTTGCCGTAGGCCAATAACGAACAAGGTGGTGAAAAACGCTCGCCCCAGCTCGTTCCATTAATGGGTATGTACCGTTTGCAGTATCGCTATAACGTTGTTCAATTCGCTTAATCTGTTCAGTGCTGTATAACGACAGCGAAGGTTCTAGTGGATGATCTTTCGTTCGGCCCATTGCTTTAACACCTAGTCAATTTAGTCCCTAATCCAAGCATCACAATTTAATAAAATGTTCCCTATAATAGTCAAGCTCTTCTATCGACTCTCTAATATCTTCAAGTGCTAGATGAATATTCTTTTTTGAGAAACCAGGCAATATTTCCGGTTTCCATCGCACCGCTAACTCTTTCAAGGTACTTACATCAATATTACGATAATGAAAATAGTCCGAAAGCTTCGGCATGTATCTAACCAAAAACCTTCTATCTTGACCAATACTATTACCGCACATTGGTGAAACACCAGCCTCTACCCACGGTTTCAGAAAGTCGATAGTTGCATTTTCTGCCTCAGCTTCAGTTATTTCAGACGCTAAGACTCGTTGAGTTAGTCCCGAATCACCATGATGCTGAGTGCACCAATCATCCATTGCGTCCATAAGACTCTTGGGTTGATGAACAGCCATCACGGGGCCCTCCGCCAAGATATTCAAGTCCTTGTCAGTAACGATGGTTGCTATTTCTATAATTTTTTGACTATCCGGATCTAAACCGGTCATTTCTAGGTCAATCCAAATCAGATTTGTAGACGATTTCAATGGGGTCACCTTTAACTATCAGTAAAATCAATAATCTAATACTAGCAGATTTTTAAACGACTAACCTGTGCTAAAATGCCCAAGCATACTGACTATTGAGACACCACATTGGCCAAAAGAGATAAACTAACTCAAAAGCAAAAACGCCAGATCCAAAAAACGCGGCAAAGAAAAACCAATAAAGGTTCTGACTCTCAACAGTTGGGACAGCTTGGCGCGCAAATGAAAGGTCTCATGGTATCTCGTTATGGCGAACAAGCGGATGTACTTTGCCTGGATAGCAGCGAAACTTATCGTTGTTTTCTAAGACAAAACCTCGGCGCCCCAGTCCCTGGTGATACCCTTATTTTCCGATTAGATCCAAATAATATTGGAATTATTGAAGCAATCGAACCGAGGCAATCTCTGCTACAACGTCCCTCTCCTCACCAAGGGTTAAAACCCGTTGTCGCAAATATTGACCGAGTTTTTGTGCTAGTAGCCCCTTTGCCTGACTTTTCGGCGATACTTTTAGACCGATACTTAGTCGCGCTTGAAAACGCTAATATTGATATTGTCATTGTTTGCAACAAATGCGATCTACATCAAGAAATTAAACAGCAATCGATCAAGCAACAGTTAGAAAACTATAAAATACTTGGATACCCATTATTAGAAATAAGTAGTCTCTCAGATCTCGGTAAGGAGCAGTTAATAAACTATTCAAATAACCGACAAGCCATTCTGGTAGGCCAGTCTGGCGTCGGAAAATCCTCCGTTATCAACTGGTTATTTCCTGAGCAGTCGATAGCAACCCAAATAGTTTCGGAAAATTCTAGGCTAGGACAACACACAACAACAGCTTCTCAATTATTCTGCTGGTCTAAAGAAGGGCCAAATAACGGTTTTATTATAGATTCACCCGGAATCAGAGAGTTTGGTTTGTGGCATTTAGAAGCTGACCAAATAGCGGATGGTTATCGAGAGTTTAAGCCCTTAATAGGCGGCTGCAAATACCGAGATTGCCGCCACACCAAAGAGCCAGGTTGTGCAATTATTGCGGCGGTAAAGGACGGTACAATTAGCGAGGCACGTTGGAATAATTACAAAAAAATACTGTCCAATAACGCTCCCAACCTTTAGCGGAAATTTACAGTGATTTTTCTTGGTGAACAAGCGTTTTAAATTTTTCCAAAGTAACGGGTTTAGAAAATAAGTATCCCTGACCAAACGGATAATGATAGTCGTTAAGTAAACTCCGCTGCTCTTCGGTTTCTACTCCTTCCGCGACAATCTTCATATTTAAGTTACTTGCCATCTCCGCGATTGACTCCACGATTGCCAATTTTTTTGTTCCAGGTTGCATTTCGTCAATAAAACTTTTATCTAACTTAATAACATCAAAAGGAAATTGATGCAGATAACTTAATGATGAAAATCCAGTACCAAAGTCATCAAGGTAAATGTTAATACCCATCGCTTTTAGCTCTCTTACAAAACTTAGCGCCGCTCGATAATCTTCAATAAGAATACTCTCAGTAATTTCGATATTAATTAGCGATGGTTCAACGCCACTCTCATCAAGCAGGTGGCGAATATATTCGTCGAATGTTTGTGCAAGCACTTGAACCGCTGAAACATTGATATTAACGAAAAAGTCCTTGGTACTTTCATCCTTACCAAGTTGCTTAAGCGTATCAAACGCTTGAGCGGCAACGAATTCACCAATTTCTACAATGAGCCCAGTTTCTTCCGCGATTGGTATAAATCTATCTGGTGGAATCATACCCTTTTCAGGATGCTTCCAGCGCACTAGCGCTTCACAGCCAACTATTTTCCCGGTGGCCAATTCAACAACCGGTTGATAATCCAAATAGAGTTCTTTGTTTATAAGAGCTTCTCTCAAGGCTCGCTCAATTTCAACTCGTCCTTTGACCAAATTTTTGATTTCTGAGTCAAATAGGCAATAGCAGTTTTTCCCTTGGTGCTTTGCCTCATACATAGCGGCGTCCGCATCACTCATAATTTCATTGGCGGTTCCTTGCTCTTCAAGACACAGCCGAATACCAATACTTGCACTGGTTATTAGCGAGTGCTTTTCAACGGAAATTGGGATTTTTAGGTCCTTAAGTATTCGAACAGCTAGCCTTATGGCTATCATATTATTGGGTATTTCCCTCATAAGAATACAAAACTCATCACCACCTAACCTTGCAACGATATCTTCAGACCTTAAACAATTTTGCAGCCTATTGGCGACTTCAATTAGGAACAGGTCGCCAACATGATGTCCCAAACTATCATTGATCAATTTAAATCTATCAAGGTCTAAAAATAAAACAGCAAACCCATATTCCGGCCTATCTCCTTGCTCTAAAACTTGTCGATGTTGAGCGACCTTTTTATCTAACAAATTAGAAAAATATAAACGATTAGGTAGTCCTGTTAAGGTATCATGTAAAGAGTCGTGCTCCAATTGACGCTCAATTTTTCGACGTTTTACAATAGTATCTTCGAGCTCAAAGGTTCTTTCCTTTACCCGTCTCTCAAGATTTTCATGAGCTGCCTTGAGAGAGTCAGAATCTTTCTTTCGTAGAATGGCTGTAGCGATCTGCTTTCCGATTGTCACCAATATATTTTTATGACTTTCATTGTAACGATTTTCAGGATCGTAACTTTGTACCGCCAAAACACCGAAAGCTTGTTTACCATCTTTTAAAGGAACACCTAAGTAAGACGCACAATTAGCACCTGCCATTGCCTCTTTATCGCTCGACTTTCGGTTAAATAATATAACATCTCCCGAATGTAAAATTCGCTCGGTTAAGCCACCGACTTTAGGACTATCGGTCATCTTTCGTTTAATAGGATTAGCGTCTTTTTGGTCAACATGATAAGGGAATTCGATGAATCTTCCATCGTCAGAAATTAGTGCAACGTACTCATTGGTGGCGTACATTAACTCGCCTATCACTTGGTGAACACTACCGAAAAAATCGTCTAAGCTATTCGAAGTACTAACGAGATCGGTAATCCGAAATAAAGCAGCTTGTACATTTTCACTTTTCTTCCGCTCTTCAATTTCACGACTCATTGCTTGGTTGATTAGATTTAAAGACTCCGTTCGTTCGGCCACTCTGTTTTCGAGCAGTCTATTTGATTCGACAAGCTCCTGTTCCGCCAATTTGCTTTTAATAAGCAAAGCAATTTGCCTTGAAACAAACTGCAATATATCTTCTTCTTTTTTGGCATAGGTAATCTGTGGGTCATAACTTTGAATGACCATTGCACCCAAAAGCTCATCCTTGTATCGAAGAGGAACGCCTAGCCAATCAAAAGAATCGGCCCCATGGGAATCAATCACCCCTTTATTAGCGAGCAACTCAAAATCGGTTCGTCTAAGATGGGCCATCTGCCCTGTTTGCAATAAATAACCGGTTGCCGTTTTTCTTAAGTCTTGCTGAGTCAAAAGGCCAATTTTCTCGGCAGACAAATCGGTATCAACCTCGTCGACAAAGTAAACAAATTCAACACGATTGGTTTCTTGTTCGTAAAGTGCAATAAAGAAATTTTTGGCATAGGTGAGCCGCCCAATGATTGCGTGAATCTTGGTATAATAATCCTGCATTGAGTCACTCGAAATTCCTACTTCGGTAATTTCATACAACGCTGACTCAACATCAGTCGAGTTTGGTATCAATAGCGACACGTCATCGGTCAATTTAGCAGACCCCTAGCAATCGCAATGAGTTAAGCCTTTTATTCTTGGAGCCTTTTTTGCCCATTTATCACTTCTACCTATTCATATTTCATCAATATTACTAACTTAATGCTGTCTTCAGACTTGGCAAGCTTTGATTTAACATATTGCGCCTAGCTTTGGCGAAAACATGCTCAATATTTGTCAAAAAAGCCCTATAGATACACTTGAAGTCAAAAACAACTCATAACTACCCTTAACTATAGTTACTTTTGCAAAGAATCGCCTAAAAGCTGGCACGATTAATTGAGCTAATGCTCTATTGGTTTCTCTGGGCTCGATATATAGATGCCTTATTGGATAAAATTGAGGTAAAATCGCCTGCATTAAAGGTAGTAAGGCTTATTAAATGACAATTATCGAAAAATTGAAAATATTCTTTCAATACATTTTACCAAAACACACAGTATCAGTGCTTGCTGGCAAGCTAGCTGATGTACAAACCCCTTGGTTTAAAAATCTGTTTATCCGCAAATTTGCCAAGGCTTACAACATTGATATGAGCAACGCAATTGAGCCAGAACTAACTCAATATGCTTGCTTCAATGATTTTTTCACGCGTGCGATTGACTTAACTTCTCGTCCTATAGACCCTGACGTTAATGGCTTTTGCTCTCCGGTTGACGGTGCAATGAGTCAATTTGGAAAAATTGAGTCGGGACGTATAATTCAAGCTAAGAACCACCATTTTTCAGCACTAGAAATTCTGGGTGGCGACCAACAGCAAGCCAAATACTTTGAAAATGGCGAGTTTTGTACTATCTATTTGGCACCTAAGGATTATCACCGAATTCATATGCCATGCGCCGGTAAGTTAACCGCTATGAGCCATGTGCCAGGACAATTATTTTCAGTTAATCCACTTACCGCCCAAAATGTACCTAAATTGTTTGCAAGAAATGAAAGAGTCGTTAGCTTATTTGATACTGAGTTTGGAAAAATGGCGTTGATTTCGGTAGGCGCAACGATTGTAGGCAGTATTGAAACGGTTTGGGCTGGAAATATAACACCCCCGTCTCGTAAAGATGTAAAACATTGGAACTATGAAGACCAAGATATCTCTCTCTCAAAAGGAGAAGAAATGGGTCGATTTAAACTAGGCTCGACGGTAGTGTTGCTAATGGAAAAGAAACCTTGGAAATGGGCTGCCGATGTCGCGCTCGAGAAGTCATTAATATTAGGGCAACCACTAGTTTCTCTGGAAACTGGCGCTTAACAGACGGTTAAATAAATTGAAGGTTAACAAATTATTTAAAATCACCACCAAAAGTAATTCGTTGGTTTCTGTCCACAACCCATTCCGGGTATTTTTCCATAATACTTTGAAATTCTTGGCTAGCTAAACACCTAGCGAGCCAAGCTTTTAGCCTACTATAAGGCGCTGAGTCAAACCAAGCTTTATCAACAAAAGCAAATTGCCTTACAAAAGGAAAAATAGCTAAATCGGCAAAGCTCATTGTTTCACCAAACAGGTAGTCGTTCACCAACTTATCTTCAAGCCGTTGCAAAAATATCTCCCCATCTTGGCGATACTCTTGCATTGATTTTTCTGGAAACCGAACAGAATATTTGTAGTTGTCTAGATTCTTTTTAAACTCGAAATCATTGATTTTTATCAGTGCGCGGACCTCGCAATTGCTGGCGTTTTTTAATTCATCACAGTCTGGCCTTTGTTCAGCTGTCCACTCCATAATCATTAAACTTTCATCAATCACTTTGCCATCGGTAAGCTGCAAAACAGGAACCGTTCCTTTTGCGGACAGCTCTAGCATTTCCGGTGGTTTATTTTTAAGCGTTATCTCTCTGAGTTCTACTTCAATTCCAGACTTAAAAATTGCCAACCTTGCCCGCATTGCATAGGGACAACGTCTAAAGGAATAAAGTATAGGTAACAAAGGTTTAACACTTTTTATCACTGAAAAGTAACCTCGCTAATCGACGTCGCGCCGTATTTCAGCATCATCAAACGATCGACGCCCAGAGCGACCCCCGAACAGGTCGGAAGACCATTTTTTAATGATGCAATAAAGGTTTTATCTATCTCGATAACCTCGTCGCCTTGGGTAAGACGCTGATGATTATCCTGCTCAAATCTCTGCAATTGTTCTTCAGGATCCGCCAGCTCGGAAAAACCATTGGCAAGTTCCAAACCACCACTATAGATCTCAAATCGATCTGCAGTTAGACCATCACCAAATTCAGAGATTTTAGCGAGGCTCGCTTGGCTAGCTGGAAAGGCATCAACCACGGTAATTTCATCTTTATTAAATGAGTCTTCGACCAACTCAGAAAAAAGCAACGTTAAATAATTATCCCTCAGCAACTCATCGGGTAAACCAGGCATTAATTGTTCCGCGTGTCGCTTTAGGTCGTAGTCACTGATATTGAAGGGATCAATTTCCAAACAATTGAAAAAAGCATCGCGATAAGTTGTTGATTTTATTGAAATGTTACCTAACAAAGCGATAATCAGCTCACAGACTTCATTGGCAAGCTCCGTATGAGACATTGCAATTCGATACCACTCGAGCATCGTAAATTCAGGTTGATGGATAGCGCTTCGTTCATCAGCTCTAAACATTTTGCTAAGTTGGAATATGTCTGGAGCACCTTCGCAGAGCAATTTTTTCATCGCATATTCAGGTGACGTTTGCAAATAACCTTGCATTTCACCGCGAGGATTTAAGCATGCCAGCGCCGACATATAAGGGTCTGTCACACTATAAGGCCGAATTAATGGAGTATCTACTTCTAAGACGCCCCGACTATCAAAGAACTCTCTGATTAAACGGATAAAACGACTTCTTTGCAAAATCTTTTGAGTAAGGGGATTCATTTTCGTTTAATTACTCAGTATTTGAGCGATTTGCAGATACCGGCTTACCTATTAAAGAATTTCGACCGATTAGCGCCTCGTCCTAAGCTCTTGATACATATTCGCCGTTACGAGTGTCAACTTTGATCTTTTCGCCAATTTGTACGAAAAGCGGTACTCTGACGACAGCTCCAGAGGCCAAAGTAGCTGGTTTTCCGCCGCTACCAGAAGTATCTCCCTTTAAACCGGGATCCGTCTCAACAACTTCTTGAACAACAAAGTTCGGTGGGGAAACCAAGATGGGTGTGCCATTAAACAGTGTTAACATGCAAGAGTCTTGTTCCGTTAACCATTTAGCATTATCGCCAACGGCCTTACTGTCGGCAGCTACCTGCTCAAAAGTCGCCGAATCCATAAAATGCCAGAACTCACCGTCGGTGTATAAATACTCCATATCGGTTTCCATAACGTCAGCCGGTTCAAAGCTTTCGCCTGACTTAAAGGTTTTTTCAACAATTCGCCCGGTTAATAAAAACAGTACTTTAGTTTTGGCAAAAGCTTGACCTTTTCCTGGTCTTACAAAATTATTTTCAACAATGGATACTGGCTCATTGTCGAGCATAAATTTTAGGCCAGAACGAAAATCATTAGTGGTGTAAGATGCCATGTGTTCACTCTCTATAAACTATTTTTTATCCACGATTTGGGGAAATTTACTGTCAATGAAAAATTCAGCAGCAATAATACCTGTTTCTAGCCCTGAATGTCAGAAAAAATCTTGGAAACATGAGCTAAAAAATGCATTTTCAAACAACCGGCAGCTACTTGAGTACTTGCAAATAGATAAACGAGCCGCCCCTTATGAGATCAATGAAAGTTTAGACTTTCCCGTCAGGGTTCCTCTTTCTTTCGCAAAACGAATGAAGGTTGGAGACCCTCTGGATCCACTGCTTTTACAGGTTTTAGCCAATGATATAGAGAATCAAGTTGTAGCTGGTTATGGTAAAGATCCACTATTAGAACAAGGGTTGAGCCAACCCGGTTTGTTGCACAAATATTATGGCAGAGTGCTGTTTATACTGAGTGGGTCCTGTGCGATAAACTGCCGCTATTGTTTTAGGCGTCACTTCCCCTACCAAACCAGCGCCGATAGCTACTCAAATTTACAAAATAATCTAGATTACGTGAGTAGCGATACGAGCATTTCAGAAGTTATATTAAGTGGTGGGGACCCTTTATTGATGGGCGACCAACAATTGGCCTTGCTGGTAAACCAGCTTTCTGAAATACCGCATGTGAAACAATTGCGGATTCATACACGAATGCCCATAGTCATACCAAGCCGTATCACCGAACAATTGATTGAACTTTTAGCCGCCACCCGCTTAATAACTTGCTTAGTGGTTCATACAAATCACCCCAATGAAATTGACGATATTACAGGCACGCAATTGCAAAGATTGGTTCAAAACGGTATTCCAGTACTAAACCAAAGCGTTTTACTGAAGGATATCAACAATAATAGTAAAACCTTAGCGTTATTAAGCCGGCGGTTATTTAGCTATCAAATACTTCCTTACTATCTACATTTGCTGGATCCAGTGCAAGGGAGCGCTCACTTTTATGAATCGGAAGCAAATGCGTTGGTCTTGATTGACAGCTTACGTAAGTCATTACCTGGTTTTCTAGTGCCTCGTTTAGCGGTTGAGCGACCTGGCGAAAAGTCAAAAACTATTCTGGCGTAATTTTCCTCAAGAAGGTTCAAATTTTACAGCGGGTTAGGGTTAATTAAGCCTCAGAAGAGCAACTAATAACCTTGCTGCTAGTGAACCTTGGCAACTGCTATGAAATATTGATTTTCAAACCAGCAGAGTCTGGCTGATATTGAAAGCCCTGAGATTAATCGAAATTGTTAAAATAATTGTCTAAGTCCGTGACTTTTAACAAAAAATAGACTATTTATAGAGATAAGTATGTCAGTTGATTGGAAATCTTAAAGTAGGTTTAACGGCTATCGTTTTTTTTCGCAACCACAACGAAACCGTTTGTTGGCTATAGTGTGACGCTTTGCTGGTTATTTTTCAGTGCCATCACGACGACTACGAGATAAAAGTAACTAGGGAACTTATCAATGAAGCAAGGCAGTACCGGCCTAACAATAAGAGAACTTCAGGTTTATCGCAAACCCGCCTTTGAGCTGACCCCAAAGAACATCAGTTTGTGGTCGGAGCAATTGCCCGCGGCTAACCTAGGCGAAAGTGCGCAGAGCATATACCGAATGCTAGCGGATGCTAACCAAACGATTGTAGAACCTGAAAGACGCCTTCAAATTATCAATATTGTTGAGCCCGTAGCACTTAAGTTAGTTAGCTCGTTGGAACGTCAATTCATAAATAACCATATTTCGCTTTCAGACAAACAAAGAAAAATTGCCGCTTTAGTGCAGGCCATTCAAACGGAAATCTCCATGGGGTATCACGCCGTTATTGAATCGGTCATTAGCGAAGGGGTTAAGCGTTCTTCAAGAAAAGTACTATCATCTGCTATTTATCAAGCTATCAAATACCACGGCTTAGTTATTTTGCGCTGCTATCAGCTATATGCGTCAGTACCCGGAAGAGTTTGGCGAGAACTCTATCGACTTTATCAAATGTCTAGAGATCACCAGGTTGATACTTTGGAGATGAAGTTTAACGATAATTCTCTCTTAACGACTAACAAGAATCTTTTTGTGAAGATAATGCTGCTTGCTACCGCCAACCCATACCAGCTTAGGCAAAGCGAAATAGAATTGGTGTGGGAATTGTTACCCAATTACGTTGAATTTTGCAGTTTAGAGGCCCATGCTTTTAGCAAAAACCCGTTTTTCATTAACTTAAACTCTAACTTACCACCGACGCAGAAATCCCTGTACCGAAATCAGGTTGACGAGAACAAGTTGAAAATTTCTGTTGTTGCTTTGTTGGAAAAGCTCAAAATTGACTTAGCTCAAGTTACTGAGAACGCTAAATATAGCGCTCGAAAAACGATGGTTCTCAAACACCTTATACATTGCTGGAGCCAGGGTACTCAGAGAAGTTTTGCTAGAACGGCCTGTGATGATGATATCGACGTCAGTATAGGATTAGGTGCTACTCATTACCTGCTCACCGACTACCTGCTCGCAAAGCAAGACGGCAATCAAGGAGAGCAGAACAGTTTAGACGGTGATGAAAATACGGAAAACCAAACCCTAGATGCGATGGAAGGCAGCTTAAAGGATGCAACGATAGCAATAGTAGCCGATAAGAAAGACAGCCTTTCAGTCAAAGGTAATCGCGACTACCTAAGCACCTCTGCTATTACAGAAAAAGATGTTTGGGCCAAGCTCTATCGCCCAGACCAAGCGGTGCAAAGCAATGAAGAAGAAAAAGCGGTATCACTCCGCAGTCGAGATAGCATTGTAAGAGATAGTTACAAAATTCAAACAAGTCAGCTAGTCAATATGAGCCCTGGCGGTTATTGTATACAGATTGCTTCTGCTGATTTGCCTAAACATGCGCAAACCGGCGAAATTATCGGTTTTATCGAAGGTGAAGGAGCTAGGCAACACTGGAGTATTGGCGTGGTTCGCTGGGTAAGGCGGCGCGTTAAAGGGAATTATATTCAAATGGGAGTCCAATTGCTCGCCCCTAACGTATTACCCATTAGCATTCAGTTAAGAAATAGTCGTAGTGACGAGCATAGCTTTCAAAGGGCTCTGTTACTTCCAGCGTTAACCGGTGTAGGCCAAGCTGCAACAATCATAACTAATCCACTAGCTTTTAATATTAATAATAAGCTTAAGGTTTCGGAGCTAAACCAGCATTATGAAGTTCGGCTGACCAAAGAGATAAACTCATCGGGAAGCTCCAGACAATTTAGCTTCGAAAAAATATCGCCCGTTACTAGCACGGTTGAACAGAATACAGCACCAGCAAAGCCGAAGACTGACGACATGGATGATATTGACGGAATTTGGGATTTGATTTAGCAGATTTATCGATTAAAAGAGTCTACTGAGTCTAAGTATTTTTACTATTTTAATGTAAGCTATTGTTCGCAAAGTAACGTAGCTAAAGGACAATGAATTCAGCAATGAGCTCTGAAATCAAGACAATTCATTTACTGTTGATCGAACCTTCCTCAAATCATGCGGAAACGATCATCAATGCACTCAGAAATAAAGGTTTTGCGGTACGTGCTACACAGGTGCTGACCCCCGAAGAGCTTTCTCAGGTATTGGAAAAACAAGTTTCAGATCTAGTATTGGCTATCCCTGACCACCCGGACTTATCGGCTAAGCAAGCAATTGAGCAGATAGCACAATTCGGTCGAGATATTCCAACGTTGGTTATGATTAATGATATGACTGAAGAAAATGTTGTTTCCGCCCTAAAAGCTGGTGCAAGTAATACCGTCAGCCATACAAATCTAGACATGCTGTGCATATTAACCGAACAAGAAATTGAGCATTTAGATAATCGTCGCCAACGTACCCAAGCAGAGCTAGCTTTACGTGCTAGCGAGAAACGATGTGCGTTATTGCTAGACAGTTCCCAAGACGCTATCGCCTATATTCATGATGGGATGCATGTTTATGCAAATAGGGCTTATTTGCAGATGTTTGATTACTCAGATCACGATGAGGTGATGTGTGTTCCAGCTCTCGATATGATAGCCAAAGAGAATCAAGATGAATTCAAGCAATACCTCAAAGAAATAACTGCTGGAAACGAACAACATAATTTTGCATTTACCGGCGCACGTTCTGATTTTTCTAAGTTCCAAGCCATTATGACGCTGTCGGCGGCTAATTTTGATAATGAAAATTGTACTCAAATTCTTATTCGACAGGCGGCTGATAATTCTGAGCTTGAAGAGAAATTAAAAGAATTGAGCTCGCTAGACACCTTAACCGACCTTTACAACAAGAACTATTTTGTTGAAAAGCTACAGCAAGCTCAAGAGTCTGCGATTGAAAATGCATGCACTTATAATATTTTGTACATCGAGTACGACCAACATAGCCAAATAAGTGGCGAATACGGCTTGGCAGGTGTTGAGAAGATGACACAAGAGACCGCTAAATGGCTTACCGATAAAGTTGATGACAGCTATCGATTGGCCCGTCTCAGCGATCACTCTTTTGGTTTGATCATAGAAGATAAGTCCAGCAAGAAAGCAAAAGACTTAGCGGAAGAATTATGCAAACAAATACGTCCACACCTATTTGATATTGAAGGACATACTGTTAAAGCCACTTTGAGTATTGGCATTTGTCCAATTGGCGATAATAATACACCTCCCGATCAATATATCTCTGACGCCCATAGTGCGGCGTCACGGCTTGAAAAAGGCGATGGCTACAAAGTATTCAATAAAGCATTGCACACTAATTCAGGGGATCTCGACCCAATTCTTGTCGATAAGATACAAGACGCCATTGAATCTGGTCGTATCCAGCTGATTTACCAACCGATTGTGAAACTTCACGGCACCGAAAAACCGTTGTACCAAGCTCTGCTGAGACTAACGGATGAAAACAATGAAGCAATAAGTCCTGAAGATGTTTTTCCAATTGCTAAGATGGCGGGTTTAGGTGTCAAACTTGATAAATGGATTATTACCCAGGCACTACGAGCAATTAAGACTGAATCTAATGTTGATAATGTCCAAATATTCGTTCATTTATCCAGTGTTTCATTAATTGATGACGGAATAGTCGGCTTTATTGAGAAAACCTTTAGTGCCAGCAAATTAGACAAAAACCAGTTAATTTTCCAGTTTGATGAAATTGATGCCACTAACCATCTCAAGCGAGTAATTACGTTAAATGCTGAGTTAAAGTCAAAAGGTATGCTTACCTGTTTATCGCGTTTTGGTACCGATCCAGAACAAATAGCCCTCATTGATCAGCTAGATGTCGATTATGTGAAGCTATCGGATAGCGTAACCTCAAAATTACATAGTAGTGCCGAAGCCGGAGCTATGGTCCAGCACTTGCTTGACGAAATACACCTAAGAGACAAGTTGAGTATTATTCCTAAAGTAGAAGAAGCTGCAATGTTGGCGGCGCTTTGGCCTATGAATGTCAAATACATTCAAGGTTATTATCTACAGCGCCCTAGTAAAAAGATGGACTACGATTTTTCTTCGAGCGGATTCTAACCAACCCATTCAAATATATCTGCTAGCACATCCAGATTGGCGTGATTTAAAGCGCCCTTCGCTTGCTGCTGGACCGTTGGTTTCGCCCTATAAGCTAAACTAAAACCACTTTTTTGCATCATCGCTAGATCATTTGCACCGTCACCGATAGCCATTACCTGCTCGCGAGAAATCGCCAATTCTTCCATTAACTCTTCAACAAATTCGGCTTTGCTTTGTGCGTCAACAATTGCCCCTAAAACGTTACCGGTTAGTGCTCCGCTCTCAACCTCAAGCGCATTGGCTTTTACCCTATGCAAGTTTAATGTGTTTTTTAAGTAGCTGACAAACGGCGTGAACCCGCCTGAAACAATTGCTATCTTTATATTCTCGGCATGGCACAAATCCACTAGCTTTTCGACGCCCTTAGATAAAGGTAATGAAATACAGATGTCATGGATAGCTGATTCCGATAAACCTTTTAAACAGGCAACTCTCGATATTAAGCTTTCGGCAAAATCAAGCTCACCACGCATGGCGGCTTCAGTGACTTTAGCGACACTTTCTCCAACGCCATGTCGACGAGCTAATTCATCAATAACTTCAATTTCTATAAAGGTCGAGTCCATATCAAACACTAACAATTTCGGTTTTTGGTGACTCTGTTCTGGCCATTGTACAAAGTCTAACGACGAATTATTTTTGTTTTCATTTCGCCAATCTTGAATTTCCGGGTAGCTAGCAAAAAGGCTAAGGCACAGGCTATTTTCACAAAGGTTTACTTCCAAAAAACAGCTAGAAAATTGAGCACCTAATAGCTTGGTTAAATCTTCTTGGTTTAGCGGCTCGGCAGCCATGTCACCAGTGAGAAGAACGCTGAGTTTTGATAAACCGGAAAAATCGGTAGACGTTTGATCCAACAAGTTAACGTCGCTGCCATCAAACTGGTAAAACTGGTTCATTTCTAACACGGTCATTTCTCGCAATCGCAATCTAAAAGTAAACAAAAGGCTAGCTTACCTTAATCAATTGACTTATCAAGGTTGAAGCTAATTAAATAGTTAACTTTAGCGAATAATGGCGAATAGCACGGTTATTGAGCGCACAAGAGTTTTCCATTGAAGTAACTCTTGATACAATCGAGCTATGCCTAACAAAGATAACAATAATAAAATGGCTCCAAATTTACTGCGAGGTATCCTGCTTGGTTGTATTGGTATTACTAGCGGCATTTTGCTACTTACTTGGTCCGTCATAGATCTTAAGATCGATGAACTTGTCACTCAACGGACTTCCGAGTATGCGCACAGCATTGCTAGAATAGCGGCGGACTCAAGCGCAGAGCCATTACTTTCAGAAGATATTGTCCAATTAAACTCATTGGTAGAGAACGTTGCACGCGACCCAATTATCAAGCAAGCGACGGTCTACTCTGAAGACGGCCTAATAATTAGCCAATACCCATCCGAGCAGCTCCAGGAAAAGCCCATTGGTGCAGCTAAAAACCAGTTTGATCCTACCGAACAATCAGACAACCCTGATTCACAGCGAGACACGGAATCAAACGACAAAAAAATAGACTTTTTAAAACGACAAAAGAACATTCCTTTTATTGAAAAAATAACCTACCAAGGTGTGACCGCCGGTTGGTTTAAACTAGAAGTAGACTCTTTCCTTTTAGAAAAGAACCTGCGAACAGCATTAATTCAGGTACAAATGGTTAGTGGTGCTGGTGCATTATTGTTATTTGCACTACTGATATTCTTACTGCTGCGAATGGAAATTCCTATCAAGCGTCTAGCAGAGAATTGCCATCACTTACTTATTCAAAACCGCATAAAACCGCCTAAATCAAAAAAACAGTGGTTAGCGGCTATGGAGCAACTAGCAAATGAACACCCTCAACAGTTTGTTGAGCACATCCAACTGCCCTCGGCAAATAGCGGTTGGGAAGGCTCTACACGCCTTGATAACGTTATAACCGTGGTTATCCAATTTGATATTAAGCAGCGTGAGGATATTGACTATGCGGAACAGCTTAGTCTAGCCGAACGCTATTTGAACGAGTCAATTCAAGCCTTTGGCGTGCAAGCTCAGGGAGATATTCTTACCGGGTGTTTGATACCGTTTACAAATAATCATCATTCTAAAAACGGCTATCAAAGGGAAGATATAAGTAATGCGCTGTGCTTTATTGCGCTAGTTCAGAAACTCATGTCGACATTAACTATCACGCTATCAACTCGAGTGAGCCTTTCCTGCTCCAACCTGATACTGCTAGAAAATGACAATGAGCTAGTAACAGGCGTAACCATTATCGGTGAACAGAAAAACACCCTTGAAGCGCTGTTTGTATCGGCGGAGCCCGACGAAATAATTTGTCTTTCTGTGCCAAGCCAGGAACTTGAGGCTTTTGCAGAAATAAAGAAAAACAGTGAAGAGCATCCCCCTCCTTCAGGAATGTATAAGCTTTCCGGGCTTAACCAATCAATGCTGCAGCAAGTGACAAGAAAGTTCAATTATATCGCCGTTAAAAACTAAATGCTTAAGCGCCGAGCTAATTAATCAGAAGAATTTGTAAGACTCATTAATTAAACTGATTAAAACGCGAATTAGTTGACAAATAATGTCCAACAAACTGGTAATTAGCCAAATATTTGCTATGTTTAATAAATATATGACATCCGCATGTTATAACTACCGATGCTAGCAAATATTTGTAAAAATCAAGTAGTTAGACTAACAATTAATCGGCCTCTTAGTTTATGACCACAAAAATTCTTATCTGCGATGATTCCCGCATGGCGAGAAAACAACTTGCTCGTTGTTTGCCAAAAGATTGGGATGTCGAGATCCTTTTTGCAGAGGATGGTCGGCACGCACTTGAGGTTATCGTTCAAGAATCTCCCAAGCTAATGTTTCTCGACCTAAATATGCCGGTTATGGATGGTTATGAGACGCTTGAGGAAATTAATGCGCATGGATTAGATGTGACTGTTGTTGTGGTATCAGGCGATATACAACCTACCGCGCAAGAAAGAGTTTTAGGCCTAGGCGCCATTGACTTCATTAAAAAACCTATCGACAAGTTTACGCTGTCCGAAACCTTGAGTTTCAGTGGTTACTACACCGATGACCAATCACAACATTTAGACCTTGACCAAAGTAACACCAATCTTAGTAAAGCAAGTTCTGAAGACATTTTAAATGATGACCAAGCATTTCTAGACGCTTGCCAAGAAGTCGCCAATGTTGCCATGGGGAGGGCTGGAGACCTACTCGCACGCTTCCTCGATGCATTTGTTGAGCTACCAATTCCCAAGGTCAATGAAATTGAATTAGCTGAACTTAATATGGCACTTCAGTTTGCCGATCAAGAACAAACGGTTTCTTCGGTTTGCCAAGGTTTTATTGGTCCAGGCATTGCCGGTGAGGCATTACTCATTTTTAATGATTCCAGCTTTAAGAACATCGCCCGACTCATGAAATACAAGGGCGAAATGAATGACAACCTTCAGTTAGAACTGTTAATGGACATTGCCAACATCATTGTTGGGGCTTGCTTAAAAGGTATATCCGACCAACTTAACGTTCGGCTCGGACAAGGGCATCCTGTCGTATTAGGACAGCATTTAAAGGTGCCTGAACTGATTCAAAACAATGTAAAACATTGGACTAAAACCCTTTCAATTGAAATCAACTACAAGATTGAAAATGAATCGATTAACTGCGATTTATTGTTATTGTTTACCGAAGATAGCATCCCCTCGCTAAGAACTAGAATGAGTTATTTAGTGGAATAATATGAGTAATATAGAACAATTAAAAGAATTTCATTGGATGATGGATATGTTGCAAAACATAGATGTCGGCTTGGTGGTTCTTAATAAAAATTACGAAGTCCAACTATGGAATTCCTTTATGGAAAACCACAGTGGCATGATTGCTACGGAAACAAGAAATAGAAACCTATTTGAACTGTTCACTGAGATAGAACGTGATTGGTTTGAGCATAAAGTTGAGTCTGTATTTCAGTTAAAAACTCGTGCATTTAGTATCTGGGAGCAACGCCCTTATATTTTTAAGTTTAGAAATTATCGCCCGATTACTGGTACCGCAAAATTTATGTACCAAAACATATCAATCTTTCCAATAGTCTCCACAACTGGTCAAGTCGATAATATTTGCATTATCGTTTACGATGTAACCGATGTTGCAACTAACCGTGACGCTCTGGAAGACGCCAACTCCCAATTGGAAAAGCTGAGTAGAACCGATAAACTTACAAACATTAACAATCGAGGTTACTGGCAAGAGTGCCAAGAGCGTGAATTTTCGCATCATAGTCGCTACAAAAATGACATAAGTTTAGTTATTTTTGACATTGACCACTTCAAGAATGTTAACGATACCTATGGTCACCAAGCCGGTGATGAGGTCATTAGACAATGCTCTGCAGCCCTGCAAGCCTGCGCTCGTGATGTCGATATTTGCGGACGTTATGGTGGCGAAGAGTTTGTTGTTTTACTAACCGAAACTAAAGCCGATGGTGCTATGATTTTTGCCGAACGTTTACGTAAAAAAATAGAAAGCTTGTTGGTAGAATATGAAGATTTTAAGATTAAGTTCACAATCAGTTTAGGTATTTGTCAACTTAATGAAAACGTAAAAAGCCCCGGCCAATGGCTAGAGAATGCAGATCAGGCGCTTTATAAGTCAAAAGAAAGTGGACGAAACCAGACTAACATTTCTTCCTAAGCAACAGCTAAATTTTTCCGAAGCAGCAGCTCTACTTCGACAAGTCCGTCACTACATAATTTTAAAAAAGGTAATAGGAAAACAGTTGCATAGACGAAATACTCTGCGGCTCAATTCTAAATTTCACCACCGAGAGTAAACCGCACTGCATCCCTCAAGTCTTCATAGTCGTATTCGGAAAGACCTGTAAACTCAAGCACTTTACCGCCGACTTTTTGCCATTCAAAGTCGACGTCACACTGAGCCAATTTCTCTGGCAAATTGACCATATCTTCAGCCATTTTTAATACGCACAACAAGGTTTTTAGTGTCGGATTTTCAACTGACTGGTCATCCAATAGACGATCAACTGAGTGATGATTTTTGACGGCTAAACAAATAACGGTTGGTAAATTCCAAACCCGCGCTACTCGGTAACCGGCCGCGGCATGATGTACGCCAAAATTGGCAAACTCTTCGCTGGTAATTCGACCATCCTCGCGACCATAAGAAAACTCAATTACCTGCTGATAGTTTTCGTATTTAGATGCCAGTATTGGTACGCCACAATTATGAAACAAGCCTAAGGTATATGCTTCATCGGCAACGGCAAGATTTAACTGCCGACAAATCGTTGAAGCAACAGTAGCAACGGATAATGAGACTTCCCAAAACACATTCATATCCAGTCGAGTTTCTAGGCTAGCCATTGACTCCCGTAATAATAGGGTTTTTAGAATGCTCACCACTCTATCTACGCCTAACATGACCACCGCTTGAGGAATAGAAGAAATTCTATTCGCTAAGCCAAAAGCTGGTGAATTGACAACCTTTATCACAGCCGCACTAACACCAGGGTCAACGGATATGATTTCACCAATCATTTCGAGATCAGCACCGCAGGTATTTATTTGCTCAATCAGACCAGGTTGTGGCGGAATATATATTCCAGAGATTGGGCTATCGTAGGATACTTTAGTTTCTTTAGAGTCTGACATTACTTTATCTTAGTCGGTTAATGGTTTGGATAAAGATTGCTCGTCAAATTGATAGGAACCGAACAACCACGGACTCTTTAAATATAGAACAAAAATACGTGGTTTTCTGTTTTTTTAGGATTAAATTTACTCCAATAGACAAAACTTAAAGGAACATTAGCTTAGTTTGCATCCTTTTTATTTTTCTCTTCAGCGACTAGTGAGTCAACCTTTTGGAATCCTCGAGGTAACTTATTGCCCCTTCGGCCTCTTTCACCTCGGTAATGTTCGAGATCTGATGCCTTCAGTCTTAAATATCGTTTGCCAGAATAAACCAATAATGATTGCTCAGCGGTTACAACCGCGATAGAAACCATGAACTCTTCTCGCATTTTTAATTTCGCAGCAGGGATACCGATAATTTTATTTCCTTTCCCCTTCGCTAATTGAGGCAAGTCTCTAATAGGGAAAACAAGCATGCGGCCTTCATTTGAGACCGCTACACATAACTGTTCCTGGTAGTCATTAACCGCTTGCGCTGGCAGCACTTTAGCGCCGGATGGCAAAGACAACAAGGCCTTTCCATTTTTTGTACGGGTAATGGTATCGGCAAACTTACCAACAAATCCATAACCTGCGTCACTCGCAAATAGATACTGTTGTTCGTCTTCCGCCATTAATGTGTCAATAAAGGTTGTTCCGGCTAACGGATTCAATCGACCGGTTAATGGTTCTCCCTGCCCACGCGCAGAAGGTAGGCTATGCGCCAGTAACGCAAAACTGCGACCGCTAGAATCTATAAATACAACTGAACGATTACTCTTACCTTTCGCCGATGAACCATACTGGTCACCAGACTTATAATTTAGGCTTTCAGCATCAACCTCATGCCCTTTAGCACATCTTACCCAACCCATTTTTGAAAGTACTACGGTAACCGCCTCACTGGGCATTAAGTCTGCTTCAGTTAAAGCTTTAGATTCCTCTCGAGAAACGATAGGAGAATTTCGCTCATCAGCAAACTCTGCTGCTGTTTGCTTAATTTCTTTTTTCACCAAAGTTTTTAACCGTTGGTTAGAACTAAGGGTTAACTCAAGACCAGATTTTTCTTTGGCCAACTCGTCTTGCTCGCCGCGAATTTTCATTTCTTCTAATTTGGCGAGGTGTCTCAATTTAAGCTCAAGAATAGCTTCGGCCTGAATATCAGAAATTCCAAAATGTGACATTAGCACAGGCTTTGGTTTGTCTTCTTCTCTAATAATTTTGATGACTTCATCGATATTTAAGAATGCAATTAACAAACCGTCTAACACATGTAACCGCTCATTCACTTTTTTCAATCGAGACTCTAAACGTCTTCGAGTGATTTGCGTCCTAAATGTCAACCATTCACTAATAAATTCTAATAGTCCCTTAACTCTAGGGTTACCATCAATACCGATGACGTTCATATTTATGCGATAGTTTCGCTCTAAATCGGTAGTCGCAAAAAGATGCTTCATAAGCACTTCAATATCCACTCGATTTGAACGTGGCACAATGACGAGACGGGTCGGATTTTCATGGTCCGATTCATCTCTTAAATCAGCAACCATTGGTAACTTCTTGGCTTGCATTTGAGCAGCGATTTGCTCTAATATTTTCGCGCCAGAAACTTGGTGCGGTAGAGCATGAATAACAACCTCGCCATCTTCCATTTCATAGACCGCACGCATTTTAGTACTGCCACGCCCTGTTTCATACGCTTTATAAATATCCTCACGAGTACTAATTATCTCGGCGTTAGTTGGATAGTCAGGCCCTGGAACGATTTCCATAATGTCATCAAGTGTTGCTTTAGGGTGGTCTAACAAATGAATACAAGCACTCGCTATTTCCTGAATATTGTGAGGAGGAATATCCGTCGCCATACCAACCGCGATGCCGGTTGTGCCATTCAGTAGTAGGTTAGGTAACCGCGCAGGCAGTACCTTGGGTTCCTTTAAGGTGCCATCAAAGTTTGGCGCCCAATCAACATTGCCTAACCCTAGTTCAGATAACAAAACACTCGAATATGCTGAAAGTCTTGACTCCGTATAACGCATTGCGGCAAACGATTTTGGGTCATCTGGCGCCCCCCAGTTTCCTTGACCATCGACTAACGTATAACGATAGGAAAATGGTTGTGCCATGAGCACCATAGCTTCATAACACGCGCTATCACCATGGGGATGAAATTTACCTAATACATCACCAACGGTTCTTGCGGATTTTTTATATTTTGCGGTGGACTTTAACCCTAATTCACTCATTGCATATACGATTCTTCGCTGCACGGGTTTTAGTCCATCACCAATATGCGGCAGGGCTCTATCCATGATGACATACATGGAGTAATTCAAATACGATTTTTCGGTAAACTCAGCAAGAGTTTGTTGTTCTACACCGTCAAAATTTAATTCCATAATTCTCTTATTTTTAATTTAAATTGAGTAAAAAATTGAGCCTTAATATTATGGTTTATTACCCATAACGTTTAAGCCATACCCGATTAGAAATTTTATTAACCTATTTCAACCATTTGGCCTTTTTCTTCAAGCCATGACTTACGATCCGCCGCTCTTTTTTTATTGAGCAACATATCCATTACCTCAAAAGTATGTTCTTGAGAATCGATAGTTAACTGAACAAGTCGTCGAGTATTTGGATCCATTGTTGTTTCTCTAAGCTGCTTAGGATTCATTTCACCTAGACCTTTAAAACGCTGAATATTAATTTTTCCACGCTTTTTTTCCGCCGCCAAACGGTCAAGAATTCCTTGCCGCTCATCTTCATCAAGTGCATAGTAAACTTCTTTACCGACATCTATCCGGTAAAGTGGCGGCATAGCAACATAGACATGCCCCGCTTCTACTAGAGCTTGAAAATGACGGGTAAACAAAGCACATAATAACGTTGCAATATGTAACCCATCGGAATCAGCATCGGCTAGAACACAAATCTTTCCGTACCTTAAACCACTTAGGTCATCACTACCGGGGTCTAAACCTAAAGCAACCGATATATCATGCACTTCCTGAGAAGCTAGAATTTCAGTTGAATCAACTTCCCAGGTATTTAGGATTTTTCCCCTCAGCGGCATAATAGCCTGAAACTCTTTATCTCGCGCTTGCTTTGCCGAACCACCAGCAGAGTCTCCTTCCACCAAAAACAATTCGCCGGCCATTATATCTTGTCCAGAGCAGTCGGATAGTTTTCCAGGTAACGCCGGTCCGCTGGTTATCTTTTTTCGAGCTACTTTTTTACGAGAACGAAGTCGTTTATGCGCATTAGCAATTGCTAGTTCGGTTAATTGGTCACCATAATTAGGGTTTTGGTTCAGCCATAAAGAAAACGCATCTTTGACTACTCCTGAAACAAAGGCCGAACATTGCCGAGAGGATAATCGCTCTTTAGTTTGTCCAGAAAACTGCGGGTCTTGCATTTTTACCGACAAAACAAAGCTTAATCCGTTCCAAATATCATCGGCAGTAAGTTTAACGCCTCTCGGTAAAGAGTTTCTGAATTCACAGAACTCTTTCATGGCATCTAATAATCCGGTTCTCATACCATTAACATGAGTACCACCTTGTACAGTTGGTATTAAATTAACGTAACTTTCATTAACAACATCCCCACCCTCTGGCAACCAAAACAGGGCCCAATCAACGGCTTCGGTATCACCTTTAAAACTACCTGTGAACGGCTCTTCGGGAAGGCTTTCAATATCTAATGCGGTTATTTTTAGGTAATCTTTAAGTCCATCTTCGTAGTGCCATTCGGTTCTGTCACCACTATTATTATCAATTAGTGTTACCTTCAACCCTGGACAAAGTACTGCCTTTGCGCGCAATAAATGACGCAGCTTAGACATCGAGTATTTGGAGGAGTCAAAATACTTTGGGTCCGGCCAAAAAGTCACACTTGTTCCTGTATTTCTTTGACCGACTTCACCAACAACTTCTAAAGGCGTTTTCATTTCACCATTGGCAAAACTAATATGATATTTTTTTCCGTCTCGCTTTACAAAAACGTCAACCCGACTAGAAAGAGCATTAACAACCGAAATACCAACCCCGTGTAAACCACCGGAAAACTCATAGTTTTTATTTGAAAATTTACCACCGGCGTGAAGTTTAGTAAGGATTAGTTCGACCCCACTAACCCCCTCTTCCGGGTGAATATCAACCGGCATACCTCGTCCATCGTCTTGTACTTCTAATGAACCATCTTTATGAACCAACACGGTAATACTCTTACAGTGTCCGGCTAACGCCTCATCGACACTATTATCGATAACCTCTTGCGCCAAATGATTTGGGCGCGTCGTATCGGTGTACATACCAGGACGTTTTTTTACAGGGTCAAGTCCACTTAGGACTTCAATGGATTCGGAATTATACGAGCTAGACATCGGTTTCCTTTAAAAATAGAGTCTTTCTGGGTCGGTCAATAAATAGACAAGGACCGTTCCCTCTCAAATAGCATTAAATATAAGTTTTAGGCGGCTATCATCGCGTCAAATACTGGTAAAGGCAAGGGTCAATAGCTAATTTTATTGGTTTGTTTATATCAAAATTGTGAAAAATTACCGTTTATTTAGACCGCAAAGTACTTTGTACTGGGTTGAGATTAGCGTAGTATTATTGAGCAACAGCTGGTTTTACTAGCTGTTATTGGAGTGGGGTGGTAACGGATGCTTGTTCTATCTTCGATTATATTAAAGCGGGCTCCCTTCCCGTCTCTCTCTATTTATGCTGCGATTAGGTTTGATTTCGGTCGTCATCGATCAGAAATCTAAGTGCAAGTGCCATTTATTATCAGAATAAAAATATCATAATAAGTTTTGCCCGCAAAGGAGGAATCCATGGATTCGAAGCATACCCGGAGCACTTTAAAAAAGAGTGTTACTTTAACCTCGTTGATTTTAGGATGCGCAATCGCTGGCTCAGCAATTGCCGAACCTGTCCAACGGTTTATCATAAAATATAAAGACGAAAGCCAAATAAAAGCCAGTCAGAGCACAAAGATAAAAAACATGATGACTCGGCTTTCTGAAAAGAGCGGCGTACCTCTTAGGCACATTAGAAACATGGCTCTTAATAACCGCCATGTCATCAACCTAGAAAAGGCACAAGATAGCGATAAGTTCTTGGCCATGATGAAAATCTTAAAATCCGATCCAAACGTTTTGTCGATTCAAGAAGATGCTTTGATGCAACCAAACTTGGTGCCAAATGATACTTTCTACGATCTCCAATGGCACTATCATGAAGCAACCGGTGGCATGAACGCTGAAGCCGCTTGGGATACACATGATGGAACAGGTGTTGTTGTAGCAGTACTTGATACTGGGATCACCGATCACAGTGATTTAAATGCCAACGTACTAGCGGGTTACGATTTTATTGACGACTTAAGTGTCTCTAACGATGGCGATGGACGAGACGCAGATCCTAGCGATCCGGGCGATTGGACTAGTTCTTTCAACCAATGTTTTTTCGGAAGCGTTCCATCTAATTCCAGCTGGCACGGCACCCATGTAGCGGGAACAATTGCCGCTGTAACGGACAATGGACAAGGTGTTGCTGGGGTTGCATATGGCGCTCAAATATT